>CALBSQ010000396.1 GCA_937967325.1 uncultured Chloroflexota bacterium
GTAGTCCCAGATGGTGTCGTGGTCGATCCGGAACCCCGTCTGGCTGAAGTAGCGCTGGTCGTGTGGGACCAGACCAACGTTGATCGCTGCAGACTGGCCGGCGCCTGGGAAGAATCGGTCGCTTCCGGAATAGTTCGGTCCTGACGCTACTGATGGCCCGCCGGACCGCATCGCCGTGGCGGCTACCACGTACTGCTGTGGGGCAGTCACGATGAACGAGAGACTGTACCCGCCGTTGGAATCGGCGGTGCCCGTGGCTACGGCCGGCGTGCCGGCGCAAGTCGCGCAGGTGATGGTGATGCCGGCCCCCGATGCCGCGGCTTCGCCGCTGTCCTGCACGCCGTTGCCGTTGTCGTCATAGAAAGCGGTACCGGTAACGCTCGCGGTCGCGCTGCTGCTACTCGAGCTGGCCGAGCTGGTGCTGGTGCTCGTACTGGTCGTACTGGTCGTGGTCGAGGTAGTGGACGTGGTGGAGTTCGTCGTTGTTGTTGTCGTCGTTGTGGCCGTTGAGGTGGTGTCGGCGAATACTGCTGGAGTCGCGATCACCGACGCCAGCATGCCAAGGCAGAGAGAACGCCGTGCGCTCCTCCAAGCCTGGGCGAGCCATAGTATCCTGCCCTCCATAACGCTGAGTTGCCCTTTCTACCATCGCTAACCTGAAGAGTCGCTGCCAAGGCTGCGCATTCCATTACGCGGCTAACATTCCAGGCGGTTGAACCCGAACAGCCCACCAGGGGTGAGGATCAATCCGCACAGCACGTTAACGCACGAAGGCGCCCGGGGTGATCGAGGAAGTGGTCCAAAGTCGCTAAGATTGCGTGAGCAGAGAGTTACAGTTGACGAACGCTGCCGGCTTCAATCCATGTACATGCCGCCGTTGACGTCGAGCATCTCGCCGGTAACAAAGGAGGCATCGTCGGAGACGAGATAGGCGATAGCCCCCGCGACGTCCTGTGCCGTAGCCAACCGTCCAAGCGGTATCCGCGCTACCATTGAGGCGAGCTGCTCCGTGGTGAACTGGCGACCCATGGCGGTGTCCGCCGTTCCCGGGCACACGGCGTTGGCGGTAATGCCGAACGGCGCAAATTGGCGGGCGAGCGACATCGTGAAGGAAAGGATGCCGCCCTTGGCGGTATTGTAAGCGATCCCCGACAAGATGCCTCCTTGCTTGCCGGCGGACGACGACAGATTGACGATGCGTCCGAACCGACGGGCGACCATCGAGGGAAGCACGGCTTTACACAGCAGGAACGTTCCCTTCAGATGCACGCCGAGGACGCGGTCCCACTCGTCCTCGCTGCAGGCGAGGATGTCGGAGAGCCTGAGGATGCCCGCCGAATTGACCAGGGCATCGATCCGGCCAAACCGGTCGATCACCTGCCGAACCGCCGCGTCAACTTGCTCTTTGGCTGATACGTCCGCCGCCAAGCCAATTGTCGCGCCGCCGCTAGTCGCTGCGACATGAACAGCCGCCGCGCTGACCCCATCAGCCTGCAGATCGAGGAGCGCGATGTCCGCGCCCTCCTCGGCCAGGCGCTCTGCCGTGGCCAGTCCAAAGCCTTGCGCGGCCCCCGTGATGAGCGCGACGCGTCCCTCTAGCCTACGACACGTTGTTGCCATGTATCCTTCCTCCCGCGTCCACCGGCGATGCCCGACAACCATCGCCCTAGCATCGCATGCCGCCAGCCACCGACAAAACGGCCATTCCGGTCCAACCGAGCCAACATCCCCGCTATGGTGTACCGTTGTCATTATGGTAGAGGCGAGTCAAACACCGATCTGCCGGAGAGGACGACCACACTGCAACGGGTGAGCTTCCGTCGTCGCATCGACGCCGCCGAGCTGCTCGACGGTCCGTTGTTGGCCGGAGCGGAGCTGGCTGGGAACCTTCGTGACCTTGATCGGGTGAACGGGTGGCTCGGCGGGCACTGGCTGGTGTTCGAGGCGGTCAGCGCGCTGGTCACGGCAGACGCCAGCATGCCGATCACCATACTGGACGTGGGGGCCGGTGGAGGAGGCGGCCTCAGATCGACGCTGCGACGGCTGGGCCTTTCTGGGCATCCTTGTCGAGGGATCATGCTGGACAAGTCCGGGGCGGTGCTTGAAATCGCCAGGCGTCGGCCGCTGCCCAGCGCCGGCCTAGTCCGTGGCGATGCCATCGACCTGCCGATGGCAACTCGGGGAGTCGACATCGCCCAGTGCTCGCTGATGTTGCACCACCTGGCCCCACCTGTGGCGGTCCGGGCGCTGCGAGAGATGAGCCGCGTCTCGCGTCTGGGCATCGTCATCGACGACCTCTTGCGCGGCTCCTTGGGATATGCTGGCGCGCTGCTGCTCTCACGGTTGGCGACTCGTAATCGCCTCACTCGGCACGATGCGCCTCTGTCGGTTCGCCGCGCCTACACCATGGCCGAGCTACTGGGCCTGTTGATCCGAGCAAACCTACGTCCAGTTTGGGGCGCGCACATCCCCGGGTACCGCGCAGTGTTGGCGGCGTGCCCTTAGCGATGACCGCCCAAGATCGAGCCTACGATGTCGTGGTGGCCGGCGCCGGACCTGCCGGCGCGGCGACGGCTCACGGCCTGGCAGCGCAGGGATGGCGAGTGGCCCTCATCGACCGCGCTCGGTTTCCACGAGCCAAGGCTTGCGCCGAATACTTCAGTCCCGGCGTGGTGGATTGCTTCGAGCGCTTGGGACTGTGGACGGCGGTGTCACAGCTACCGCACTCGCGACTCCGTGGCATGGAACTGGTCGCACCGGGCGGCGGCCGTCACCTCCTGGCATATCCAGACGATACACAAGCTCACCGCGCCCTCGCGGTCCGGCGGGAGTTCCTGGATCAGGCCCTGGTCGATCAGGCGCGCGACGCGGGCGTCGCGGTCCACCTGGGTGTGACGGTCGTGGACGTCCTGCGCGGGCCGGCAGGCGTCGCCGGACTGGTCGCACGAGCCGGCTCGGAAACTCGTGCGTTCTCGGCGCGACTGTTGATCGGCGCCGATGGCTCAAAATCCCTGGTGGGACGGCAGGCCGGGTTGGAAGCAGCGTCGCGCTGGCCTGCGCGTGTTGGCCTGGTGACCCATTACTCCGGCGTGGACGGGCTCGAGGATCATGGGGAGATGCACGTCGGGCGGCACGTCTATTGCGGTCTAGCTCCGCTGGGTTGTGGCGTGGTAAACGTTGGCCTGGTGACCAGCGTTGGACGCGCCCGGGCATTGGGAAGTGGTGAGGCCGTGCTGAATTGGGCGCTTCGGCGCTTGCCGGCCGTAGCTGGTCTACTGGAAAATGGCCGTCGAATCGACCGGCTGCGCGGCTGTGCGCCGCTGGCCCATCGGCGCCTCCGTCCGCACGCGCCGGGCCTCCTCCTCGTCGGCGACGCCGCCGGCTTCCTTGATCCGTTTACCGGGGAAGGCGTATTCCGCGCGCTGCGAGGGGCAGAGCTCGCCATCAGCGTCGCGACGGCGGCGTTGCGCTCCGGTGACGTGTCGGCCGGCGCGCTGGCGCCGTACGCTCATCTGCGCCGTCGCGCGTTTGCTGCGAAGGACCGACTATGCTTACTGGTCCAATCCTTTGTCGCCGTACCGGCTTTGTTGGACTATGCCGTGCAACGCCTGAACCGACGCTCGGAGGCTGCCCAACTCGCCGCCGCCTTGGGGGACTTCGCCTCCGCGGACGACGTGCTGCGCCCTCAGTCACTGTGGAATCTGTTGCGCCCGTGAGGAACGCCGGGACCAGGCCGTGAACGTCAGCAACGCTGTCCTCATTCGCGCGCCGCTGCAACGGATCTACGAGCTCGCTGCCGATGTCGAGCGCTGGCCCGCCCTCCTGCCGCACTACCGATGGGTGCGTGTCCTGGAACGTCGCGGCGATCGCCGAGTGGTTGAGATGGCCTGCTGGCGGGACGTGGTGCCGATTCGCTGGCGCGCAGTGCTTATCCTCCGCCCGGCAATACCGCGCCTTGAGTTTCGGCACGTTGCGGGCGTCACGCGAGGCATGGACGTGTCCTGGACCTTTGCTGCCGGTGCAGACGGCGTAAGGGTGACGATTCAACATGATCTGGAGCTTCGCTGGCCCCTCGTTGGCCGCGCCGTGGGTGACTTGATCATTGGCCCGCAGTTCATCGGCAACGTAGCCGGAAAGACGTTGCGCCGCATCAAAGAGCTGGCTGAGTCGCCCCGTGTGCCATAGACGCCGAGTCGTCATCAGCGGCATCGGCATGGTTACGCCGCTCGGCATCGGTCAGTCCAAGGTCTGGGAGGCAGTTCGCCGGGGACGGTCGGCCATCGGACTCGCCAGACGCTTTGACGCCTCCACGCTGCGCTCCCAGCTCGCGGCGGAGATCCCAGCGTTCGACCTTTCGACCTTCGTCGGACCACGAGAGGCTAGGCGGCTGGATCGCTACTCCGGCTTTGCCGTGGCCGCCGGACTGCTCGCATTGGACGACGCCGGCCTGGCTCGCGGTGATCCAAGTATCGGTGGCGCCGCCGTGTTTATCGGCAGCGCCCTGGGTGGCATCGCCTTTGGCGAGGAGCAGCACACTCGGTTCTCTCGCCAGGGCATGCGCGCGGTGAGTCCGACGCTGGCTCTGGCCGTGTTCGGGGGCGCCGGCGCTGCCAATCTGGCTATTGCCCTGGGATCGCGCGGGCCTACCTCGGGCAACGCCAGCTCATGCGCCTCCGGTGCGGTGGCCATTGGAGAAGCGTTCAGACTGATCGAGCGCGGCGACGTCGACCTAGCGCTGGCCGGAGGCGCCGAAGCTCCGCTGTCACCACTGACGTTCGGGGCCTTCTCGGTCATCAGGGTCATGTCTGCGCGCAACGACGAGCCCGAACTGGCTTGCCGGCCGTTTGACGCGGCTCGGGACGGCTTTGTCATGGGAGAGGGAGCAACAGTCCTGGTGCTGGAGTCGCTGCAGCGAGCGAGGGCACGGGGGCGTCAGGTGTACGTGGAGCTCGGCGGCTACGGCCTCACGAATGATGCCTGGCATATGGCAGCGCCCCGGCCCGACGGCAGCGAGGCCGCCCGCGCCATGACCCTCGCGATGGCCGATGCGTGCGCGTCCCCGAAGGACGTGGACTACGTAAGCGCCCACGCCGCCGGTACCGTTGCCGGCGATGTCGCCGAAGCTCGCGCGATCAGGCGGGCGCTTGGCGACCACTGGAACCGAGTAGCCGTCAGCGGCACCAAGCCACTGCATGGCCACGCCCTCGGGGCCACGGGCGCGATGGAAATAGGCATTACAGCGATGGCGATGCGGCGCGGCTGGCTGCCACCGACCAAGAATCTGACGACGCCCGGCGCCGACTGCGAGTTGGCGCACGTGCCGCCAAGCGGACTCATCGCACAATCCGAGGTGGCATTGTGCAATGCCTTCGGATTTGGCGGGATCAATACCTGCCTGCTGCTGCGCCGGCTGGCAGACGACTGAGGACGTCGTCGATCTTACCCTTTGCGCGCCTTGCGGCGGGCTGCTCGGCGGCGCTTCATTCGCTCTGTTTCGCTCCGCGAGACGAAGCGCGAAGACTCGCGGTAACTGCGGAGGATTCCGGACTGACTTACCCCTCGGGAAAAGCGCCGCAGCGCTTGATCGAAGCTCTCTCCCTCTTTTACGTCAACGTGCATTCGTGCTGCTGCATCCCTCTCTCCGTAACCAAAACCACCAGCGAGAGCATTGTACACCACCGCGGATGTTCGTGCCTAACGCCGCCGCTATTCAGCGAGTACGGCCGTGAGCGTATCGGGCCGGTTCGTCGTAATGCCGTCGACGCCCCAATCGAGCAGCACTCGCATGGCATCGGCGGCATCCACCGTCCACGCGATGACGGTGAGTCCATTGCGGTGCAGCAGATCAACCATAACGGCGCTCAAATGGCGATAATCCGCCGTCACGGCGTCGGTCGGAATCGCCGAGATGCGGGCCGCGTCAAGCTGGACGAGGGCCGTCCCGTCCAGGGTGAGCGAGGTGGCAATGGCTGGGTTGGCCGCACGCGTGGCAAGTAGGCTGCTGAGCGGCCCCCCACAGACAATGGAACGATCGATCTCTGCTGCGCTGACCGCCTCCCCCAACTCCCGCTCGAACCCGATACCTTTCAGATCCAACAGTGGAACAGCGCGGTGGCGGAGCAGGTCGAGCGCCGCATCTAACCGTGTGAGCTCGCGACCGGTCTCGGCGAGCGCCGATCGTAGTTGGTCCAAGTCCAATGCGTTGACGAGTCGTCGCGCTCCGTCGACCGCTATCGCATCGTCGTGGAACAGCACCAACTCGCCGGACGCGAGCTGTTGGACGTCCATTTCGACCAGGTCGCAGCCAAGCTCCACCGCAAGCTGATACGAGGCTAAGGTGTTGGCCGGGCCGAGGCCGGCGGCCCCCCGGTGGCCCGACCGGATGGGCCTGGGCAAATCCTGCAACCATCGTGGGCCACGACGCGCCGGCCGGGTCTGAGTCACCGGCAAATCGTCAAACGCCGTCGGCAGCGTTGCGAGGAAACTGCCGCTTGTGGACGATGCTGGACTCGAACCAGCGACCTCACGGATGTGAACCGCGCGCTCTAACCAACTGAGCTAATCGTCCTCCCAGGAAGCACCAGTATAGCCCATATGCTGTCGCTGAACAATCGCCAGCCGGACCATTCCTGGTCCGGCGGCCCTGCCGCCGCGCACGGTGTGAGAAATCGGGGACTAGTACTTCAGGCCACAGACGCCATAGGGGCGGTGGCCGTTGGGTGGTACCATTCCGGTTGACTGATCGCGCCTGCGGAGCAGGCGGTGTTGACCGAGGACGGACATTCCAGTGCGACGGCGAACTCTGTTGAAAGCGGCGGCCGCGCTCCCGCTCGCGGTCGTTGCCGCCGCGCAAGCAGCGCCTGCGCTGGCGGGCAGCACGATCACTTATGCGAATGGGAGCTACTCGAGCAGCTATACCGCCGGGACCAACCAGCCTTGGACAGGATGGGTCAGCTCGGGTGGGGCCGGCTACCAGTACGCCTATCTCTATAGCGGCCCGAGCTCGGACAGTCAGTGGCTGGCCAATGTGCCCGTTAACCAAGCCGTCTCTGTCACAGCCTACGCCCCGGGTGAGGTTCTGGCTCCCCCCAATCCTCTCTGGTACAACGTCATCGCTGCGCAAGGGAGCGGCTGGATCTATTCCGGCCTGGTCACAGAGATACAGCCGGTATTACTCCCGGCGTCCGCGGTGGCGCCGCCGGCAGGGCCTATTCCGGGCCCCATCGGCAGCGGGCGATCCATCGCCGTCTCCCTGTCCCGGCAGCACCTATGGGCCTATGACGGCGCCACCTTGGCCTGGCAAGGCGACATCACGACCGGAATGCCCGACAAGTCCACGCCTACCGGCCTCTACAGCGTCCAAAAGAAGATCCCCAGCTTCAAGTTCATCTCCCCCTACCCGGTGGGATCGCCGTATTGGTATCCCGACTCCCCGACGCATTTCGCGCTTCAGTTCCGTGCGGACGGGTACTACATCCACGATGCCCCCTGGCGGCCGTACTACGGGCCCGGCACCGACCTCCCCCACCTCGACCCGGACGGGACAGTTCGCGCGGGCTCCCATGGCTGTGTGAACACTAAACTGGACACGATCACGTTTTTGGCGCCGTGGACGCCGCTGGGCGCGGCGGTTCTGATCGTAGCGTGACAACGCTCTCGTGCCTTCCGTATGCGACGTGGTAGGCGGCTCACCAAGAGCCTGCCCCACTCCCTGGTATGGGCCCGGCAGACGGAGCGATACGATATACTAATTTCGTGGCTCTAGCGAACGAATTATGGGGCGTTTCGGTCCCGATCACCTCGAGTCACACCTGATGATGCCGCGGTCCCGGAGGTAGGAATGGACGCCAAATGGCTCCGGAATAGCTTTGTCTATCTGATTATTCTCGTTGCCGTTATGGCGATCGTGTTTAGCCTGTTTCAAGGCAACGCGACGACCAATCAGCGCCCCATCAGTGAGGTACTAAAGATCGTCGAAAACGACGTCAAGAGCGGCATCACGACGGACAAGCTCGTGCTCGTCGGCAACAAAATCACGGCCGACACTACTGACGGCCGGCTCGTCGCCTACAAGAACGACAACGACAGCATTCTACGTATTTTGCACGATCGAAACATCTCGGATAGTCAGGTCACCGTTGAGGAACAGCCGCCATCCGAGCTCGCCAATTGGCTAGGCTTCCTGGGCGGACTTGCTCCTGTGGTTATCTTCGGCGTGTTGATCCTTTTCATGATGCGTCAAGCGCAAGGCAGCAACTCGCAAGCGCTCTCCTTCGGGAAGAGCCGTGCCCGGATGTTCATGGGGAACAAGCCCACCGTGACCTTCAACGACGTGGCAGGGGTGGACGAGGCCAAACAGGAGCTCGCCGAGGTGGTGGAGTTCCTGAAGTTTCCCGATAAGTTTTCGGCGCTGGGCGCCCGTATTCCTCGCGGTGTGCTCCTTATCGGTCCCCCCGGCACGGGCAAGACGCTACTCTCCCGTGCCGTCGCCGGCGAGGCGGGTGTCCCCTTCTTCTCGATCTCCGGCTCGGAGTTCGTGGAGATGTTCGTCGGTGTGGGCGCCAGCCGTGTTCGCGACCTGTTCGACCAGGCCAAGCGCAACTCACCGTGCATCGTCTTCGTCGACGAGATCGACGCGGTGGGACGTCAGCGAGGCGCTGGGCTGGGCGGCAGCCACGACGAGCGGGAGCAGACCCTCAACCAGATCCTCGTGGAGATGGACGGCTTCGACACCAACACCAACGTGATTGTCATCGCGGCGACCAACCGGCCTGACGTCCTGGACCCGGCATTGCTCCGTCCGGGCCGTTTCGACCGGCACGTGGTCCTGCCGAATCCGGACGTGCGGGGACGCAAGGCGATCCTGGAGATTCACACCCGCAACAAGCCGCTGGACAAGGTGGTAAGCCTAGAAACGCTCGCCAAGCTCACCGCGGGCTTCTCGGGCGCCGACCTCTTCAATCTGGTGAATGAAGGCGCGATCCTGGCAGCGCGCCGCAATAAGAAGACGATCAGCATGTCGGAGCTGGAAGAAGCGATTGACCGCGTGACGGCCGGTCCGGAGCGCCGCAGCCGGGTAATTAGCGAGCGGGAGAAGGCCATCACGGCCTACCACGAGGTTGGACACGCGCTCGTTGGGCGGATGCTGCCGAACATGGACCCGGTCCAGAAGATCTCGATCGTCGCGCGGGGCATGATGGGCGGCTACACGCGCTACCTGCCGCGCGAGGATCGATACCTCCAGACGCGCAACCAGTTCCGCGACAACCTGGCCGCGCTGCTCGGCGGCCACGTCTCGGAGAAGATCGTGTTCGGCGACGTCTCGACCGGCGCCGAGAACGATATCGAGCGGGCAACAAGCATGGCGCGCAAGATGGTGTGCGAATACGGAATGAGCGAAAAGCTCGGACCTCGCGCGTTCGGTCGCAAGGAAGAGTTGGTATTTCTCGGTCGCGAGATAAGCGAACAACGCAATTACAGCGAGGCGATCGCGCAGCAGATCGACAGCGAAATTAAGGACTTGATCGATAACGCCTACGACCGCGCCTATGAGATCTTGACGCGCTTCCGAGACAAGGTGACGGAGATCGCCGAGCAGCTCATCAAGGACGAGACCATCGATCAAGAGCAGTTCGAGACCTTCTTCCATTCCGGCCCGCCGCAGTTCCTACCGGCCCCCGCGCCGGTCCCCGCGTTGGGGTAACTGACGGGGCAAGGGGCCGCGGGTGAGGGTCATTGCCGGTTCCGCCCGCGGCGCCCGTCTTCGAGCGCCGGGCTCCGGGACGCGGCCGACATCGGACTTCCTCAAAGAGACGATGTTCGCCATGTTGGCGCAGGCCGGGCCGTTCAGCCGTGTGGCCGACCTCTTCGCCGGCTCTGGAGCATTGGGCATTGAGGCGCTCAGCAGGTGGGAGGCGCGCGCGACCTTCGTCGAGAGTCAGGCTCGAGCTGTCCGGATCATCCAGCAGAACTTGCGGGCGGCCCGTTTGGAACAGGCGGGGCAGGTCATCTGCGCCGCCTTGCCGGCCACTCTTAGCCGTCTGGTCGGTCCGTTCGATCTCGTGCTGATGGACCCGCCGTACGGTGTCGTCGATCTTCCAGCGCTCCTGGAGCGCCTTGGCGACAAGTCGTTGCTGGCCAGCAACGGCGTCGTCGTCGTGGAGCATCATGCCGTCGAGACCCTACCGGACACGATCAATAGCCTGACCGTCTGGAAACGGCGCCGGCAAGGCGATAGTGCGGTAACGATGTACCGAATGGCAGAACGTGGCGGAAGAGAAGAAGGAGCGGCCGATGTCGGCGGAAATCCTGCAACTGGTTGACGACTTCGAACAGATTGTCAATGCAGCCGTCCGTGTTCCGATGAGCTCACGCGTGCTGCTGGATGAGCGACGTTGCCTCGATCTGCTCGATCAGATGCGAGTGCTGGTGCCCGAGGAGATTCGCCAGGCGCGTCGTGTCCAACAGGATCGCGAGCGTACGCTTCGAGACGCCCTTGAGGAATCGGAGCGGCTGTCACGCCAGGCTGACGAGGACGCCGATCGCCTGGTTCAGGAACGCGGCATGTTGCAGGCGGCCGAACAAGCCGCCGCGCAGCGCGTGGCGGAGGCGCAGCGGGATGCCGCCCAGCGCCGAACCGGGGCGGACCAGTACGCGCGCGATCTGCTGACGCGCGTCGAAACGTTGCTCCAGACGAGCCTGAGCGAGGTGGAGCACGGTCTCGACGCCATTGGCCCGGAGCACATCTGACGGGTCCGCGGCAGCACTGGTACAATTTGGGCACGAGCGTCGCCGCGTGGGCGATGCATACTGAGCCAACGATCCGGTTGTTTCATGTCACCAGCTACCGACCTCGTGGCCCGCAAACTCGGCGACCTTCCGAGCAAACCCGGCATCTACTTGATGAAGGATGCCGCCGGTGAGATCATCTACGTCGGCAAGGCGGCGGTGCTGCGCAACCGGGTGCGGTCCTACTTTCAATCTCCGGAAGGCTTGTCGCCCCGAACTCGCAGCATGGTGGCCCACGTGGCCGACTTCGACTATATCCTGGCTCGCAACGAGCTCGAAGCCTTCATGCTCGAGTCGAACTACATCAAGGAGCATCACCCGCGCTACAACGTGCGCCTGCGCGACGACAAGCAGTATCCGTACATTCGCGTGAGCCTCCAGGAGGACTACCCCCGAGTCGAGCGGGTCCGCCAGATTGCCCACGACGGCGCCCGCTATTTCGGCCCGTTCGCCAGCTCCAAGTCGGTCAACGAAACGCTCGCGCTGATCAAGCGTCTCTTCCCGTACCGCTCCTGTGAGCTTCCCTTGCTCGAACAAACTATCGATCCGGCCTTTCGCGCCTGCCTCGAGCTGCACATCAACCGCTGCCTCGGACCTTGCAACGCTACCTGCAGTAAGGCGGACTATCGCGCCACCATCGATCAGGTCTGCCTGTTCCTGGAAGGGAAGCAGGACCAGGTGCTGCGCCACCTCCAGCAGCAGATGGAGTCGGCCGCGGAGCGAATGGAGTTCGAGCGCGCCGCGCGCATCCGCGATCAGATCAAGGCTGTTGAGCGTGTTATCGAACGGCAGCGCGTGGTGTCGACCGGCCAGGAGGATCAAGATGCGCTAGGTCTCGCCCGCGACACGACCGGCGCTTGCGTCGAGGTGCTCTCGGCCAGGCAAGGTAAGGTCATCCACAGCGACCATTTCGTGATCGACGCCCCGCCCGAGGTCAGCGACGGCGAAGTGCTGACGGCCTTCGTCCGCCAATACTACGAAAAGGTGGCGGCGATTCCCCCGGAGCTTCTCCTGCCCACCGACCCGGACGACCAGGTGACCTTGGCGGGATGGCTACAGTCGCTGGGGCGTGGACGCACTCGATTGACGACGCCAAAGCGAGGCGGCAAGCGCGACTTTGTGGCGCTCGCCACCGAAAACGCCGCCCAAGCGCTTACCGAAGACCGCGCCCAGTGGCTGGCGAGCAAGCAACGTACGGTCGAGGCGGCGGCCGCATTGGGGGCCCTACTCGAACTGCCGAGGTTTCCTCACCGCATTGAGTGTTATGACAACTCGAATATCCAGGGGAGCAACCCCGTTGCCGCCATGGTGGTGTTCGTCGACGGCCAGCCGGCGAAGGCTGAGTATCGCAAGTTCAAGATCAGAACCGTCGTGGGGCCGGACGACTTCCGTAGCATGGGGGAGGTGCTGCGCCGTCGCCTGAGCCGAGCCCTCCGTTCGGAGGCGCCGAGGGCAGACGATGCGCCAGGCGCCGACAGTGAAGCCACGGCGGGGGGATGGGCGGACCTGCCCGACTTGATTATCGTCGACGGCGGCAAGGGTCAGCTCTCAGCCGCGACCGCCGCCCTGGCGGAGCTTGACCTGACCGATCGCATCCCGATCGTCGCCCTCGCTAAGCAGGAGGAAGAGTTGTTCCTCCCCGGTCGGGAAGAGCCGCTGCTCTTGCCGCGCAGCTCGCCGGCGCTCCATCTCGTCCAGCGCATCCGCGATGAAACCCACCGTTTCGCCATCACCTTCCACCGGCAGTTGCGCAAGCGGACCGGCCTCGCCTCGTCCCTGGATTCGGTCACGGGGATCGGCCCGAAGCGCCG
>CALBSQ010000397.1 GCA_937967325.1 uncultured Chloroflexota bacterium
GCCCCCCGACCCCCCGACCCCGAAGGCGCTCGTGATCCTCTGCGTTGGCCGTCTGGGACGTCACAAAGGGCAGCGCTGGCTGCTAGAAACGTATGCGCAGGCACGGCCGCGCTTTGCCCGTCCGACCCGACTGGTCTTCGTCGGTAAGGATGAGGGCGACGGCGCCGCGTTGGCAGCGGACGTGGCTCGCTTGCGGCTGGCCGGTGAGGTACACGTCGCCGGCGAGCTTACCGACACCGACTTGCATGAGCAGTACGTCCAGGCGGATATCTTCGCCCTGTTCTCGCACTTCGAGGCTTTCGGGCTGGTGTTTTTCGAAGCCCTTGCCGCTGGGGCGACCGTGCTGACTCACCGACTCGGTGCGGGCCCGAGCCTCTTGACCGCGGGCGCCCTGCTCACCGCTCCTTTCGCCCGTGACGAAGCGGCGACGGCCTTGGTCTGGCTGGTGAACGATGACGCGCTACGCGCCCGTCTCGGCGCGGAAGGGCGAACGCTCGTCGAGCGCGAATACTCGTGGGATCGCTGCGCGCGCGGCAATCTGGACGCGTACCAGGAGGGGCTGGCGATTGTACGCGGCGTCTGAGCTGGGGCGCCCCGGGCATTCGTTAGCGGAGACAGGATCGTGTGGCGCCCCTACTGTGCGCTGACGGCAGGTTGCGCCTGAACGTATCAGCTATGCTGTTTTCGCCGCTCCAGCAGCTCCGCGTAATACCCGGCGAGTCTGCCGGCGAGCGTATCGGCGTCGAAGTGCTCCTCCACACGAGCGCGGCCGCGCTCGCCGAGCTGGCGCCGCAGCTCCGCCGAGAGCGCCAGACGCTTCAGGTTGGCGGCCAGACTGACGAAGTCGGCGGGCGGCGTCAGGACGCCCGCGTCGCCGATGACCTCCGGTACGCCGCCGGTCAGGGCGCCGATCACCGGCTTGCCACAGGCCATCGCTTCTACCAGCACCATGCCGAACTGCTCGCGAATCCAGCGGGTGGGATTGCTGGGCAGACAGAAGATGTCGGCTGCCTGGTGGTAGCGTGGTATCTGCTCGTAGTGTACGTAGCCGACGAGTCGGACGATGTCCTGGAGGCCCCGCTCGCGGAGCTCACGCTCGATCCTGGTCTGTTCGGGGCCGCGGCCGACCCACAGGTAGCGCAACCGTTCGCCCACTTCCGGGTCGGCCTTCAGCAGGCGCGCCGCCGCCAGCAGCTCGAAGTAGCCCTTCTCCCAGTGGAGAGTGCCGATCGTCGCCACCACGAGGTGCTCCGGCCCGAATCCCAGATGCGCACGCAGCGCCGGGTCGGCGGGAGCGGACCGAAAGCGACGGAGGTCGACACCGGTGGGATGCACAACGATCTTCTCCGGCGGCACGCCTTCCAGCAGCAGCCAGTGCCGGTTGCGCTCGGTCAGTGCCAGGAAGAGGTCGGCGCCCCGGGCTAGCGCCATTCGCGCTCGGCGGAGACGCGGGAAGTCGTCGAACTTACCGGGGACATTTTCGGCTACGCTAACCACGAGTAGCGCGCCGCTGTGCCGGGACGCATGCAGGGCTTGCAGCGAATACGGGTTGAACGTTTCCGACGTGTGGATCAGGTCGTAGCCGAGCAGCGCGTGGCCGAGCCCGAGCATCACCTCGTTGTACTCGTACCGGCTCAGGTACCACTGCTTGAAACCGGGAAGCCGCTTGGCGCGCTCGAGCAGTCCCGGCAAGGTACGCACGGGGAAGGGCACACTGTCGCGGTCAAAGGATCCCAGGTCAGAACCGAATGCCGTGACGTCAAATCGGACGGTCAGGGATGCGTAGCTCTGCATCTCCCAATGATTGAGCGTCGCGCCGCGGACGAGGGCGACGCGGGGCCGGGACGGCATGTCGTCTCCCCTCGCCAGCCAGTGGCCAACCTTACCACGGTGAGGCGGCCCTTCCGCGGCGCATCGCAGCGGGCTGCTCCACGGGTCCTTGCGCCTTCACCACTCTCGGCGCCTGGTTGCGTTCGCTCAGCGGATTGGGTATCCCGATAGGAGCACGGCATTGCGTCAGAGCGTCATCACGTGCCCGTTGCCGACGTAGAGGAGCTGGCCGGTGATCCCGTACGGGCGCAGCTCCGTGGCCGCTGCTCGACCATAGCTCTCCATGGCATGCTTGCTGGCGCCGTAGGAGACCTCCCCGGTGAAGCCGGAGGCGCCATCGGTGCTGACGTTGACGATGGCGACCTTTCCTGCCAGCTTTGGATCGATCACAAGCTGCTCCTCTGCGCTTCCACGTAGTCGTCCCACGTGTCCACGTCCGGCAGTCGCGGCGTCGCTACGGCCATCTCGCGCACCTCGGCGCGCCGCGCCCGCAAGATCTCGCGGGCGCCGGTGTCGCCGCGGAGCTGGCGCAGCTCCGGCCAGAGGGCGCGATCGAACAGCACCGGATTGCCGATGCCGTCCAGGAAGCGGGGCGCCACGATGGCGGCGTCGCCAGCGCGATAGCGAGCCACCAAACGATCGACCAGCGCAGGCGTGATCCCCGGTTGGTCACCCAACAAGAAGAGGGCGCCCTGCACGTGGTTGCCCAGCGCTTCTAGGCCGCGATGGATCGACGTGCTCTGCCCATCCGCGGAGCGCGCATTCACGACCAGCCGCGCCCGCCCGATCTGCAAGGCGGCGCGGATCTTCTCCGCAATGGCGCCCACCACGACGATCACTTCGTCCAGCGTGGAATCACAGGCGGCGGTGACCACGTGCTGCAGCAGCGGCTGGCCGTGGAGCGGCAAGAGCTGCTTCGGCCGGCCCAAGCGCGACGATTGTCCGGCGGCAAGAATCACGCCCGCTACGGTCCGGGACGACCGTCCTTCAGCAGTCGATGACGGGGTCTCGCCAGTCACGACACTGGGGCGTCGCGACAACGGATCGAATCGGAGTCGCTGGAGGGCGAGGGACAAGCGTCCACCGCCGAATGCGGGTCGCCCGTGCTGCGATAGAGCATGCCGCCCGGGCGGTGGTAGCGCTCGGCGATGATCTCGGCCAGGATGCTGACCGCGATCTCCTCAGGGGAGCGAGCGCCGATGTCCAGCCCAACGGGCCCGTGGATGCGAGCAAGGTCCTCCTCGGAGATACCCTGGGCGCGCAGCCGGTCCATCTGGCGCCCGTGGGTGCGGCGGCTGCCGAGGGCGCCGACGTAGCGGGCGCCGCGTGCCAACGCCAGCTTGAGCGCGGGCTCATCGAACTTGGGGTCGTGGTTCAGCACCGCGACGTAGGTCGAGCCGTCGATCCGCAGCTGCTTCCCCGCCTCCTCCGGCCAGGCCAGCAGCACCTGATCGGCCTCGGGAAAGCGTGCCGGGTCGGCAAATCGGGAGCGCCCATCCACCACGATGGTGCGGAATCCCGCCTTCTTGGCAAAGGCGACGAGCGCCATGGCCGCGTGGGTGCCGCCAAAGACCAGTAAGGTGGCCGGGGGAAGATAGGCATCCAGCAGTACCTCGACGGCGCTGCCATCGGGCCGCTTGATCTCGATTGTCGCCGAGACGCCACTATGCAGGCATGCCCGTGCTTCCGCCACCACCGTCGCGTCGAGCGCGGCGTGTCCCGAACCGCCGACTACCGTGCCATCACCGGCGATCAACACATGACGCGCCGGACTCTCCGCGCTGAACAGCGTGGCCAGACACGCTCCCTCCTCAGCGGCGAGGGAACGGCGAAGCGCCACGGCCACGGCTTCCTCATCCGGGCGGTGCAGCCAGTCCGGCTCGATCCAGACGTCGATCTCGCCGCCACAGGACAGTCCGACGATCAGGCCAAGGTCATCGGCAATGCCGAAGTGGCGCCGCCGCGGCCGGCCATCGCGGATCACTTGCTGCGCCATGTCAAAGACATCGGCCTCGACACAGCCGACGCTAATCGAGCCGGCGAATTCACCGTGCTCGGCAATCGCCATGCGTGCCCCAACCGGACGAGGCGACGAGCCGCGCGCGCGCGCCACCGTGGCGATCGCCGCACGCCGGCCGGCAGCCCACCACCGGTCCAGGGCCGGCAATACCTCGTGCATCGCTCTCTCCGGCTCCATCTTGGGAGGGCGACTGCGCTGTGAGCCGTCGAGCGCGGCGCCATCAGGCAATAGGTGCGCCGTAGACATCATAGCCGGGGGCGCAGCGGACGGCAAGCAATGGGGCCTCTCTCGCGCCTGGGTCGTATACTCCGCTCATACCGAGAGGAGTAGCGATGGATGTGTCCGGTCATGTGTTCCGGTCCGGTCGCCTCATCTCGCGCCGAGGCGTAGTGCGTCGGTCGATTGGCCTCGTGGTGTTGGCCGTGCCGGGGCTGCTCGTGGCCTGCGGCCGCGTGGCGCCCCAGGCGCAAGCCCCGTCTCTGTCGGCCGCGCCGAGCTCCAGCGTCGCCAGCGTACCCGCCGCGAGCACACCGGCCGCGACCATCACCAGCGCGGTGAGCACGGCCGCGTCAGCGGCGTCGAGTAGCGCCGCCACTCCAAGTGCTGCAGGTAGCGCGCCGGCTACAACTGGCAGCCTGCTGATCTGGCACGGCTGGGGCACGACCGGCGGGGGTGTCGCCATGGTCGACCAGGTGGCAGCGTTCAAGCAGGCGCACCCCGGTTTCACTATCGAGGTGGTGACCAACGCCAACGTCCAGAAGCTGGTCGCGGCCATCGCCGGAAGCAACCCGCCGGACGTGATGCAGCTCAACCAGGGGGACGTGGCGACGCTGGCGATGAAACAAGCCTTGATGCCGCTGGACGCATCCTTCGCTCAGGACCACATCGACATGGCCGGCTTCTGGCCCGTCTGCACGCAGATTGTAAGCTTCCTGGGGAAGCGCTACGGCATGCCGCACCACCAGGGATGCTACGTCCTCTTCTGGAACCGCTCGCTCTTCCAGCAGGCCGGCCTGGATCCCGAGAAGGCGCCGGCGACCTGGAGCGACATCACCAATGCGTCGGCCAAGCTGATCAAGCAGCAGGGCGACCAGTACACGCAGCTCGGCTTTGTCCCGACGCTGATCCAGACGAGCTGGTCGCTGACGAGCTTCATCTCCGACGGCCTCGCTGTGCTGTCGCCTGAAGGGCGTCGGGTCGCCTTCGAGACGGCCGCCGCCATCAGCGCCCTCAACTGGAACCTGCAGGTCTTCGCCCAGTATCAGGGCGGCTACAACGGTTGGAACACCTGGTACAACAAGGTCAAGACCACGCTCCCCAGCTCCGGACCGCCGCCGCAAACCCTGTACACGCGGAGCCAACTGGCGCTGCTCTGGTGGGGCAACTGGCTCTTCAACGGCATCCAGACGCTCAGCCCCGACCTGCCGTGGGGCGTCGCCGCGCTGCCGCAAGGTCCAGAAAGCAGCGCGCCGCCGGTGGCCCAGGCCGGCGGCGGGGCGCTGCTGGCGATCCCGACCGGCGCCAAGCATGTCAGCGCCGGCTGGCAGTTCCTGGCCTTCGAGGGATCGGCGGACGGGCAGTACCTGGTGCAGAAGAATTCCTCCGACGTGGCCGCGCTGATCGCTGCCGCCGAGGATCCGCGCATCGTCGGCGCCAAGCTCGGCCGCCAGCAGGTGCTACCGCTCTTCAAGAGCGCCGTCGTCGGCGCGACCATCGACAGCCCGATCTCCGGCGACCTCAACCCTTTGGTGAGCACGATGGAGAACGACGTGCTCACGGGCAAGCAGTCCGCCAACGACGCGCTGCACAGCGCCGCGACGACGATGAACGCCAAGCTCGCCGACTACTACAAGTCCGTGTAGCGGACACGACCACGCCCGAATCAGCGCTCTCAGGTCCGGGAACAGGTCGACGCGGCCCGGCAGCAGTTCAGCGTCACGAACCCGGGCTGGCAGCTTCACCGGGCAGCGACCGATGTTCTGCGTAAACTTCGCGATACCCCGCGCTTGACCACGGTCGGGCTGCTGAATATACTGGCGGCAATTCGCACGATCGAGCCGCCATTCGCGAGCACGTGGCCACGAGCTTTCCGGTGCTGCGTGAGGCGTCAATGGGAGGAGGCCGAGCGAAACCCCAACGCGCCACCTGTCGCGTTTTCTGCCGCCCGAGCTACCAATGCATCCGGACGTTGTGGTCGATCCTAGGGAGGTGATCCGTGGAAATGCAGCGTATTGCGATAACGGTCAACGGCCGGGAGACCGGCCTGGAGGTCGAGCCCCGCACCCTTCTCGTCCATTATTTGCGCGACAAGCTCAACCTGACCGGCACCCACGTCGGCTGCGACACGGGGCAGTGCGGCGCCTGCACCGTGCTGCTCGACGGCCAGTCGGTGAAGTCGTGCATGCTCCTTGCCGTCCAGGCCGATGGCGGCTCCGTCGACACGGTAGAGGGGCTTGCTAAGGATGGGCAGTACCATCCGGTTCAGGAGGGCTTCTGGGAGAAGCATGGCCTGCAGTGCGGCTTCTGCACGCCTGGCCTGCTCATGACCTCCATCCAGCTCCTCAGAGACCATCCCGATCCGAGCGAGGCGCAGATCAGGCACGCCATCGAGGGGAATCTGTGCCGCTGTACCGGCTACCAGAACATTATTGAAGCGATCAAATACGCCGGCGGGAAGATGCGTGACGCGCCGCGAGAGTAGGAGCCTAGATGCACCGCCGACCGCGGCAGAATGGAAGCGAGAGGAGTTAATCCACCATGGCCATGGCCCCACCTACCAAGCTGTTTGGCGCGGCGATCAAGCGGCGCGAGGATCCCAGGTTGATCACCGGCAAGGGCTCCTTCACCGATGACGTGCGCCTCGTGAACATGGCGACGATGGCTGTCCTGCGCAGTCCGCACGCGCACGCCCGGATCACGCGAATCGACGTGGGGGCGGCTCGCAAGGCTCCGGGCGTGCTAGCCGTATATGCCGGGCGCGACCTGGAGGGCAAGATCGGGACCATGCCATGCGCCTGGCTCGTCCCCAATGCCGGACTGAAGGTACCGGTCTACCCGGCGCTGGCCTCCGACCGCGTGCGCTACTACGGTGAGGGCGTGGCCATGGTCGTCGCCGAGGATGGCTATCTGGCGCGTGATGCCCTCGACCTGATCCAGGTGGACTACGAGCCGCTGCCGGCGGTGGTCGACCAGGAGAAGGCGGTCCAGCCCGGCGCGCCCCAGATTCACCAGGAGATTCCCAATAACCTGGCCTTCACCTGGCATTTCGCCGGCGGCGACGTCGACGCGGCCTTTCGCGACGCCGAAGTGACGGTGCAGCAGCGCCTCCTCAATCAGCGGCTTCTCCCGACAGCCCTGGAGACACGCGGCGCGGTGGCCGAATTCAACGGCGGCAGCGGCGACCTCACGCTGTGGTGTACGACCCAGAACCCGCACATCCTGCGCTTCCACATGGCCAACATCACCGGCATCGCCGAGCACAAGATCCGCGTCATCGCCAAGGACGTGGGCGGCGGCTTCGGCAGCAAGATCCCTGTCTACGGCGGTGAGGCGCTCGTTTGCATGGCGGCGCGCGACCTGGGCCGGCCGGTACGCTGGAGCGAAGACCGCTCCGAGAACTACGTGGCCACCACGCACGGGCGCGACCACATCCAGGATGTCGAGCTGGCCGCCCGGCGCGACGGCACTATCACCGGGCTGCGCATCAAGGCATGGGCCAGCATGGGCGCCTACCTATCCACCGCCGCGCCGGGCGTGCCAACCTGGCTGTTCGGCCTGATCGTGCCCGGCTGCTACCACATCCCGAACACCGACGTTACTGTCTACGGGGTGCTGACCAACAACACGCCCACCGACGCTTATCGCGGCGCCGGGCGGCCGGAAGCGACCTACGTGATCGAGCGCCTGGTCGACCTGCTGGCCGGGGAGCTGAGAATGGACCCGGCGGAGCTCCGTCGCAAGAACTTCATCCCGACCGACAAGTTCCCCTACACGGTGGCCTCGGGCGGCCTGACCTACGACAGCGGCAACTACCCCGGCACGCTGGACAAGGCGCTGGCGATGGTGAGCTATCCGGCGCTGCGTCGGGAGCAGGAGCAGGCCCGCCAGCAGGGCCGGCTCATGGGCGTCGGCTTCTCCACCTACGTGGAGGTCTGCGGTCTGGCGCCGTCCGCGGCGGCGGGCTTCATGGGCTTCCAGGGCGGCCTGTGGGAAAGCGCCATCGTCCGCGTCCATCCGCACGGCAAGGTGACCGTGACTACCGGCGCCAGCCCGCACGGCCAGGGCGAGGAGACGGCCTTCGCCCAGATCGCCGCCGACGAGCTCGGCGTCGCCATCGACGACATAGAGGTCGTCCACGGCGACACCGATCGGGTCCAGTTCGGCTGGGGCACCTATGGGTCGCGCACGGCCACGGTCGGTGGCGCCGCCGTATCCATGGCCGCCCGCAAGGTGCGCGAGAAGGCGGAGAAGGTCGCGGCGCACATGCTGGAGACGTCGCCGCAGAACGTCGAGTTCGCCGACGGGGTATTCAGGATCAAGGGAGCAACCGGCGTTAACAAGACAATGGCCGAGGTGGCCCTGCACGCTCACCTGGCCTGGAGCATGCCCGAAGGGGTCACGCCGGGCCTGGAAGAGAGCCACTTCTTCGACCCCGCCAACTTCGTCTATCCCTTCGGCTGCCACGTCTGCATCGTTGAGGTCGAGCGGGACACCGGCGAGGTGGAGATCAAGCGCTACGTCGGGGTGGACGACTGCGGCAAGGTCATCAACCCGATGCTGGTGGACGGCCAGCTCCACGGCGGCATCGCCCAGGGCATCGCCCAGGCGCTCTACGAGGAGGCGGTCTACGACGAGAATGGGCAACTGCTGACCGGCACGATGATGGACTACGCCATCCCGAAGGCGTCGGACCTGCCGCGTTACGAGCTGGGGCGCACCGAGACGCCCTCCCCGCACAACCCGCTGGGGGTCAAGGGGATCGGTGAGGCCGGCACGATCGCCTCCAGCGCGGCGGTGGTCAATGCCGTCATGGATGCTCTGGCGCCGCTCGGGATCAAGCACCTGGACATGCCGCTGAAAGCGGAAAAGGTCTGGCAGGCGATCCAGCGAGCCGGCGGAAAATAGGAAGGTAGAGAGATGTACCCGGCCGCCTTTGACTATTTCGCTCCGCGCTCGCTCGACGAGGCCGTTCGGCTGCTCGCGGAGCATGGCGAGGATGCCAAGATCCTTGCCGGTGGGCATTCTCTCCTGCCGGCCATGAAGCTGCGCCTGGCGCAGCCGCCGGTACTGATCGATGTCGGCCGCGTGCCCGAGCTTGCCGGCATCCGGATGGATGGCGACACCCTGGTCATCGGCGCGACGACGACGCACAGCGCCATCGAGCATTCGGAGCTGGTGCGTCAGCGCTGCCCGCTCCTGGCGGAGGTCGCGCCGCACATCGGCGATGTCCAGGTGCGCCATCGCGGCACGATTGGTGGGAGCCTCGCCCACGCCGACCCGGCCGGTGACTGGCCGGCCGCGGCGCTCGCCCTTGATGCCACGCTGACGGCGTTTGGGCCCGGTGGACAGCGCAGTATCGCGGCGCGCGACTTCTTCCTAGACATCTTGACGACGGCGCTGGCACCGGATGAGGTGCTCACAGAGATCCGCATCCCCAATCCTGGTCGCCGAGCCGCCTATGAAAAGGCGCGCAACCGAGCCTCCGGCTACGCCGTCGTCGGGGTCGCCGTCGCTGTGGAGACGGCCGGCGGTACGGTGAGCACTGTCGCGGTCGGCGTCACTGGCGCTGCCGGCAAGCCGTCGCGCGCAACTGCCGCCGAGGCGGCACTCGCAGGCAAGCCAATCTCCGCCGAGGCCATTGCCGCTGCTGCTGCCCATGCCGCTGATGGCCTCGATTGCCTGAGCGACCTGCAGGCTTCCTCCGCCTACCGAGCCCACCTGGTCCAGGTGCTGACGCAGCGCGCGCTCCGTCGAGCGTTGCTCTAGCTATCAGCTATCAGGCACCAGCCATCAGCAGGTCAGCAGTTGGAGAGGAGCTATCCAGCATGGGCCACGAACACAACAGTGGCGCGTTCCCGCTGATAGCTGATAGCTGATACCTGACAGCTATGAAGATCGTGGGAAGCTACCGATTTGGCGCGCCGCCGGAACAGGTCTGGGCGCTGCTGTTAGACCCGGCGGCGCTGGCCGCGGCGATTCCCGGCTGTCAGAAGCTCGAGCCGTTGGGCGATGGTCAGTACAACGCCACCTTGAGCATCGGCATCGCGGTATTCAAAGGCGCCTACGACGGCAAGGTCAGCCTGAGCAACCAGATCCCTCCGCGTAGCTACGACTTGCAGATCGAAGGCAGCGGGCGGCCCGGCTTCGTGAAAGGCGTGGGACACATCACGCTCGAGCCCGATGGGCCGGCGGATCACCCGATCGCCACGGTCGTCCGCGTGGATGGCGATGCCCAAGTCGGCGGGCCAGTGCTCTCCGTTGGGAGTCGGCTCGTTGTGCCCACCGCCAAACACCTGATGAATCAGTTCTTCGAGGCGATGCAGCGGCGACTGGGGACGCTCGCGGCACACCCCTGAACGAGTGTTCATGATTCGCGCGGCAAGCTCGGCGGAGCGCCCGGCGAATGCGGTGGCGGACCCTCACCCCCGGCCCCTCTCCCGCTCGGCGGGCGAGGGGAGCTTGAGCGGTGACGACCGGTGTCCTTCGCGGCAGCACGAACTATGGCTGCCAGGAATGGCCGAGATCCTGGCCGTGGCAGCACCCCTCGCCCGCCGAGCGGGAGAGGGGCCGGGGGTGAGGGTCCGCCACCAGCGGCGGGACCACGACAGCGCTCAGAGTAGCAGCATTGCCAGCAGTCCGGCCACGATGCCCAGCGCCCAGACGCCGCCGGCGATGGCCAGCAAGGCGCGCGTCGGCGCAGCGGTGCGCAGCATGGATAGCGAGGGCAGGCTGATAATCGGCAAAGTGATGAGCAGTGCTGCCGCCGGACCGATGGCCAACCCTACCGCCAGGAGCGCCTGGACGATGGCGACCTCGCCGGCCGTTGGGATCACGAACAGCGTTCCGGCCAGAGCGATGAGTATGAGCGCTACGATGCCGTTTCCCCAACCCGCCGCTCCGGCGATGGGGAAGAGCCAGGCGCGTGCAAAGCCGATCACCAGCACCATCACGACGTAGACCGGAATCAGCACCGCCGCCAGCTTGAGACACGCCAATAGCCAGCGTGCGAGCCAACCGGCCACCCCAGTTCGGCTGCTCGCCTCGGCGCCAGGCTCCACGTCCAGCGCTACGTCCAACTTGGTCGATTGCTTGCCGGCGACACGGGCGGCCAGAAGGCTCAGCCCGACGACGCCGATGATCGCCGCTGCCACGCGCAGCACGGCGAACCGCCAGCCCAGCGCGACGCCGATGAAGGTGATGGTTGCCACATTGAGCGATGGCGCCGCCATGACGAAGGCCAACGCCGGAGCCAGCGCCACCCGGCGCTGGCGCAGCCCCACTGCCAGTGGGGTAGCGCAGCACGTTCAAAACATCGCCGGCAGCGCACCCGCTGTCGCGAGCACCACCGCCTTCAAGGAGGAATCGGCGAGGAAACGCTGAAGGAAGCGTTGTGGCGCCAGCGCTTGGACCGCGCCGGCGATGACGATGCCGGCGAGAACTGCCGTCCAGACGGCGCCATAGTAGCTCTGGGCGAAACTCCAAGCTGCCTGCCAGGAGGGCGCCGGCGGGAGCCTAGCGCCGCCGGTGAGGATCGACGTGGCGCTGTAGCTGTGCTTGGCCAGCGCTGCCGCTGCTTTGTGCGCGAGCGGCACCCACTTGACGTAAGCTAACGCCGCGATTGTGACGATCCCGCCCAGGGCCAGCGCGGCAGCGCGCGCCGCCGGCAGCCGCCTTGAATCTAGGTCGGAGACTGTCGCTCCCTTGGACGAGATCTGCACCATTCCTCCTCCGCTGACTGCGCCTTGGCACAACTACCAGGCGACGCCGCCGAATATCTCGCGCGGCCGCCAAGCTGGACCGGAGTGTAGCAGCCGAATATTGCACGCCTCTTACATGGCCACAGGCCCACCTCCCGGTCGCCCGCTCCTTGCCGTGCCGGCTGGCCACGCACCATGGCAGACGTCGAACTCGTCGGCGGCAAGGCGGCCACGCTCAGTCGCCTTGCGACCGCCTAACGCGTCCCGGCCGGCTTCTGACTGACGACTCGATCGGTCGGTCTCTTTTTTCACCCGAGCGCTTTGACCGCGTCGCCCAGCTCCCTCACCAGTTCCGCCACGGCTCGGGGCAGATGGCGGTCGCGCAGCTGGGCCCACCCGATGGCCCGGCGCAAGGTCGGCTGTGTCAGCTTGCAGGCGTGTACTCCCGGGCGCGGTCGCTGCACGCACAGGCGCGGCGCGAAGGCCAATCCGGCGTCTTGCTCGACCAGGCGGATGAGCGCTTCCTGGCTGCGCAGCTCCAGCGCCGCTCGCGGCGAAAATCCGGCGCGGCGGCAGGCCGCTTCGACGGACGAGCGCAGGCCATGGCCGGGCATGGAGAGGAGCAGCTCGCGCCCGGCCAGCTCGGCGAACGCGACTGTATCCCGGCCGGCCAGCGGGTCGCCGGCCGGCGCCAGGAGGACAATGTCCTCGGAAAAGAGCTGCTCGATCACCAGGTCCGGGTGCCTGAGCGGTAGGGTGACGATGGCCACGTCGATCTGCCGGTCCAGCAGCAACGCCACAGCGTCGTCCGTGCCGAGCATCTCCGCCGACACCTCGAGCCCGGGGTAGCGGCGGTGCAGCGCTGCCAGCGCGGTCGGTACCAGGTAGTCCATCACGGTCTCGGTGGCGCACAGCCGGAGGCTGCCACGCAGCAGCGTCGCCCGATCGGCCAGCTCGGCTCGCAGATCCTCCAGTGCCCCGAGCACGCGGTCGGCATAGCGGGCCGCTACGGCGCCCTCCTCGGTGAGGGTTGCGCCGCGGCTCCGGCGGTCGAACAACACGACGCCGAGCTCGCGTTCTAGTCGTTGGATCTGCTTGCTGACCGCCGGCTGCGCCACCTGTTCCGCGTCGGCCGCGCTGGTGAAGCTGCCACCACGCGCGATGGCCTGCAGGTAGCGCAACTGCCGCAGCTCCACGAGCCATTCCAATCCGTTATGAAGACGATGCCACTGATAGCATAGACAACTGGGCAGCGGATGGGTAGCCTGTTGCCAGAAGAGAGGAGAGCCCATGCCCGGCAAGACTATGTTTGACAAGATCTGGGACTCGCACGTCGTCCGCGAGGCGCCCGGCGAGCCGGCCATCCTGTACATCGACCTGCATCTCGTCCACGAGGTCACCTCGCCGCAGGCGTTCGAGGGCCTCCGGCTCACCGGGCGCCCAGTCCGCCGCCCAGAGCAGACCATCGCCACGGTCGACCACAACGTGCCGACGCGCGACCGCTTACTCCCCATTGCCGACCCGATCTCCCGCCAGCAAGTCGAGACCCTCGACCGCAACTGCCGCGAGTTCGGCATCGAGCTGCACGACCTGCGCAGCGCGCACCAGGGCATCGTCCACGTGATCGGTCCCGAGCTCGGCCTCACGCGGCCGGGTCTCACCATCGTCTGCGGTGACAGCCACACCTCCACGCACGGCGCCTTCGGGGCACTGGCCTTCGGCATCGGCACCTCCGAGGTCGAGCACGTGCTGGCGACGCAATGCCTGCAGCAGTCGCGGCCGAAGACCATGGAGATTCGGGTCGACGGGCAGCTCCCGCCCGGTGTGACGGCCAAGGACGTCATCCTGGCGATCATCGGTCGCATCGGGATCGATGGCGCCACCGGCTACGCCGTCGAGTTCACCGGCCCGGTGATCCGTTCCCTCTCCATGGAGGGGCGCATGACCGTGTGTAATATGACCATCGAGGCGGGTGGCCGCGCCGGCATGGTCGCGCCGGACGAGAAGACCTTCGCCTACCTGCGCGACCGCCCACGGTCGCCCCAGGGCGCGGCCTTCGATGCCGCCGTCCGCGACTGGGAAGCCTTGCGCAGCGACGCCGGCGCGGTCTACGACCGTACCGTCGTGCTGAACGGAAGCGAGCTCACCCCGTATGTCACCTGGGGCACCAACCCCGGGCAGGTAGTTCCCATTACCGGGTCGGTGCCGGACCCGGTCGGCTTCGACGCGGAGGCCGACCGGCGCTCGGCGGAGCGGGCGCTGGAGTACATGGCCTTGCGTCCGGGCACGCCCATGCAGGAGATCCGGCTCGACCGCGTCTTCATCGGCTCCTGTACTAACGCTCGCATCGAAGACCTGCGCGCGGCAGCTCGCGTCGTCCGCGGCAAGCGTGTGCATTCCGGCGTGTCCGCCATGGTAGTGCCCGGCTCGATGCAGGTGAAGGCGCAGGCGGAGGCTGAGGGGCTCGATCGTGTCTTCTCGGCGGCCGGCTTCGACTGGCGCGACGCCGGCTGCTCGATGTGCCTGGGGATGAACCCCGACATCCTGGCCCCGGGGCAGCGCTGCGCCGCCACCTCCAACCGCAACTTTGAGGGACGCCAGGGCAAGGGCGGGCGCACCCACCTGGTCAGCCCGGCCATGGCGGCCGCCGCGGCCATTACCGGCCACCTGACCGACGTGCGCCACTGGCAGTTTGAGGAGTAGGACCGATGGAACCCTTTGTTCGCCACACCGGCGTGGTCGCGCCGCTCGACCGGGTCAATGTCGATACTGACCAGATCATCCCCAAGCAGTTCCTCAAGCGCATCGAGCGCAGCGGCTTCGGCCAGTTCCTCTTCTTCGACTGGCGCTTCCTCGACAACGGCCAGCCCAACCCCGCCTTCGAGCTGAACCAGCCGGCCTGCGCTGGGGCCAGCATCC
Organism: uncultured Chloroflexota bacterium; assembly: GCA_937967325.1. GTDB lineage: Bacteria > Chloroflexota > UBA4733 > UBA4733 > UBA4733 > UBA4733. The sequence goes on from CALBSQ010000397.1 coordinate 14,686, forward strand.
TGGTGGCCGGGCGCAACTTTGGCTGCGGCTCCTCGCGCGAGCACGCCCCCTGGGCGTTGCTCGACTACGGCTTCCGCGCGCTGATCGCGCCTTCGTTCGCCGATATCTTCAGCAACAACTGCGCGAAGAACGGCATCCTCCTGGTGACCCTGCCCGACGCGAAGGTAAATGAGCTGCTGGCCCGAGCGCAGCGCACACCGGGCTTTCGACTCACTGTTGATCTAGAGTCGGAGCAGGTGACGGATGAGCAGGGATTCTCCGCCGGCTTCCACATCGACCCCTTCCGCCGCGACTGCTTGCTGCGCGGCCTCGACGACATCGGCCTCACCCTGCAGCACGCGGCGGACATTGGCGCGTACGAGCAGCGCCGGCAGGCGTGGCAGACATTCGGGGCGGCGGGGTGACCCCTCCTCACCCTCCCCGCCGCCGGGAGGGGGCGGCGACGGAGGGAACGGTGCAAGGTCGGATCGTCCACTGTCACTGACGATGGCCGGCGACGACGGCTGCCGCGAGCAACTCTGGATTCCATGCCGAAAAGCCGCGTTCACGTTAAGTGGCGCCGAGCAGGAGCCACAAAGTCACGGGCAGCCCCTCCCCGCGGCGGGGAGGGTGAGGAGGGGTCCCCGGCCACCTACACGTACCGCTGGTGTAGCCAGTCCTGATCGAGCCGGCGGGCTGTGTCGTCAGAGAGGCGATTGTTGGCTTCCACCTCCGCGACGGTGCGCGTGCCCACGATCGCTACCGAAACCTGAGGAGCGGAGAGGACAAAGTTGAGCGCGAATGCGTGCAGGTCGTAGCGGTCGGCCAGCTCTGGACAGGCAGTGCGGAGTAGCTTAGAGAGCTGACCGCTCGTGGCCGGGCGCATGATCACGACGCCGAGGCCGGCGGCTACGGCCTCCGGCAGCAAGTTGTGATAGGCGTTCTGGTAGAGGACGTTGAAGCGGATCTGGATGACATCGAACAGACCACTGACGATGAGGGGACGCAGGGTGACCGGCTCCTCGGCGGTGATGCCGAGGAAGCGTACCTTCCCTTCCTCCCGCAGTTCGCGATAGGCGTCGGCGGGGCCGCCTTGCAGCAGGTGGTCGACCTGCTCCGGCGTGTAGTCGCCGCCGTGGAACTGCAGCACGTCAACGTGGTCGGTCTGCAGACGGCGCAGGCTAGCCTCCGCCTCTGCCTTCACCTCGGCCTTGCCTTTAGCCCATGTGCCGGCGGATGTCTTGGTAGCCAGGTAGAAGTCGCCCCGGCGGCGACGAGCCACGCGGCCGATGATCTCCTCGCCGCGGCCGGCGCCGTAGCCGGGCGCGGTGTCGACGTAGTTGTAGCCGAGATCCAGGGCGCGATCCAGCATCCGCTCGATCTGCTGCGCCGACGCTTCCGTAAAGGGGTCCCAGGGGGCCATATAGTTCTTCAGGCCGATCTGGGCCCCACCGACGCCCAACTCCGAGACTCGCAAGCCGGTCCGGCCCAGTATCCGGTATTGCATGCCCTTCCCTGTCACGCCGTGGCCATCCATAATGAGGGTAGCATACGGCTCAGAACTATCGGCGTATCATGCAGGTGCAACGGAGGGCGCGATAGAACCGGAACGAAATACCTCGGTAGGGGAGCGCGTCAGCATTGTGCTCGGAGCGGACGATCAATTAGCAGCGCTCGAACGGTTGTGGGCACTCGGAGAGCGCAGCGATCCCCAGGCCGATGAGGCGGCGTGGCAGACCTTACGCCGGGCGCTGTACGAGTCGCGCCGAGCGGTCGGGGCGCGTCCTTTGTTTGTTGATGAGTAGGATAATCCTCCTGGACAGTGGGCCCCTGGGCATGCTGGCTCGCTCCCGGCCCGCACCCGCGCTGAGGTCGTGGGTGCGCGACCGCCTCCGGGAAGGGAGTCGTTTAGTACGACAACGAGAGATGGCCGGCCGGAGGGTGGACAACGCCGTGCGGGGCGGGCCGCGGGCGCGCCGGCTGGCGTGCGACGAGTGGTACGGGCGGGATAGCTCCTTCCTCGACCGCGTCGCCGCGACGGGCCTGCGCTACCTGTTTGTGCGCGCAAGTGCGGAAGGGCGAGCACGGCTCGCTCGCCGTCTACGCCAACAGCATCACGTCAACCCTGGCGCCTGTTTGTAGGTCATCCAGATGGGCGCGGCGACATGGTGTTTTCCTTCAAAGGGCTTGGGCGGCGACGCCCTTCGCGAGGGTGAGTAGCTCATCGGCGGACCACTGGTCGTAGGCGTCGGCGCCGTATTTCACCGCGTTGATCCGTCCGGACGGCGCGATCAGGAAGTCGGCCGGCAGCCCCAAGGGGCCCCCGGCAAGCCGCAGGCCGAAATGACCGTGCGCCATACCGCGAATCGCGGCCCCCAGGGCCTTGAAGCTTATGAAGCCGAGCGAGGTTTCGACCCCGAAGTCCTTGTAAAACGCTCTCTTCGGATCGCCGACCATCAAGAACGGGACGTCCTTCTGGTACGAGCGGATTGATTTCGGCGAGGAATGAAACACGATCACTTCCTTGATGCCGGCAGCTTCGATCTCTCTCGCGCGCTTCCTGAATTCGGCGATATGCGTGTTGCAAATCGGGCAATCAACGAAGCGCCGGAATTGCAGATGGACAGGGCGCTTTGCATCGGGGAGGTTTATGGCCTCCCCGGTCACGGCTTCCATCACCGTCGCCGGCAGCCTGTCTCCTGGCTTGAATTTCATGGCTTTCCCTCTCGCCTTAGGGAAGCGCCGGTGACAACTGCAACTTTGCCTGTTAATTGAGCCATGGTTCTTTACTCCTGTGTTTTTGTGGCATCTGCCATCGCCCGCGCCGGCGCGACTTTCACCGTCTGCATGACGCCGTCGGGCGGACCCCAATCGATCGTCACCGCCTTTCCGACAGCCTGCTCCTCGCTGCAGCGCTTGCCTTCGCCGTCGTGGCGCTCAGCTGGGCGCGTGGAACGAGGTTGGAGATGAGCCCGCCGCTTCCTGAGCCGGTCGAGGTCCGGCCCAGCCTGCTTATGCGGTCCTGAGGTCTTCGAGGGTCTTCAGGATGGCTGCCGGCTCGAGCCGGCGTGTCCAATCAGGATCGACGAACGCAAGTTTCACGTCCCCGTCTTGCCCGATGACGTAGCTGCCGGGGATGGGTAGTTCCCACGACTCGTCGCCGTTCGCCGCGGGGATGCCTGGATGGCGCGCCAGCTCTGGAACCACGAACACGAGGCCGTATTGACGGGCTACGACGTTGCCCACGTCGCTCAGCACGAAAAAGCTGAGGTGCTTCTTCTCCGCAGTCGACAGGGAGCTGTCCGGCGTCTGCGGCGATATCGCCAGCAGCGAAGCGCCAAGTCGCGTGATGTCGGGCAAGCTGCGCTGGTAGGCGCGCAACGTGAGGTCACAGTAAGGACACCACTCGCCGCGGTAGAACACGACCAAGGCCGGCCCGCGCTGCAGGACTGTCGATAGCGACACCGTCCGGCCCGTCTGATCCGGTAAGGAGAAGTCGGGCGCCCGCATGCCGGTCGTCACCGCGCGCTTGGCGACATCGCTGCCCACGAGCTCCCGGATCGCCTGCGCGAAACCCTGCAGCTGAGCCTCCGCGATGCGCTCCCTCAAGCCAACGTTGAGCTGTGCGATCTGATCCGCCAGCTCGGTGTCCTTAACTCGTTCGATTACCAACTGTCTGATACTCCCCGTGTTGATACTTCTTCCCGCTAGCCAGGGACATGGTTCCTGGCTAGCGGGACGTGATCAGCGGCGTGAACGCAGCTGTCACTGGTATTGACACCGCCAGGGCGCCAAAGTGGGCGTGCTGGCCTGGTACGCGCTAGCTGGCGCCGCGGTCCCGTGGCCGCAAGGTGCGAGGAAGCCTGAAGTGCGCAAGCACGATGGTCTCGAAATATGTGATCGCCGAGATGTGGTTTCCTCGTAGGCTGAGCACCAGCAGCCCCATGGCATGCAGCACATTGCTGCGCGGGTCCGGTAAGTACAACCCAAACGCCGGCTGGGTGTTCGCGCGCGTGGCGACGAGGCGCCGTCCTGGAATCTGCATGGCGATGAGACACTGTCGCGCCGCGTCTTGGCCCAGCCACTCAAATGGCAGTGGCGGCATGGCACAGCAGACGTCCTCCGTGAGCAAGCTGACGACGGCTTCCACGTCGTCGGATTCAAAGGCGCGCGTGAAGCGCTCGAGCAAATCCCGCTCGGCGGCGGATCGCGGCAGGGGCGACGGCTCGGCGGGTACGCTCACTTGGAGGGTCGCCCGCGCACGTTTAAGGGCGCTCGTAACGGATTCTTCGGTCGTATCGAGTATGTCCGCCACCTCCTTGGCGTGGTAGCCGAGCACGTCGCGAAGGATCTCGACGGCCAGTTGGCGCGGCGGCAGCGACTGCAGCGCCGTTATGAACGCGAGGGATATGGCCTCTCGTGTCTCGTACCGCGCCTCCGGTCCGGGCGCGCTGTCGGCCAGGGTTTCCAGCAGGGTATCGGGATATGGCTCGATCCACAGGACCTCACCCGTTCGCGTCGGGGGCGGCAGATCGGGCTCGGAGATGCGCACTTCGGCTGGGATTCGCCGGCCGCTCGATCGCCGCATGTTTAGGCAGCGGCTGGTGGCCACCCGATACAGCCAGGTGCGCAGCGATGACCGGCCTTCAAACGACGGCAAGGCTCGCCAGGCCGCGAGCAGCGTTTCTTGAAGCGCATCCTCCGCATCGTGGAAGGAGCCGAGCATCCGATAGCAGTGCAACTGCAGTTCATTGCGGTACGGCTCGGTGAGTTCGCGAAACGCGTCCTCGTCCCCGGTCCGAGCTCGTTCTGTCAGGTCCGCGGGCACGCGACATTCTCCCACCGCACTCTCTCACTGCAATAGACCGCCGGCGGAAGGGAAACTGGGCGGCCGGGATGAATCCGGCGGTAAGGGCGGGGCACGCGAGGTGCGGCGGCCCAGCTACTACCGATGGAATCGCGTGCGCGCGATCTCGGGCGCCGCGCGCAGGATACACCATTGTTTGCTAATACGACAACGAGACTTGGTTCACGGGGCTTGTTGGCGCAGCCGTTGGAGCGTTCACTTGCGATGCGCGCCATAGGCGGTGAGATTGTGGCGCTGCCAGTAGCCGACCAGCGCCAGCGCGAAGGCCACGGTGAGGACCGGCAGCGGCAAGGCCGCACACAGGCGCAGCCGCACCTGCGGGAGGGTTGGCAGGCGAGGCCACTGCGGTGGCAGCGCGCGAGACAAGGCGGCGAGGGGCACCCCGTCCAGACAGACCACCGGTTCCACGCATCGATGCTCGCCTGGTTGCTTTTGGCGCCCCCCCTCTCGGCTCCAGCAACGGCTGGAGCCGCACCAGGAAATGGTGGGCCAGGATCACCATCGTCATGTGGTGATGCCAGCCTCGCCAGAAGCGCAGTTCGTAGTGGTCGAGCCCCGCTTCCCCTTTGCCTTCCTCGAAGCAGGTCTCGATCGGCCAGCGCATGCCGCTCACCCGCACCAACGCTGTCGACGGGATGGCGGCTGGTGCGTTGGAGAGGAAGTACTTGAGTTCCGGCTGGTCCTCCGCGTTGGGGAGGGGACGGCGCAGGAGGAGCCAGACCTCGGGCCCGGGCAACCCCTCGCGCACGACCACGGCACGCAGGGCGGCGAAGTCCGCCACCAGCGGGCCTCGTGCCCCTTCCAGCACCCGAAAGCGTCGCCAGGCAGTGGCGGGAAGCTGCGCGGCGAGCGCATCAACGCGCAGCGGGGCTGCGCTGTCCGGGTGTCGGCGCACCCGTACCGGCGTGCGCCCTCGACCGGAGGCGTTGCGCGGTGGAAGCCAGGTCTGCGGCGACGGTCGTGGCGTCACGCCATCGGCCGGCTCGATCAGCGGCCAGATCATGGTGTGCTTGGAGACCTCCGCCAGATAGTCGAGCCCCAAGCCGGCGACCCGGTCCAGAAAGCCTGGGTCCCTTCCGTACCACTCATCGCACGTCAGCCATCGCGCGCGCGGCCCGCCCCCCACGGCGGCTTCCAGCATCTGGCCGGCGAGGTCCGCCTTGCTCGCCAGTGGCGTGTCGTCCGGGATGCGGCAGGCTTCCCACCGCTCGCGGTGATCAACCGCAAACCATTCCTTCGGGAGATAGAGCCTGCGGTCGAGGAGTGTGTATCCTGTGCGACTTGCGTAGCCCAGGAAGACGCCGACCTGGCAATTCTCCTGCTTGCCGAGGGCGCCGCACCACTGCCGCGCCGCGCCTGCGGAGTGATCGCCGCGCTTGGGGATGGCGCTCTCGTCCACGATCAGCACGCCATCGTCCTCGCCCAGGCTCTGGCCAACGAGCCGCCGATGCTCCGCCAGGATCGCGTCGTCATCCCAGCCGCCCTCGCCGATGAACTGCTGCAGGGCGCGCACCCGCGCCTCGGCTCCCTCGCCGGCCCCCAAGAGGCGCAGGGCCATCGCTTCGGAGTTCTTGCGGGGGACATCGGCCGTCAGCAGTCCACGCAGATAGACCGCAGCCCACTGCCGCTGTTCGCTGCGCTGGAACAGCGGCGCGAAGTGACCGTGGTAGGCCGTCAACTCCTCCGCCATCGCCGCCACGTCCGCCACACTGAGCAGCAACCGCGGCAACTCAGGTAGGAGGTCGATCGCTTCCGAGTACGCTGCCGCCATCGCCCCCTCCCTCCCCAGTCCATCGTCCGCCTACGCTATCACAAGTCTCGTTGTCGTATTAGGAATCCCGGAAATTGCCGACTACGAGGTACGGCGCGAGCTCCTGCTCGCGCGGTTGCCGACCAGCCTCAATGCCCTCAACGCGCTCCAGGCCACGCTTGATTACGTGCAGGTCACGACGCCTGTCCTGCGGGAGGCGGCTTCCTTATGGGCCGAGGCCCGGCGACAGGGCGTGCCAACCGCGGATCGGCAGGCGCTCGACGGCGACGTGATCCTGGCCGCCAGCGCCCGCCTGCTGATTGAGGAGGGGCATGACGTCGTTGTTGCCACGACGAACGTCGGTCATCTGTCCCGGTTCGTCCCTGCCCAGCTGTGGCACGACATCACAACCTGACCGTGCTACAGTACGCCGAGCACACCGGCTTCTCAGTGCGCTACTTCCCGAGGAGATGCCACATGGGCTACCTGCTCTCCTGCGATACTTCGGTGGCCGCGGGCACGGCCACGCTCGACGGCTCGGTGATCTTCGCCAAGAACAGCGACCGGCACGCCAACGAGTGTCAGCCGCTCTGCCACGTGCCGCGCCGGCAGCATCCCTCCGGCTCGGTCGCGCGCTGCCAGTATCTCGAGCTGCCTCAGGTTGTCGAGACCTGGGAGCTCATCGGCTCGCGACCCTACTGGCTGTGGGGCTTCGAGATGGGGGTCAACGAGTGGGGTGTCGCTGTTGGCAACGAGGCCGTCCAGACGCGCGAGCCCTACGAGGAGCAGCCGGCGCTGATCGGTATGGACCTGGTGCGCCTGGGGCTGGAGCGAGCGCGCACCGCCGACGAGGCGGTGCAGGTGATGGGCGCGTTGATCGAGCGCCACGGCCAGGGTGGTAACTGTCGAGTCGGTTCCTATGGAACGTACCACAATTCCTTCATCGTGGCCGATCCGACGTGTGCCTGGGTGCTGGAGGCGGCCGGCCGGCGCTGGGCCGCGCAGCGCGTCCACGACCGCGCCGCCATCTCCAACCTGCTGACGATTGAGCAGCGATGGGATGCCGCGTCGCCCGGCCTGGTAGAGCATGCCCGGCAGCAAGGGTGGGCTGGCGACCCATTCAACTTCGCGGCGGCCTATCAGGATCCCGTGGCAGACCTGCGTCCCCGCCGCTACCGCCTGCTACGGGCGCGGGACGTGCTCGCTGGGCACCGGCAAGGGATCGGCGTCGAGGACATGCAGGCGCTGCTGCGTGACCACGCGTCGTACGGCAGTGACCTGCCGCGGGGAGCGAGCGAGCTGCCGTCCATCTGCATGCACGTCAAGCCCGGCTCGACTGGCGAGACGGCGGCTTCACTGGTCGCCCACCTCCGACCGGACCGCCCCCGCGAGCTGGCGGCGACGGTCTGGACTGCCTTTGGCTCCCCTTGCCTGAGCGTGTTCCGTCCCGTCTATCCCTTCGCGGTCGGGCTGCCAGGCGAGCTGGATCGCGGCGGCGCTACCTATGACGTGACTGCTCCCTGGTGGGTGTTCGAGCGGCTGCAGCGTATCATTGCCCAGGCGCCTGTGCTGGCGCCGGAAGCTCGCGAGTCGCTGGCAGCCCTCGAGAGACAGTTCCGTCGGGACGCGCATGAAACCGAGGGGAGAGCGGAGCAGTTGCTGGATCGCGGTGACCGGGCAGGCGCCATCGCGCTGCTGCGCCACCTCGTCGACACTTCGACCAGTAAGGCGATTGCGCTGGCCGGCCGGCTTGGCGATGAACTGTTGCCACGCGTTGCCGGCGACAGTGAGCCGGCGATGGCGGCGGCCTGGCGGGAGCTCAATGACGCGGCAGGGGCGCCGGTGGTCGCTGCACGCGCGGTCAGCCTGGCTGCCGCGACATCGTGAGGAGCCGAGCATGTCTGCTGCTGTTATTGCCCTGCCCGCGGTAGATGCTGTCCGGGTCACGCTCGTCACTGACAACGCCGTCGACCTACTGATGGCGGGATCGGACGTGGCCCGCCGCTTCCCGCTGGGGCCGAACCCGTTCGATCGACCGCTGCCCATCGCCGAGCATGGCTTCTCCGCGCTCATTGAGGTCCGCCGCGAAGGCAAGTGGGGCACAGTCCTCTTCGACACGGGCCTCAGCCGCGCCGGCCTCCTGTACAACATGGATGCGATGGAGATCAAGGCGCAGGAGCTGCAGGCCATCGTCCTCAGTCATGGGCATGCCGATCACGCCATGGGGTTGCCCGGCTTGATCGACCGGCTGGGCCCGCGCAAGCTGCCGCTGGTGCTGCATCCCGACGCCTATCTGGAGCGCCGCGTGGTGCTGCCGGATGGGACCACGCTGGCCCTGCCCCCGCCCCGGAAGTCCGACCTGCGGCGAGAGGGCATTGAGGTGATGGAGGAGGTTGGCCCCTCTCTGCTGGTCGACGGCATGGTGCTCATCTCCGGTGAAGTGGCGCGCACGACACCTTTCGAGACGGGCTTCCCCATCCACCAGGCCCGGCGCGCGGGCGCCTGGGAGCCCGATCCCCTGATCCACGACGACCAGTGCGCCATCGTCCACGTCCGGGACAAGGGGCTGGTGATCGTGACGGGCTGTGGCCATTCCGGCATTATCAACGTCATCCGCCATGCCCAAGCGCTGACGGGGGTCACGGCTATACACGCGGTGGTGGGCGGTTTCCACCTCACCGGCGCGCTGTTCGAGCCGCGGATCCCGGCGACCGTGGCGGCCTTGCTGGCGATCAACCCGCGCTACGTCATGCCGGGTCACTGCACCGGCTGGGCTGCCACCCAGCAGATTGCCGCGGCGCTGCCGGATGCCTATATCGCCAATAGCGTCGGCACGACCTTGCTCCTGTAGCCCTCCAACCTGGCTCGCAGCGGTGTGAACCTCGATACGGTTTAGATAGGGGAATGCTGCTGGAAACCTGTCTCTTATACACATCTCCGAGCCCACGAGACAGGCAGAAAT
>CALBSQ010000398.1 GCA_937967325.1 uncultured Chloroflexota bacterium
ATTTAGCGGTGTATTGGACAAGGCCGGTCCTTTGGCGATCGATGGCCTGGCGACTGAAGTCGCGGCTACCGTTGCGAAGCCCGCCTTCGCGGGCTGTTGGAGCCGGGCCGCCGTATCGACCTTCGACCGGCGTCGGTGGTTGGCCGTCACCCCCGGCGGCGGTGACCTCGGACTGCGCTGGCCTTCGCCGGCTGAGTCAGCCCGCGAAGGCGGGCTTCGCAACGGTAGCCGCGACTTCAGTCGCCAGGGAAGCCGGGCCGCCGTGGCGACCTTCCTGACCCGTCTCTGCTGGCTGCTCCTCCTGCTCTGGTCCATTCAGTTCCTGGTTGTACCGATGCCCTTGCACGCGCAGCAGAGCCAGCCGCCCCAGGACGTCATCGTGCTCCTGGATACCAGCGCCTCCATGGTCGGCCAGGGCGACGATCCCAAGGCGCAGAACATCTTCAAGCAGGTGACCGGTAATATTGCGGACCTGGTCGGCACGCTGTCGCCCACAACACGCGTCGAGATACTGCCGTTCGATCAGGGCGTCCATCAGGACCTGAGTCACGTCTTCACCACCCGGCCGTCGCGACAGGACTTGCAAAGCTATCTGGATGGACTGCAGCCGACCGGTCAGGTTACCTGGATCTACGAGTCGATTGTCGCGGCCGCGCAGCAGTTGCAGGCTTGGCGGCAGGGGCAGCCGCAACGAGCGCAGGCCCTTTACGTTTACACCGATGGCCTGGACAACGGCGCGCACGCCACTACCTGGGTGACGGATGTCGGCAGCCTCGTCAAGCTGCAGCACGCGGACAATCCCTACCTCTACGTCTACTACAACGACCTGCAGACGCAGCTCAACGCCAACCAGGTCAAGGAGCTGCAAAGCAGCGGGATCCCGGTCGTGCAGGGCTTTGCCCAGATCAACGTGCCGGTATTAGATTTCGGCACATTCGCGCCCGGCGAAACGAAGCGGACGCAGGTTTTGCCGTTCTTCTTCACCAACGACGTGCCGCCCAGCCCGATCACCTTGCGGTTGGACGCCGCCGGTCTGGCCATCCACATCGAGCCGACCAGCGCCCAGATCGGGACCAAAACGCCCAACGTCCCCGTGACGCTCTACCTTGACGGGACCGTACCGGGTGGGATTCATCAGGAGGCGAAGCTGCATATCGAGGCGGGTGGAGGGTTGAACCTGCAGGGGACGCACGATCTGAGCGTTCGCTTCCAGACGCCGGCGCCGCCGACCCCGACGCAGACGGCGACGGCAACACCCGCCCCAACGTCGACAACCGCTCCCACCGCGACCGCCACCGCGATTCCCACCGCCACACCGACTGCTACCCCGGCGCCAACGGCAACGGCGGTCCCTCCGCCACCACCACCGGCGCCTCCGGACATGACGGTTACTCTGGCTCCGGCCGGGCCGGTCTTCCCGCTCGATAGGGCGGGTTTCCATTTGGGCTGGCCGGTCACGCTGACCAGTCCGGCCGATGTCAAAGTCGCTATGGCGCTGGAGGCCCACGGCGACCCGGCGCACCGTCCACAGCCGTTCACCGCCTGGTTTCCCACGGACCACCCGCCGGTGTTCCGGCTGATGGCGGCGCCCTCACCCGCGAACGCGCGCGGCTGCGCCGCCACTCACTGGTGTAACGGGATCTTGCTTACACCCTCCGCCGGCAGCACGGTGACCACAGGCACGATCGTCCCCGGCCAGTTGATCGGCAATGGCCAGCAACTCCAACTGCGGGTGGTCGGTGATGGTGTCCTCTCGGATGGCCGGGCCTGGCGCCAGGACGTATCTCCCGACCCGATCACCGGGCACCGGCCAGCCTGGGCGGCTGCATGGGATGCGATCGGGATCGGCTACTGGATCTGGCCGTTGCTCATACTCGTACTGCTGGGGCTAGTCAGCGCGGCGGACACTCGCTCCACCAGGCTATTCTAGCTATCGCCACCGTCACCAAGGGGAGCTACGTCACGATGCAGCGGCCGGCGATTCACTTTCGTCACCTCGGCGTCAGGATATCGGGTATCGACCCCGCACTCCGTCGGATCACCTGGCCGGGGCAGTTGGGAGTCGGACGGTGGTGGCGAACCACGGCGCCCCTGCCGTCCGGAATCCACATGGCGATGAAGCGCTGGGGGATCACCGGACCGCTCATCATCCGGAGCTGGCTCTTCATCAGCCAGCGATCCAACGGGCGTAGCCCAACAACCGGCGCATCGACAAGGCGAGCCAGGCGTTATTACGGTACGCTAGTCACAGGACCGGCGCAAACCATAGAGCACGGGGGTGTGACCTTTACCGTGGGACGCGTCTCGCGTTAGCGCGTCCGCCAAGCCGTGTTTGCCCTCCCTGATCGATCCATCCGACCAGATCTCAGTCGACTCGCCGACGCTAGCGCAACGGCTCAAAGCCGCGGCAGGAACTTGAGCCCTGTCGGTGTGGGAGTCACGGCATCGTGTGGCAAACAGGCGGCTCTGGGTCGCCGCGCCGCAGAAGTCGCGTGCTATCAATACACCTCATCGTGACTGCCGACTGCCAGGAGGAAGGCTGCGTCGTTATCTATCCTGCAAACTACCCGTAGATCGTATCCGGCAGAGAACGCCCACTTGCCCGCGAGATCGCCGGTGAGTTTGTGCGTGCGCAGCGACGGATCGAACGGGTCGACCTGAAATCTCTTGAGCGCACGACTGAGGACGTCTCGCTGATCCCTCGTGAGCTTCCTGGCACGGCGACGGAATGCCGACGTTGGTACCAGATTCACCGATCACATGACTTCTCAGTCTCGCCTTCCAAACTGGCCATCAAACGATCGACATCGTGGTACGCCGGTAGGTTACCTTGTCGTACCTCTGCCTCTGCCTCATCGACATCGCGCAGCAGCTCCGCGCGGCGAAGGCGCTTATTCTCCGCGACCAGTTCTTCAAACTGAGCTGCGCCGACCACGTATGCTGCCGCTTTTGAGCGCCGCACTACCAAGACCGGCTCACCGGACTGCTGAGCCTGGCGAATTACGCCTGTCGCGTCCTGTCGAACCTCGCTGATGCTGACCACTTTCATGACAGACTCCCCGTTGATTGCCCAGTCTATAGTAGCGTATACGCTAGCGCCAACTGTCCCGCGCCGCATGCGACGGCTATGGCGTCAGCCGCTGCAGGTCCCTCGGGAACAGCGTCGTCTCGCGCACATTCGGCACGTCGGCCACGCGGGCAACCCAGCGCTCCAGGCCGATGGCGAAGCCGCCGTGCGGGGGCATGCCGTGTTGGAAGGCTTCCAGGTAGCCGGCGAGCGGCTCGGGGTTCTGGCCAAGCCGGTGCAGCGCCGCGAGGTAATCTTCGTGGCGGTGCAAGCGCTGCCCCCCTGTGGCGATCTCCAGGCCGCGGAAGAGTAGGTCGAAGCTGTTGGAGTATTGGGGACGTCCCGGCTCGGGGTGGGTGTAGAACGGTCGCTTGGCCATCGGGTAGCCGGTCACGAACAGGAAGTCGGAGCCGTGCTCCCGCTGCGCCCACTCGCCCAACAGGCGCTCGTGCGCCGGAGCCAGGTCGGGCTCGTTACGCACGTCCTCGCCGGTCTGGCGAGAGACCAGCTCCAGCGCGTCGGCGAAGTGGATTGCCGGGATGGTCGACGGAACATCCGGCAATACCACGTGCAGCAGCGCCACGGCGTCCGCGGCGCCCTCGCGCACAGAGGCCACCATGCCGGCCATGACTCGGGTCAGGACCGCCATCACCGAGGTGTGGTCCCGAATGAAGCCCATCTCGGCGTCGAGCGAGACGTACTCGTTCAGGTGGCGCGGCGTGTCGTGCGGCTCGGCGCGGAAGGCGGGCGCGACCTCGTAGACGCGCTCGAACACGCCGACCATGATCTGCTTGTACAGTTGCGGACTCTGCGCCAGGTAGGCCGGACGCCCGAAGTAGTCGACGGCGAAGACGTTGGCGCCACTCTCGGTGGCTGAAGCGACGATCTTGGGCGTTTGAATCTCGGTGAACCCCAGTCCGCTCAGCGTCGCGCGGTAGCCGCGCATCGCGGCGTCGCTCAGGCGGAAGAAGGCGCGGTGGCGCGGATGGCGCAGCGCCACCGCGGCGTGGTCCAGGATGGTGGGCAGTTGGGCTTTCAGTGTCGGCCGGAACAGGTCGAAGGGCGGCGGAGCGCTCGCCGCGGAGACAGTCTCGACGGCCGGCTCGCGCACCTCGACGCCGCCAGGCGCCTGCGCCTCGGCGACTGCCTGGCCCTCCACGGTGACTACCGATTCCAACTGCAGCGCGGCGATGCGCTCGATCAGGTCGGGATCTTCCAGGACGACCTGGGCCGTCCCCTTGGCATCGCGGAGAATCAAGAAGCTGACGTTGCTCAGCCGGCGCAGCCGGTGCAGCCAGCCGGCCAGCCGGACGCGCTCTCCGACGCGCTCCTTTAGTTCCGACGACCAGATTCGGTCCATTGGTGACACCTCCCTATGACGAACGCCCCCTCGTCGTGCGGACGAGGGGGCGTTCGTGGTGCCACCACACTTTGTTGCCGCTCGCCGGGTTATTCTTGCGACGTACACGACATCGCGCATATGCCCGCGGCAATCAGCAGCCTTGAGGCCTGCTAACGGGGGCGAACCGTCGGAGCTTACTGGGCCTACTGGCCGTTCCTCTCCGCGCTCCGGAGTGTCTTCGCAGGGGTCTGGACGCCGCCATCCCAGCTCCGGCGGCTCTCTGCGGTCCAGCGGCTCCCGCTACTCGTCTCCATCGACGCGTTGCACGGACAGTGTACCGCGGTGAGGGTTCGGTTGTCCCACCGGGCGCCCGGCTATCGGGCAACAACCGACCCGGAGCTTCGGGCAAGCGGTCTGGTTGCCTGACACGCCTTATGGGGCTAACCCTGTAACTCACTGGCCCAGCCAGCCGCGCAACTGATCGGCGCTGCGCGCGACGGCGGGCAGTGGGTCCTCGTAGGCGGGCTCGTGCTCGACGGAGATGGCGCCGGAGTAGCCGATCACTTTCAATGCGGCTACCACGCCGGCAACGTCGACGACGCCTTCGTCGTAGGCGCAGGAGTGCCAGCCGTCCGGCGTTTGCCGCACTTGTTTCAAGTGCATGTGCAATAGATGATCCTTCAGTTCGTGTGTTGCCCTCACGGCGTCGTAGCCGTACATGCCCCAGAAGCCGGTGTCCTGGGCGACGCCGATAACCTCTCCGTAGTCGCCGATGCGGGCCAGCAGCTCCTGAGGGTTTCTCTCGGGGTGGTTCTCGATGGCGTACTTGACTCCGTACGCCTTGCCAAGGTCGTAAGCAAGTTTGGCGTTGCTTGGGTGCAGCCCTACACCGAGCAGTGGGGCGCCGATCGCCGTGGCCACCTGGTAGACCTTCTCCGCGTCGGGTCGAGCTATCTCCGGCCGGCCCAGGCCACCCGTGTAGGCGACCACACGCAGACCGTGTTGCTTCAGCAGCGCCGCCGCCTCATCGACCATCGATCTGGTAGCGACGAAGGGGTTAAGGTGGGCGACCCACAGGTCGATATTGGTGAACCCGGCGTCGCGAACCAGGCGGCAGAGCTCGTCAAACTTCTGGCCGAATTGTAGACCGTGGAAGGCCTCGACCGTCGCGCGGTCCGCGGCGCCCCAGTTGAACGGACGCAGATTATAGTTGACCTCCCTCGCCACGTAGTTGGCGGTGATGAACGAGACGCGCATTGCCATCAGCTTGCCCTTTCGCCATGCTCATTGTTTGCCGGTCGACTCCAGAGGCGGGTGCAGTGTAGCAGCGTAGCCTCGGCAATTGATCGGTGCGGCGTCGCGCCCGGTTTGACCCGGTGCTACGATGGCTCCATCGGAGAGATCGCAGGTGAGAGAAGGATCGCAATGGATCACGGACCACACGGCATCCAGGCTGAATCACACCGGCCGGTGGTGTACGGACGCAATGGAATGGTCGCCGCGGGCCATCCGCTGGCGGCGCAGGCGGGGGTGCGCACGCTGCAGCGCGGCGGCAACGCCGTCGACGCCGCCGTGGCCGTGGCGGCCGCCCTCAACGTTGTCGAGCCGGCCATGTCGGGCGCGGCAGGCGACGGCTTCAGCATGGTCTACCGGCGCGAGCGCGGGACCGTGGAAGTCATGAACGCCACCGGGCCTGCGCCCCAGGCGGCGACGCGCGAGGCCTACCTGCCGGCCGGCATCCCGATGAAAGGCATCCGCAGCGTCTCGGTGCCGGGTCTGGTGGACGGCTGGCTGGGCATTCACGGACGCCACGGGCGACTGAAGCTCGCGGAGGTGTTCGAGCCGGCCATCGACCTCGCCGCCAACGGCTTCCCGGTCAGCCACAAACTGGCGCAGGCAATGGCGGGTGACCCGTCGCTGCGGGAGTTCCCCTCGTCCGCCGCGATCTTTGCTCCCCAAGGCCGGACGCCGACAGCGGGTGAGCTGTTGGTGCAGCGCGAGCTGGCCGTCACATTCCAGCGACTCGCCTCGGACGGGCGCGACTACTTCTACCGTGGCCCCATCGCGCGCGCCATTGTCGCCTGCAGCGAGCGCTACGGCGGGCTGCTCACCTTCGAGGACTTCGCCCGCTACGAGGCGCGCTGGCAGGAGCCGATCAGCGCCGGCTACCGCGACTGGACGGTCTATGAAGCCCCACCCAATTCCAGCGGCCACGTGCTGCTCCAAGAGCTCAACGTTGTCGAGCAGTTCGACCTCAAGTCGCTCGGCTGCAACAGCGCCGCCGCCATCCACCTGATGGTCGAGGCCAAGAAGCTGGCCTTCGCCGACCGTGAGCGCTACCTGGCCGATCCCGACTGGGCCGACGTGCCCATTGCCGGCCTGCTCTCCAAGGAATACGCGCGCGAGCGGGTCCGCTCTATCAACCTTGACCGCGCCGCGGACGCGGTTACCGCCGGCGATCCCTGGAAGTATCAGGGCGGCTCGCTACGGCCAGCCTCGCCGCGCCGAGGTAGCCGGCAGCAGGAGGACACCACCTGCTTTGCCGTTGTCGACGGCGAGGGCAATGCCGTTTGCCAGTTGCAGAGCCTGCAGTCGGGCTTCGGCTCGGGGCTGGTGGCGGACGGGACAGGCCTGCTCCTCAACAACCGCATGACTTACTGGCATCTGGAAGAAGACCACGTCGACTGTCTCCAGCCGGGCAAGCGCGTCCGCCACACCATGAATCCCGTCATGGTCTTCCGCGGCAACGACCTCGTGCTCGTCTGCGGGACGCCGGGGGCCGACACCCAGGTGCAGACCAACCTCCAGGTCGTTACCCACACGCTCGACTTTGGCCTGACGGTGGCCGAGGCGGTGGAGGCTCCCCGCTGGCGGCATATCCAAAACCCGATGGAGTCGACCGTCCCTCACACCTGCACCGACGCCCTGACACTGGAAGCGCGCTTCCCGGCGGCTGCCGTCGAGGAGCTGCGCCGTCGCGGGCAGCCGGTCCAACTGCTCGGCGCTTGGGAGGGTACGGGGAGCGAGGTGATGATTCAGGTGGACCCTAGCAACGGCGCCCTGGCCGGGGCAGGCGACCCGCGGCGCGACGGGTATGCAATTGGGTATTAGTGGTGCATCCGACAAGTCCGGGGCCACGAGCGCCATCAACACCCCCTCCCGATCTGATGGCTACAATCGACCCGCACAGGAGGACAGTCGCATGGCAAGAACAGCCCTGGTCATTGGCGGAGCCGGTTTCCTCGGGACCGGCATCGTGCGCGAGCTCAAGGAGGCCGGCTGGTCGATAACGTCGCTCGGACGTGGCCGCAAGGTCAACCGCGTGCCGGGCGTAGAGTTCATCCAGGCCGACCGCTCCCAGCCGGGGGCGCTCGCCTCCGCTGTGGGCTCGACGCGCTATGACCTGGTCGTGGATTGCGCCGCCTACCAGCGTCCGGATGCCGAGAATGCCGTCGCCACCTTCGCCGGCAAGACCGGGCACTACGTCTTCATCAGCACCGACTTCGTCTACTCACCCACCAATGACGGTCAGTTCCCGCTTACCGAGGACGCCCCCAAGGAGACGGAGCGATCCTATGGCACAGGCAAGCTCGCCTGCGAGGCGGTGCTTGCCCGCGCCTGGGAGGACCAGCGTTTCCCCGCCACTACGTTACGCCCGCCGCACATCATGGGGGCGGGTAAGGAACTGGGGACCGGCACGGTGCAGGGCCGCGACCCGCAACTCCTGGCGCACCTGCGGGCGGGGACCGACGTCACGCTATTGGGCGAGGGCCTGCTGCTGATCCAGCCCGTCTGGAATCGCGAGGTGGGTACCTGCATCGCCCACCTGGCCGGCAATGCGCGCGCGCATGGCCAGGTCTTCAACTGCATGGGACCCGACTGTGTGACGACGCAGCGCTACTACCAGCTCGTGGCCGACCGTCTCGGCGTCCCGCTGCGCACCACCTCTATGGACGTGAGCGAGTACCTGGCGCGGTGGCCGGACAGGGCGCCTTTCGCCCGCCACCGCGTCTACGACCTGCGCCACCTGACGGACGTCACCGGCTACCAGCCGCGCTGGCGCCTGGCCGATGCCATTGCGGAGACCGTCGAGTGGATGGAGGGGCAGTAACCGACGTGGCAAGTGTATGGTCCGATACGCTGCCCGCGCGATCTGGCCGCTGGCGCGACCACGACCACTGAGCCGGCGAGGGGACTACCGTATGGTTCGGATTGGTATGCCGAGTTGAAGGCGCGCCCAGGTGCGATGGGCTGTGAGGACCACGAGGTTGAGGCGCTGTCCCAAGCCGAGGCACGCTCGATCACCCAGCGACAACCCCAACGACCTCGTCCCAGGCCATAAGGTGGCGGCGAGTTCCGCATCCTCATAGGTAAACGGATGGACATCTAACCCTAGCGCAGACAGGTTGCTGCGCAGCGCGCCGGTCGGGATGTTCCGTCGTTGCGCCCTTTGCAGGATCTCCGCCCAGTTCACGCTCGAAACCACGGCTCCTCGGAGCGCAGCCCGTACGGCGTCCCCACCTGCCTCCCCAAACAGGAACGCCAGCACGGCGGAAGCATCCAGGACGCACGTGAGTAGGGGACGCGGGATCACCCTTCGTCCTCTCGTCTGGCTTCTTCGCGGCGCTCGCGAATCAGCTCATCGACCACGCTCTCCCCGGCCGGCAACGTGCCGAATAGCGCCCGTATCCTGGCAAGAATCGCTTCCTCTTTTTCCAGGATGAGCCGCCCATCCTCGACGCGGGCAACTAAGCTGTCTCCTTGCGCAATGCCCAATGCTGAGCGCATGGGGGCCGGGACGACGCGGCCATGCGCTCCGATTTGCACGTGGGTCGGTTCGCATACAGTTGTAATGTTGCCATCAAGAATGACATGGTTTGCGCGCCACGGCAAGAGTGGGTAGCGCTACTTTCCGGCGCTGCTCTTGTACTCTTGGTACTTCGCCTCAGTTAGCTGCTGGGCCTTGTCCAGCGCGGCTTTGGGCGCCACCTTGAGCTGGGTGGCGTCGGACTCGGCGCCGCCCTGGCCTCCATCCCACCGGGCGTGATCTACATGCTGGCGCAGTGCTGGGTGGTGCGCGACCTGTCGGTGGGAGCGGTGAAGGGTTAGCCCTGTGTCCGGACCTTGGCAAGGACGGTTTCCGGATGCTCCTCCGCAATTTCGAGTAGCCGTAGAGTAGGTCCCTCTGGAGCGCGACGTCCCTGTTCCCAAGCCTTAACGGTGCCGTCACTCACGTTGAGGGCCGCTGCGAAAACCTGCTGCGACAATCTCAGCTTGTCGCGCACCGCTCGAACGCGGGCGCTGTCGTATGCCGGTGGCGGAATTATCTGAGTGTCCCGAGCCGTCCGTTCTCCGACCCGCGTGCGCAAATTAAGCTCGCCGCGCTTGTAGGCCAGCGCTTCCTCCAGGCTGGCGATCAATGATTCCTCGAAGCTCGTGTGCCGCGTCATACGTGTCCCTCCTTCAAGGCCGTCACGATGCCCTGCAATCGTCGCTTCCCTGCTTCAGACAGTGAGGCCTGTTGGTTCTTCTGATAGAAAAGTAGGAAATACACCCGCGCGTCCGCCTCCACGTAGAGATAGATGATGCGCGCCGACCCACTCTTACCCCGCCCGCCAAACGCAAGGCGGAGCTTGCGCACTCCGCCTGTGTGCGCCACCACCGCTCCCGCTCGCGGGTTGTCAAGAAGCCGCTCCTCGACAGCTCGCAAGTCATCGTCCGTCAGCACGTCGCGCGCAAGGCGATCAAATTCCGACGTGTAGACGAAAAGTAGCGTCACGACCCAAGTATGCAACTCAGTTGCACACTTGTCAAGCATGCCCATGAGCGATCATCGCTTTGTCGTGGCCGGCGATTGGCCACTACCCGGCAACATCCGGGCCTCGACTGCGCACATGACCGACAGCTCGCCAATGCTGCTGACCTGGAGATCCGGCTCCGGTACCCCCGGCGGCAGTGGCTGCCCCGAGGGGTTGAGCCAGCAGGTGCGCATCGCCGCGCTGGCCGCGCCGGCAACGTCGCTGGTGGCCGAGTCGCCGACGTAGAGGGCGTGCTCCGGGGAGCACTGCGCCAGCGCCAGCGCATGCCGGAAGATGGCCGGATCGGGCTTCCGAACGCCGACGCTGTCGTCGCCGGAGACCACAATCCAGCGAACGAGCGGGACAATGTCGAGGTGGGCGACCACCGCCCGCTGCATGTCGCTCGGTCCATTGGTGATGAGGCCCAGCGGTAGCGACTCAGCGAGGGCGCGCAGGGTCGCTGTAGCCCCTGGCAGCAGCCGCTGTGCCCGTGCCCATTCCCTGGTAAGCGCGGCGGCCGATTCGGTGATGCCGGCGGTATCGACGCCGGTCGCACGGCATACGCCGAGCGCGCAATGGAGGCAGGAAGCAGCGGATGATGGACCGGGGCGGGTGAGGGCTGTCCCGAAGGAGTCGAGCAGGTCGGCTGCCTTATGGTGGCGGCTGCCGGAGAGCAGCGGGACGCAGCAGCGTGTGAACACCTCGGCAAATGGGGCGGAGGGAGCGCATAAGGTCCCGTCCAGATCGAAAAAGACGGCCTGCAGCACGGTGTTATCGCTATTGAAGCGGACCCATCACCCTCACACCCTGCGAATCCCGGCAAAGAACTGCTCTACCTTGGCCGAGAACCCGGGCAGGAGCGGCGATGCTATCTCGTCCTCGCTGTAGAGTGTCCCCACCAGCGTCAGCGCGGCATGCTCCCGCCGGTAAACCTGCACCTCCCGCCGCTGCCAGTTAACAATCCAGTATTCGCGCACCCCGTACAGGGAATAGGCCCTGAGTTTGGCCTCACGGTCGCCCTGTTCGTTTTTCGCGCCCGGGGACAATATCTCCACGGCCAAGTCGGGGGCGCCGTACAGCTTGCCGTCGGCCGCTAGGACGCTTGGCAGCCGCTCCGCGCTCACCCAGACGACATCGGGCGCAACCGCGTTATCCTCCGCCAGGATGACGCCCGGCGCGATATTGGGCAGCCCGGCGCCGATGCGCAAGCTCCACTCGCGCAATATCGCCACAATCCACGTACCGACGAGTTGATGCTCCCAGCTCGGCTGCGTCGACACGTGCAGTTCTCCGTCGATAATCTCGTACCGTTTGCCGTCGTCCGGCAGCAGCTCCAGATCAGCGGATGTCCAGCGTAACGCCGTCGCCATTCGCCACCTCCTGCGCCCTTGCTCCGGTTTGCCCCGCCGCTTCCAGTATAGCCGTGTGCCCAGCACGGTCCAGGGCTGGGGCGCGGCAGGGGCGCCTGGGGCTCAAGCCCCAGGCTAAGATTGCGAAGCCGGCTGCAGCCGGCTGGACAACCAGCGGGACTGAAGCGTCGTGCCCCAGCCGGCTTCAGCCGGCTTCGCAATCTTAGCCTGCTCCTTTAGACGTGTGATGCGCATTATCGGGCTGTAATAGCATGGGCCCCAGAAGGGCGTCGTTTCGGGAGGCAGCGCCGGACCGCTCATGGAGGTATCAATGCCTCTGGAAATTCTAATGCGCATCACGCGTCTGTAGGGGCAGGGGGCGCCGCGGGCTGCGCTTGGGAACTCTGTGCGTCTGTGGCAAGCGCCTGAGCCTTCCCGTCGTGCTGCCATCGTAGGTAGATGTCGGCAATGACGTCGTCGATGTCCGCGCGGTGCGTCTCGACATCCAGCACCTGCGCCTGGGCCGCGGCCTGCTCCAGCAGCGCGGCGATCTTGACCTCGGAGGCGTCGAACACGTACTCGTGGCGGCCCGCTGCGCTGTGCAGCAGATCCGCGCCGGCCAGTCGAGGCGCGGTGGCCTCGGCGGTCTCGATGAGCAGGCGGCGCCGGTCGCTGAAGGCGCGGCGCAGTTGGTCGAAGTCGCCGTCGAAGGCGATGTTGCCGTGGTGGATCATGACGATGCGACCGGCGAGCTGCTCCAGGTCCGACATGTCGTGGCTGGTGACCATGACCGTGACCTGGCGCTCGCGGTTGAGGTCTTTGACGAACTGCAGCATCTGGCGCTTGGCGAGTACGTCCAGGCCCAGCGTAGGCTCGTCCAAGAAGAGGATCTCCGGCTCATGCAGCAGGGCCATACCCAGGTCGGCCCGCATCTTCTGGCCCAGGCTGAGCTCGCGCGCTGTCGTGTGGAAGAACTCGTCCAGCCCGAGCAGCTCCTTGACGAAGCCGAGCATGCGCTCGTAGCGGTCGCGCGGCACGTCCCAGACCACGCGCTTCCACTCGTAGCTGGCGGCGATGGAGTGGTCCCACCAGAGCTCGGTGCGCTGGCCGAACACCACGCCGATGCGGCGCACGTAGCGGACGCGGTCGCGGACCGGGTCCAGACCGAAGACGCGCACGCTGCCGGCGTCGGGCGCCAGCAGCCCGGAGAGCAGCTTCACCGTGGTGCTCTTGCCGGCGCCGTTGGGGCCGGCGTAGGCGACGATCTCTCCGCGCTGCACCTGAAGGTCGATGCCGCGCAGCGCCTCGATGGTGCGAACCGTTGGCCGCAGCATGGTGCGGACGACCTCACGGAGCTGCGCCGAGCGCTGCTTCTGGCGGTAGCGCTTCCAAACGCCGGTCAGCTCAACGACGGTGTCCGAAGCTGAGATAGCGCTGCGATCCGGTACGGGCATACTGCTTCAATCCTCCTCGAAAAGCCAGGATAGCGGCAGCGGAGATGATCGCCGCGGCGATCGGCGTTGTGAAAAGTTGGTAGGCGGACTGTTCGATTCCCAAGAGCGCGCGACAGGGATACCACGCGACGAAGCCAACTGGCAACACCGTCAGCAGCCCCCCGAGCAGCCCCAGTCCCAGGCCATCCAGGGGAAACGACTTGAGCTGATCCAGCGTCCGGAGCGCGGAGCTGCTGATCTCCTCCGCTGACCGCGGCGCCCAGAAGGCCAGGCTGCCCCACAGGTAGGAAAAGGCAAGAATGATGATCGCCGAGGCTAGGAGATTGAGCAGCAGCGCGGCGATCCAGGCGGGCGTGACGGAGAGGTGCAGTGCATGCGTTGCCCAGACCAGCAGGACCAATCCGGGCAGGAGCGCCGCCGTCCCCGAGAGTGGTGAGAAGCCCTCCGTCAGCAACGCCATCCAGATGGGCTGGGGCTGAATCAACGTATGGTCCAGTTGCCCCCTTCCCAGCCGTCGACTAACGTACTTGACGTTGTAGTTGCAGAACGGATCGAGCAATCCGCTGGCCAGCACGGCATAACCCAGCAGGAATAGCACCTGGGACTTCGCCCAAGGGCCGATCCCCGAGAATCGCTCGGCCAACAGCAAGGTAGCTGTCACGGCGGCCCCGTTCACGACGATGTCGGTGATGTACCACGTTATGAAGGTCTTGGCGTCGCGGGCAATCCAAATGACGTCCATGGCGCCGTACAGTCGCCACAACTGGAGGATGCGTAGGAGCGCCCGCGCCAGGCCGTTAGCCACCGAAACCCACCAGCTTCTCCCGGCTGACCTGCCAGAGCCAGCGCGCCAGCGCCCACAGCAAGATCGACCAGCCGACCTGGACGAGCAACAGGCGCACCGCGTCACCTGTCCCCGTGTAGATGCGCAGCGGCGCCGACGCTGTCGAGGCGAACGGCAGCCAGGTGAACACCACTCCGATCCCCTCAGGTAAGAGCGCGAATGGCACGAGCGCCCCAGACAGGAGGGTGGTCACGGCCCTGCGCACGTAGTCGATGAACCATATCGGCTGTTCCAGGGCCACCGCCAGCGACGCAAAAATGAACTCCAGCGCCAGCCCAACGGATGTCCCGAGGATCAGGCTCAAGATGAACCAGCCGCCTGCTGCCGGGCTGGCGGGCTGCGGACTAACGTCCAGCAGCCGCGAAAGCAGTAGCAACGGTAGTGAGAAGGCGCACAGACCGAAACACCACCGCCCTATCATGTCCGAAGCGAACTGCCCCACCATGCTCATCGGCTGCAAGAAACGCGTGGCGACCGACCCCTCCCACAGCGCGTTCCCCAGCTCCGTGCGGACCGATAGTTGCTCGGCGAACGCCTCACCGATGAGGGTATAGGTCAGCACTGCCCCCAACGTCATTCCCGACACCGTGCCCCGCCCGGTGAGGATGGTGCGCCAGATAGAGAGCAGCACCAGCACCCGCACCAGGCGCAGCAGGTAATCGGCCAGGAATAGCGGGCTATCGCCCACGTAGCTGGTCGCGGCCATGGCGGCGGTCTTGGTGTAACGGCGTAGAGGAGCGAGCATGGTTGCCATGTCAGCGCGTTCTCGTGAACTGCTCTATTGGCGAGGTCGGCTGGTGGGGGCGGGCCCTCACCAGCCGACCTCGCCATTCGCCTTTCGTCTCTCGGTCACGCCCGACCATCATCCCCCTGCCACAAATGCCGCATCTCCTCACACGTTGCCAACAGATAACCGAGGGTCCCTTCGGCTTCCATCCGTCCGTCCTTGAGGACGATGATACGGTCGGCGCGCTGCAAGGCGACGCGCCGGTGGGAGACGGCCAGGCAGGTGGCTTGACGCTGCTCGAAGAGGCGCTGCCAGAGCAGGCGCTCGGTCTCCACGTCCAGCGCGCTGGAGAGGTCGTCCACCACGAGGAGCTCGGCGTCACGCACGAACATTCGCGCCGCCGCCGTGCGCTGGACCTGTCCGCCCGAGAGCTTCACGCCGCGCGTGCCGACCTCCGTGTGCAGACCATGTTGGAGGGTGACGACATTGCGCTCCAGCACGGCCGCTCGCACGGCGCCTTCTAGGTCCGCGTTTTGGCGCGGGAGGCCCAGCAGGATGTTGTCCTGGAGCGTCTCGCTGAACAGTCGGGGTACCTGGGGCGTGTAGGCGCTGCGCGGTGGGACGAAGAAGGCAGACGGGTCGTCGACCAGCACACCGTTCCAGGAGATTGTCCCAGCATCCTTGGGGAGGAGCCCGAGCAGCACGCGCAGCAGTGTGGTCTTGCCGGAGCCAATCCGGCCCGTGACGACCGTGAACGATCCGCGCGGCAGGCTCAGGGAA
Source organism: uncultured Chloroflexota bacterium (assembly GCA_937967325.1). GTDB lineage: Bacteria > Chloroflexota > UBA4733 > UBA4733 > UBA4733 > UBA4733. Next base: position 15,362 of record CALBSQ010000398.1, read on the forward strand.
ACGCCGCTCACGCCACGACCGGAATCAGGGTAGCGGTAGGTGAGGTCTCGAGCTTCCAGCAGGCGAAGCCTGTCCTGAGGCGTCCGCCTCACCGGCTTGAGCTCGGGGAGCTGTCCTGTCAAGTGGAGCGGCACGGCCTCGACCAACGTTTGCGGCCGAGCCCCCTGGAGCAGCCCGGCCATACGCGTGAAAGAGACGCCGACTTGCTGGTACATCGCCAGGTAGCGACCGGTAAAGCGGGTGAACTGCGTCACGAACCCGAGATAGGAAACGAATAGCGCGAAGTCGCCAACCGTGAAGGCCCCTGCTCGTATCGACCTAGCCGCCAGCAGGAGGATGAAGCCCGTCCCGACGCCAACCGTGTTGGCATTGATTGAGTCCATGACTTGCGACAGCACGCGATCGCGCAGGGTGAGCTTGCGCCGCTGCTCGTTGAGCCGGCGCAGGTGATCGATGACATGATCTTCGGTTCCGGCGACCTGGATCGCCTGCACCGCCTCAAACATCTCGCCGACGGCACTGGTGACCCGGCCGGCTGCCTGGCGACTGGCTGCGCGGTACTGCTGTAGGCGAGCGCTCACGAGCTGCACGGCGACGATGACTGCTGCCAACGGCGTAAAGACCAGCAACGTGATCCAGGGGTTGATGCGCAGCAGAATGACGACGGCCACCGCGCCGAAGACGGTGTAGCCCCAGACGTCCAGCGAGTTGTCGATCATGTTGGCCGCTTGGTCGACGTCGTCGCGGAATCGGTTGATCGCCTCACCCGACGACACCGGCATGGACCGGGCGCCCGGCTGAGCCAGCACCTGGGCGAGCATGTTGCGCTGGAGCAGCGCGCAGATCATGAACTGGTGAACCGTGTGGACGGCGAACGCGCCGTATGTGACCACAACCCGTGTTACCGCGGCCATGACCAGCAGGATTAGCAGCTCGGGAATGCCCAAGCGCACCGGCGCGCTGTGGGTGAGCGCGTCGAAGAACTGCTGCGCGATCAACCCCGGTACCAGCGGGAAGGCGTACCAGGTGGTCCAGAGCGCGCAGTCTAGCGCATAGAGCCAGAGCCGGTAGGCGAGGAGGCGGGTTAGGTATTGCCAGGTTTTCACGAGCAATCAGCTTTCTTCGATCACCATTGCGCCGCGTGCGAGCCTACGGAGCGCGGGCGTCCCGCCCGCCCGGTGTCATCAGCGATTCTTTTTGTTTGCGTCGGAACAACGTGTTTACCGCGTAGCAACCGGGCGGGCGGGACGCCCGCGCTCCGTAGGCTCGCACGCGGCGGCCCACCGTACGGCCCCCTTCCTGGACACGCAGTTGCGCATCTCACACCTTCACCGCCGCATACTTCGCAAGAGGCGCCGTTGCTTCCGCTGATAGCTGACCGCTGATTGCTAAAAGCTCGTGAAATCGCGAGCCGACATCCTGGGCCAGCCGTTGCCGGTTCCCGTACTCACTGATACGGCCGCCGTCGAGGATGAGGATGTCGTCGGCGCGAGTGACAGTGGTCAAGCGATGCGCGATGATGATGCCGGTGCGACCGTCCAGCAGTCGGTCCGTCGCGCGGCCGATCAGGCGCTCGGTGGCCGGGTCCAGCCGCGACGAGCCCTCGTCCAGGATCACCAGCCCCGGATCCTTCAGGAACACGCGGGCAAAGGCCAGGAGCTGCGATTCGCCGGCGGACAGTCCCGTACCTCCGGAGGCCAGTTCCGTGTCCATCCCGTGGGGCAGCGAGCGGTACCACTGGCCCAGACCCAGGTCATCCAACACCTGCACGATGGCGCTATCCGCGACGTTCGGGCTGAAAAGCGTCAGGTTGTCACGCACGCTGGCGTGGAAGAGCTGCACCTCCTGGGTCACCACGCCGACGCGCTGGCGCAAGTCGGCCAGCCGCAACGCGCGCACGTCGTGCCCGCCGAGACGGACCGCTCCCCTATCCGGGTCATGGAAGCGGAGCAGCAGGCGCGTAAGGGTCGTCTTGCCGCTCCCGGTGTGGCCCAACACGCCTAGCACCTGCCCCGGCGCGAGGCCGACGCTGACGTTGTCCAGCGCGGTCTCGCCCTCGTCGTAACCGAAGGTCACGCCGTCCAGCGCCACGGCGAGCGCGCCGCCCGGCAGTGCGGCGCCGTCGCCGTCAAGGATTGTGGGTCTCACCGCCAGCAGATCGTCCGCGCGCCCCAAGCTGGCGGCGGCCTTCTGAAAGTCCTGCAGCTGCATGCGAATCTGCTCTAACGGCTGGCGGATCAGCTCGGTGTACTGGAAGATCAGGTAGACCGTGCCGACGCTGATGGCGCCTGAGGTGAACAGGGAGGCGCTGATAGCGAGAGCTGTCACATTGCCGAGGGTGAACACCAGCAGGCTGACCCCATCGGTCGTCGCCCAGGCCAGCCCGGCTTTCATCTCCAGAGGAAGCCAACGCCGGTATATCTCCGTCAGCCGGCGCAGCACGTAGCCGGTGGCCCCACTGGAGCGGATGTCCTCGGTCCCGGCGAGCCGCTCACCCAGGAAGCCGGAGAAGTCGGCGCTCGCCTGGCGCACGGCCCGCCAGTGGCGTACGGCGACGTTGCGCATACCCACGAGCAGGGCAGTCGCGACGACGGCGAAGGCTCCCATCGCCAGGCCCACCCGCCAGTTGATGGTGAATAGCGCCACGAGCACGCCGATGAGGAGCACGACGTTTCCCAGCACGTACACCACGAAGCGGGAGAAGAAGTTGGCGAGCGCCGTCACGTCACCGTCGACGCGCTCGATCAGCTCTCCGGGCGTGCGGGCGCTGTGGAAGGCACGGTCCATACGGAGGCAGTGTGCCGCCAGCTTCGTCCGCAGCTCGTTGGTCACTAGCCAACCCACGTTCTCCGCGACGTAGGTCTCGATGATGGCAACGCCCTGGGTGACCACGGCCACGCCGATATAGAGCAGCGCGGCCAGCGTCAGGAGGCGCAGCGGACCGTCCCCGCGGGCGGTGTCGATGAAGTAGCGCACGATCTGAGGATTGGCGAGCTGGAGGCCGATGTTGGCGACTAGCAGGGCGCCCAGAAACAGCGCCTTCCGCCACTGTGGCGCCAGATACTCGGTCAACATCGCCACCATGCGTCGGAGCGAGACGTTCATACTCGGGTCGTCCCCACTTGCTACTATTGATTGCGCACCACACGCCTTCAGTGCCGACGCCGGAGGCTTCGTGAGTCAACCGGCGGCGTGGCCGTGGGCACGATTCGCTTCGGAACGGCAGCTCCGTTAGGCAGCTACTCGGTGTTTGGGATCCGATAACAGGCCTGAGCCGGAGCAGGGGCGCACCACCGCACGAAACGGAACAGCGGTTCGTGCGAATGAGGGCTGCCTCGACACACGACCGCGGCCGCATTCGCGTTGTTTGCCTGGGGCGGGCCACGCCCAAACGGTGTGGTCCGGTACACACCCGGAAGGCCGATCCCTAGCGGTGGGCCGGTTGTCCTTCGTCCTGGCGAGGCGAACGCGTGAGCAAGGAGAGGGGCATCATCTGCCCCGCCCGTCGATTGGCCGAGTCAGGAATATGGCGCCATGCTCACTGTCGGCATTTCACCCGCTTTCACTGCTGTACTCTGCCGCATCGCCTACCTCCTTCCCACCAGTCGGGCGCACTCCGCTGGCAGCGGGACGCGCGACGGGAAGCGCCTGGAGATGATACCCCCGAAGGCGCGGCAAAGGCAAGGCCCAACGCTAGTGCGCTTCGGCGTCGACGAACCACGGCCTGTTGCGCTCCATCACCGATGCTGCCGGTGTCTCAAGCGATGGTGACGCGCACCGTGGCGCCCTCGCCGACGAGCGACGAGATGGCGAACCGGCCGCCGAGCAGCTCGGTTCGCTCCTGCATGCCCAACAGGCCGAGTCCAGCGCCAACGGAGCCGTTGGCTTGCGGCGGAATCGCGAAGCCGATGCCGTCGTCCCGGACCGTGAGCTGCACACAGCCGTTGAAGACTATGCCAACGACCGCATGCCGAGCGGCAGCGTGACGCTCGACGTTGCGGAGCGCCTCCTGGGCAATCCGGAATAGTCCTAGCTCGGAAGCAGGCGACAAGCGCCGCTCGTCACCGTCGACCTGGAGGCTTGCGGCCACTCCCGTGCGTTCCTCGAAAGTGGCCAGGAGATGGCGCAATGAGGCGACCAGGCCGAGGTCGTCCAGGCTGGGGGGACGCAGCCCGCGGGCGAGCTCGCGGAGGCCGCGGGCAATCTGCTCGGTGAGCTGGCGAGTCTCCTCGAGCGAGGCGATGGCGTCGGCCGGTAGGGCGTCGCGATGGGGCAGCAGGTCCAGCCGCCGGCACAAGTACACGAGATCCTGCACCGGCTCGTCGTGCAGCTCGCGCGCGATCCGGCGGCGCTCCTCCTCCTGCCCCTGGAGCACGTAGGCGGCGTAGGCGTCCAACCGGCGACGACGCTGCTGTTCTTCGGTGACGTCCTGGAGGACTATCTGCAACACGTTGGCGCCGGCGAACGTACAGACGGGCCGAAGCAGCAGCTCCACACCCTTGGTGTCGGCACGCGTGATGATCTGGGGCGGCCTTCCCGCCCGCACGTGGGCGGAGCCGGACTCCCCGAGGAGGTCGGCCAGCGTGTGGCCGATAACGTCGTGCCCGTTGACGCCGAGGAGGGCGTGCGCGGCGGCGTTCGCCTCCCGAACGCGGCCGTCGCGCGTCGCGATCAATGTTGCCGTCTGGCTCTGTTCAAAGAGCGCACGGTAGCGTGCTTCCGACGTTTGGAGGGCCTCGTGCGTGTCCTCCACTCGACGCCGGATGAGCATCTCTCGCTGGACGCGATAGCCCACAAACACGGCGACGGTACCGATAATGGCTACCTGGAGATCGTCGGCCCAGCGGTTCAGACCTTGCCGCTGCAAGCCGATCTGGAGCATCACCAAACCAGCCACCCAGGCGATCGTGGCGAACGCGCCCAGCGGACCGAACCCGCGAGCGACGTAGATCATGGGAATGACGAACAGCGCGACGGGAGCAAACTCCTGGCTGTTCAGGGGCCACGGCACGCCCGCGGCGTCGGCCGCCTCGTAGCCGACGATGATGAGCACCATGAGCACTTGCGCTGCCAGGAACACCCGGTCGTAGCGTGGCATTCGCCAGCCGGTGAGGGCACGATGGAAGGGTCGCGGCGGGATCGACCAAGCGCCCAGGCTCATGGCGCCGCCGTTTCGTCGAGGGCGAGCAGGTGGTGGTTGACGGCGTACAGCACCGCCTCGGTGCGCGAAAAGACGCCCAGCTTGCCAAAGATATTGCCCAAGTGCCCCTCCACCGTTCGCAGGCTGATTCCGAGCGTCGCGGCGATCTCCTTATTGGGCGCCCCGCGGGCGAGCAGTCGCAGCACTTCCAACTCTCGAGGGCTCAGCCGCGCGCTGCCCCCGGGCGCGTTGAAACGCTGCCAATACTGGGCCAGCTTGCGGGATATCGCCGGCTGAAGCACGGTCTCGCCGCGGTAGGCCGCGCGTACCGCTTCCACGACTTCGCGCCCGGGCGCGGTCTTCAGGAGGTAACCGGCCGCGCCGGCATTAAGCGCCGCCAAGATGTAGTCCTCGTCGTCGTAGGCGCTGAGCATGAGCACCTTCACCTCCGGGTAGGAGCTGGTGATCTTGCTGGTTGCCTCGATCCCATTCAGCACCGGAAGGCGGAGATCGAGGAGGACAACATCCGGCCGGAGCTCGCCCACCAGGGCCACGGCGCGGTCGCCGCGATCGGCCTCGCCGACGACCCGCAAGTCGGCGTGCTGCTCGATGATCTGCCGGGTGCCCTCACGCACCAGGGCGTGGTCTTCGGCGATGACGATAGTGATCAGCGGCATCCCATCCTCCTCCCTCCATGGTAGGTGAGAGGCCCGCCCTCGACATGCGTGAAATTACCTAGGTGGAGTCAGTGATTCCCCTCTGGCTCACGGCCAGTCGCGGGCCGATCATGCGAGCAGGTACTTCAATGGTACGACACCGGAAGCACATGAGAGGATCTTCAACCGTGACCAGATTGTCAATGAATGGAATGGCGCGGCTAGGTGGGGCTGTGGGGCTGGCGACGATGCTGGCCGTTCCCTACGCGTTGCCGGTCGCGGCAGACGGCTCGGCGGCGGTGAGCATGACGGAGCCGTCGTCCGAGCACTACGCCTTTACGCCCGCCGGCATTACCGTGCCGGTAGGCACGACGGTGACTTGGACGGACCAGACTGACGCTCCCCACACCGTGACGTCCGACTCGGGCGCGTTCGCCTCCAGTATCTTGAACCAGAACCAAGCGTTCCACTTCACTTTCAATCAGGCCGGGACCTTCGCCTACCACTGCGCTGTCCATCCCTACATGCACGGCAGCATCATCGTTACCGCGGCGGCCAAGACGACCGCGCCCGTCGCTGCCGCGCCTGCCGCTCCGGCTCCGTCGACGGCGGCTGCCACGGCTCCCACAGCCGCTGCAGCGCCCGCGCAGATTCCGGCGAGCATGCCCAGCACCGGCGCCGGCGGAACCTCGCTGCCACGCAGTGGCGCCGCCATCGTCGCGCTCCTGGCGCTCCTGGGCGGCTTGATCACGGCGGCGCGACGCAAGGCCACTCGGTAGGGAACCTCACCCCCGGCCCCTCCCCTGGGAAGGGAGGGGAGCTTGGGCTGGGATGCTCGTCGCTCTTCTTGGCTGCCGCTGGTGGCGCCGAAAGAGGCCAACACACCTGCCGTTGAAGCTCCCCTCCCTTCCCAGGGGAGGGGCCGGGGGTGAGGTTGACTAACCAACCGGCAGGAGCCTACCGCTCTGGACATCATAGATAAAGCCGGTGATTGGGATGTCTTTCGGGATGAAGGGAGAGCCGCGGAGCGTCGCCACATCGTCGCGCACACTCTTCTCCAGGTCCGAGAAGGGTAGGAAGTCGGTGTTGCCGGCGTCGGCGCCGAAGCGCTCCTTGAGCAGCTTCCGCAAGTCGTCATTGCTGAAGGTGAGCATGCCGCAGTCGGAATGGTGAATGACGACGACCTCCCGGGTACCGAGCAGTTGCTGGGAGATAACGAGCGAGCGCAAGGCGTCGGCATCGGCACGTCCGCCGGCGTTGCGGATGACATGCGCGTCGCCTTCTTCTAGGCCGAGGAACTTCGCCGGGTCGAGTCGCGCGTCCATACATGTGAGGATCGCCACCTTCCGCCCAGGAGGCATCGGCAAGTGTCCCTTGGTGAAGCTGGCGGCGTAGCGCTCGTTCGCCGCGAGCAGCTCAGGTAAGACCGGCATTGTCGAAATCTCCCTTGGCTAGACTGGCGTCAACAGGGGCCATTATACTCTTTGTCAGTTGACTTCATTGACTTTGCTCGCTTCGAGGGCGATCCGCGATGACGGTAACCGCGACGGTCTGGACGGCGTTGTTGGCATACCCGAGGCGGTTCCACTCCGGCGTGCCGGGCTGGGTGTTACCCGCCTCGTCGAAGGCGCGACTGCGTAACTCGACCGGACCGGCCGCCGTCACCTGCCAGAGGTACTCCCAGCGCCGCCAGGCGTACCGCTCGGGCCGGCTGGTCAGATCGGCGACATCCCAGGTTGCTCCGCCGTCGACGCTCACCTCGACGCGCTTCACGGGCGCCGCGCCCGACCAGGCCAGTCCATGCACGCGATGGGCGCCCTCGATGATGGCGGCGCCGGCAACCGGCCGCGTAATGAGTGAGCGCACGTGCATTGCTCGGAGCGGGATCTTGGACGTAGCGCCGCGCTCTGGATGTGCCATGACGTAGCGATCCACCTGATAAAAGCCGTCGAAGCGTCCGGCAATCGCTTCCAGTCGCGTGACCCATTTGACGGACGCCATGCCGTACCAGCCGGGGACGACCAGCCGGACAGGGAAGCCGTGCTCCGGCGGCAAGGGCTCGCCGTTCATGGCGTAGGCCAGCAGCGTGTCCGGGTGCTCGGCCGTCTCCCGGTCTAAGCCTCGGCCATAGGAGATAGTCTTGCCGATGGCGGCTACGCTGCCCCGGTCTGCGCCTTCGGCGACGATCTCTCGAGCCCTCGCCGTCAGCCCGGCACGCTCCAGCACCGCCGCCAGCGGCACGCCGGTCCATTCGGCCGTGCTTACCGCGCCGAACTGCCATGGCTCGCCATCGGCCACAGGCTGCAGCGTCGAGCGACCATTGCCGGCGCATTCCAGCGTTACCAGATGCGCCCGGCTGGGCAACGCTCGCAGCTCGTCGTAGGTCAGCTCGACTGGCCGTTCGACTTCACCCTCGATGCGGAGGCGCCAGTCGGCGGCGGCGATGCGGGGGACCGCGAAATGGTTGCGCTTGTAGAACAAAGGATTCGGCGTGATCACCCCGACCTGCTCCGGCAACGGCAGCTCGGCGTTCAGCGGGTCGTGTCCGATCAGGACGAGGCGGGGGTCGAGGGACAGGTCCGAGAGATCTGGCCGGGGGGAGGACGGTGCGGTGACCATAATCGAGCGTTCCTTCGCAGTGGTGACCGGGCTTGACGTCGCCGTGGAACGGTCAAAAGCGCCATTGTACACCACCGCGCCGGTGGGGCTGCCGGCGAGCTCGGGTCAACGCGCGCAGCGCCGAATCAACTCGTGGGCTCGCTCGATCCCGTCCCAACCGTGAACCTCCACCTGCTTCGCCTCGAGCTACTAGTAGTCTGTCATGCAGGTTTTGACGGGTACCTGTAGGGCGGAGCACTCTCCCCACTGCGTGGGGACCCCGACCCCTTGGGGCGCCCACCTGGGCGGGGCAAGCCCCGCCCCTACAGAAACCCATCAATTCTCGCATGACAGACTACTAGTAGACCTTGAAGAAATGCTCGATCTCCAGCAGCGTGTAGCGCGGTACGCCACCAAGTGCGCCACACGTTTTCGCGCCGGCCAGTTGGTCCGAGGCGGTAGGATAGC
>CALBSQ010000399.1 GCA_937967325.1 uncultured Chloroflexota bacterium
TGCGCTTTGTCAAAGAGTTCCTGCTCGCCGCTCCGGCCAACAAGCTGCTGACCTTTGGCGGCGACTACGCCGTCGTGGAGCCGATCGCCGGCCACGCCGCCATCGCGCGCCAGGGACTGGCGCAGGCGTTGAGCGATCTGGTCGCGGAGGAGTGGATTGGCGCGGACGATGCGTTGGCCCTGGTTCCCTTGCTGATGCACGGGAATGCTGATGCGTTGTTTGGGTCGAAAAAGTGCGAGGCTGTCGCCGGTGGGTCGCTTGGGGCTCAAGCCCCAGGCTAAGCCTACAAAGCCGGCTCAAGCCGGCTGAACCACCATTTGTCACGACCCGGTGTGACCAGCCGCCTTGAGGCGGCTTTGTAAACTTAGCCTGCTCCTTTAGGGGCAGGCGTCGCCCCCGGCCGAACATGCCACGGCCGGCTAGATGTAGCATGATCCGGCGGTCAGCTACACTACCAGCAGTGGGCCGGCTGCACGCCGGCTGATCTGACGAGGGAGCGACAAGAGCATGGCAAGCCAGCCACCGGCACGTGTCGAGCGCGACTCGATGGGCGAGCTGCACGTACCCGCCGGCGCCTACTACGGCGCGTCGACGATGCGCGCCGTCCGCAACTTTCCGATCAGCGACCTGCGCTTCCCCAGGCGCTTCATTTATGCCGTTGGTTTGATCAAGCGCTTCGCCGCCGAGATAAACGCCGGGCTTGGGCTGCTCGACGCCAAACTGGCCGGCGCCATCGCCAGCGCCGCGCAGGAAGTCGCCGATGGCACGTGGGACGCCCAGTTTGTGGTGGACATCTTTCAGACGGGCTCCGGCACCTCGACCAACATGAACGCCAACGAGGTGATCGCCAACCGCGCTATCGAGCTGCTGGGTGGGCAGATCGGATCGCGCAAGCCGGTCCATCCCAACGATCACGTCAATATCTGTCAGTCGTCCAATGACGTGATCCCCACCGCTATCCAAATCGCCGCGTTGCTGGGCATCCAACAGGATCTCGTTCCCGCGTTGGACCGGCTGCGAAAGGCGTTGGACAAAAAGGCCTGCGAGTTCTGGCCGGTCATCAAGACCGGGCGCACCCATCTCCAAGACGCCACGCCCATCCGGCTGGGCCAGGAATTCCAGGGCTATGCCGGGCAAGCGGAGCGCGGTATCCGCCGGCTGCGGCACGCCATCGACGAGCTTGGCGAGGTCCCACTGGGCGGCACCGCCGTGGGTACCGGCGTCAACACCCATCCCGAGTTCGCGCGCCGCGTCTGTGAGAAGCTCAGCGCGGCCACTGGCGCCAAGGTGTGGGAGACGACCAACCACTTCCAAGCGCAATCGACCATCGACGCGGTCGTAGAGGCGAGCGCGGTCACGAGCACAGTCGCGGTGAGCCTGCTCAAAGTCGCCAACGACGTTCGCTGGCTCGGCTCCGGCCCGCGCGCCGGCATTGGGGAGATTAAATTGCCGGAGGTGCAGCCGGGCAGCTCGATTATGCCGGGCAAGGTCAACCCGGTGATCGCCGAGGCGCTCACCATGGTCTGCGCGCAGGCAATCGGTAATCACGCCACCGTGCAGCTCGCCGGGCAGTCGGGCAACTTCGAGCTCAATGTCATGATGCCGGTGGCCGCCTACAACCTGCTGCAGAGCATTGGCCTGCTTGCCTCCGCCACCGAAAATTTCGTGGTGCAGTGCGTCGACGGACTCGAAGCCACCAGCCGGGGGCCGGACATGGTGGAGCAGGGCCTGGCCATCTGCACCGGACTGGCCCCGCTGATCGGTTATGACGCCGCCGCAGCCATCGCCAAGGACGCCTTCAAGAGCGGCAAGACGGTCCGCGAGGTGGCGAAGGAAAAGACAACGCTGTCGGCCGAGGAGCTGGACAAGGCGCTCGATCCGGTTGGCATGACGGAGCCGGGCCTGGGCAACGGGGTGGCCGGCGGATGAGGAGCGAGATTGTCTCGGTCGGGACGGAGCTGCTGCTCGGCTCCATCGTCGATACCAACGCCGCCTATCTGGGACGCGAGCTGGCGACGCTGGGCATCGACAACTATTTCATCTCGGCGGCCGGCGACAACCTGGGACGCCTTACCGATACTCTCCGCCGCGCCTGGGATCGCTCCGACGTGGTGATCGTGACTGGCGGCCTCGGCCCGACCGAGGACGACCTCACGCGCGAGGCGATCTCCGCGCTGCTGGACGAGCCGATGGTGGTGCAACCGGAACTGGAGCAGGAGCTGCGCGCCTTCTTCACCCGCCGGTCGGTGACAATGCCCGAGCGCAACGTCAAGCAGGCGACCCTGGTTCGCTCGGCACGCGACATCCCCAACCCCGTCGGCACGGCTCCGGGCTGGTGGGTGGAGCGCGACGGACGCATCATTGTCTGTATGCCGGGCGTACCCAGCGAGATGACCCGCATGTGGACCGTCGAGGTCAAGCCAAAGCTGCAGGATCGCTCCGGCGGCATGGTGATCTACTCGCGCACCCTGAAGGTCGTGGGGATCGGTGAGTCGTCGGTTGAGGAGATGCTCGGCGATCTGGTCCGCTCAACGGCGCCAACGGTAGCCACCTACGCCAAACGCGACGGCATCCACGTCCGACTGACCACCAAAGCTGCCAGCCCGATAGAGGCTGAGACGGTAATCGCCCCGATGGAGGCGCGCATTCGTGACCTCCTCGGCCTGGCCGTGTACGGTGTTGACGACGAGACGCTGGCGCAAGGGACGGTGCGCCTGCTCGACGCGCAAGGGCTGACGCTGGCAATCGCAGAATCCGGTACGGCCGGCACGATCACGTCCGAGCTCGCGGCGGCACTGCCTCTAGAGCGCTTCGCCGGCTCCCGCATCCTTCCGGAGGTGACCCTCGACGCGGCACAAGCCGAGCTCCTCGCCGGCGAAATCAGGTTGTCCGTAGGAGCTGATGTCTGCCTGTGCGTCGTGATCGAACGGACGCGCCCGGAGCCGCCTGCCTTCACCGTACACATGGCCATCGAGAGCGACAAGGGCAAGCGCAGCGCCGAGCGCGCTTACAATGCCGCCATCGAACAAGTACGACAGCGCTCGGTCAACGACGCCCTCAACCTGCTGCGCAGCGCACTGACCTGACAGGAGTTAAACGCCGACTGGCTCCCTGACGAGGATCACGGTGACTCGCCCATCGATCCACTCGTGCCGCATGATCAGCACCTTGCCGATGAAGGTGCCCCGGTTGATGCGCTGCCGCACCTGTGCGTCCTCGTACGGGAAGACGTGTTGCTCGATGCGGCGCAGCGCCTCGTCCAGGTCGCGCACGAGCTTCTGGCTTCCGACGACGAGAATTAGTCGGCCCGCGCTGCTGGCGTAAGGTCCGACCTGGCCCGCGGTGGCGGACGCAATCACCAGGTCACCGCCCTCGGTCAGCGCGTTAACGCTGCCCACCATGAAGTCCGGGGCCGCGGTGAGCTTGCGGATCTCACGGACCTGGGTGTGCCGGTCCATCTTCATATAGCGGGCCCGGAGCGAGTCGTAGCGGCCGGACTCGAAGAGCTCGGCGAAGAGGCCGATGTCCTGGAGCGTCTTCGACTTACTAGAGTGTACTTCGGCGCCCTCTGGGATGAGCTCCAGCACGTGACGCCGCGCATCCTCTGCGCGGTCGACGACCACCACGTCGATGTTGTTGGACCGGAGCGCCGCGGCCACCCTTTGAGTCGCTTCCTCCGATGCTGGCGAGGTGAACGCCACGTCCTGCTCAAGAGCTTCGATGACGGCTCCTCCTGGTGCTTACGATATCGTTGTGCTAGGCACGGACGAGGCCGACCAGACGGTCCAGCTCGAGTCGCCCCGTACCCACGCCGAGCAGCGCCAGCGAGAACTCATGGCTGCCTTCCCCCGTACGTCCCTTCCGCCAATGGACCCTCCGGATGGCAACCACCAGGTCGACGCCGACTGTCGGGACCGTCCCGGCCAATTGGTTGACTACTCATCTATTGAACCATCAAATAACCCGCCCGTCAAGTATCATGTCAGGTATGAGCGATGTTCCGGCGATCTCGTGCTCGTCTGCGCCGCCACTGCAGCTATTGGCTGAAGAGGTGACGGAGCTCGTCCTGGAGCTGGCCCGGCGCCTGCACGCCCGTTGTGAGGAGCAGGTGGCGCAGCTCGATCTTACCGCGGCCCAGGCGCTCCTGCTGCGCCAGATTGGTGGCGCACGACCGATGGGTGCGATCGCCGGTAGAATGGGTTGCGACGCGTCCAACCTTACCGGGATCGTCGACCGACTGGAGGCACGCGGCCTCGTGGAACGGCGAGTCAACCGGGCGGATCGCCGCGTGAAGCAACTGGTGCTGACCGAAGCGGGAACGCGACTGCGCGAGCGCGCGGTGGCTGTCTCGATAGCAGCGCCCGGGGTATCGGCGCTCTCGTCGGCTGAGCTGCGCACCCTGCGCGAGCTGCTGCGCCGAGCCATCGGCGCTCCAACAGACGGCCAGTGACAAGGGACCAAAATACCGGGGAGCAGCGCCGGTAGCGGGCGGGGAGAGCCATAGGCACAGCGACTGGGCCGGGCGACCCCTCCTAACCCTCCCCCGCCCGTACATTTGACAGCGCTCCAACGACTGTCTTCGGGAGAGGATTGATTGATCCACGCCGGTCGACGCGCACGTCATGTGGCGTCCCCCAACCGTTGAGCAGAAGGAGTGATTGTTCGGTGTTTCAGCCCATAGCCAAGAAGATCGCGATCGGCAGCGCCGCGGCGCTCCTGGTTGCCGGAGGCGTCGGCGGGATCGCCATCGCCGCCTCCCACCACGACCCGCAACAGCTATCCGTGGCCACGACCGCTGCAACATCCACCGCGTCGAGCACAGCGGCAACCACGAGCACGGCGGCAACAGCCGTCGCCACGAGCGCCGCGAAGAAGGCCAAACGGGCCGCCGCCTTGCAGACCGTCCTCGACCAGCTCGTTGGTCAGGGGAAGATCACGAGTGAGCAGGAGGGCATCATCGAGACAGCGCTACGGCAGTACCAGCAGCAAGGTACGCAAGTCAATCCCGATGTGCGGGCCGGCCTCCATACCACCGAACAGCAAGCCATCCTGACCGCGCTCAACATGTCGGCCAAGGACTTCCGCAAGCAGCGGCTCAGCGGAGCAACGATTGCCCAGATAGCGCAGACCCAGGGCGTCTCCTCGCAGGCGGTTTCCGACGCCGTCATGTCGGCTGTCAAGAAGAACCTGGACGGCGCCGCGGCGCTCGGCGGGATCACACCGGCCGGCGAACAGGCGCTGCTCGCCCAGGTGAACTCCCGTCTTCCACAACTACTGAACGCCACTACCAGCCAGCACAACGGCGGCGGAAAGCGCCAGACCCGAACGTCCGCCAGCAGCACGAACTCGGCCTCAACGGCGACGAGCAGCCCCGAGGCCGGCAAGCCATAGTCGTGGCCGGCAGCGAGCCGCTACGCTTCGCCGCCGGCCAGCGACTGGCGCAAGATGTGCTTCTGGATCTTGCCCAGCGCATTGCGGGGGAGCGCGTCAACGAACTCGATCCGGCGCGGCTTCTTGTAGCCGGCGAGCTGATCGCGGCAGAGGGCGATGAGGTCGTCGGATAGCTGACCTGTCCCGTCCGGCGATACGCCGGCTTGGGCGTCGAGCACAATGGCCGCGACGACTTGCTCGCCGTACTCCGGGTCGGCCAGGCCGAGGACAGCAGCTTCGGCCACCGCCGGATGGGTGACCAGCACCTCCTCCACCTCGCGCGGATAGATGTTGTAGCCCCCGCTGATGATCAGCTCTCGGGCGCGGCCGGAGATCGTGTAGTAGCCGTCCGCGCTGCGCCATCCTAGATCACCCGTGGTGAACCATCCATCGGCATCGAAGGCGGCAGCGGTCGCCTCCGGCTGCTGCCAGTAACCCGCGAACACGTGTGGCCCACGCACCTGGATCTCGCCCATCCGGTCGTCCAGTATCGGCTGGCGTGACTGCACGTCCACGATGCGGGCCTCCTGGCCCGGGAAAGGCTGGCCGACCGTGCCGGGGCGGCGCTCGCCCTCGTAGGGGTTAGTGAGGTTCATCAGCGTTTCGGTCATGCCGTAACGCTCCAGGATGCGCTGGCCGAAAAGTTGCTCAAACTCCTCATAGGTCTGAGCGCTTAGCGGCGCTGAACCGGAAACGTACAGCCGTAGCGCAGCAGGCCGTTCCCCCCGCCGCTGCGCCGCGGCGATGAGGCGCGTGTACATCGTCGGCACGCCGAAAAACATCGTCGCTCCGCCGCGCAGCAATGTGCTCAGGGCCTCCTCGGCATCGAAGCGGGGGCGGAGGTCGACGGTACTGCCCGTGAGCAGCGTGCCGTGGATCCCGACGCAAAGGCCATGCACGTGGAAGAGCGGCAGCGTCAGCAGCAGACGATCAGCAGCGGTCCAATGCCATGCCTCCACGATCGCCGCGGCGTTCGCCACAAGGTTGTGGTGGGTGAGCATCGCGCCTTTAGATCGTCCGGTAGTACCGGAGGTGTAGCCGATGACCGCTATGGACTCGGCAGAAGGCGGAGTGAACGTCGGCTCAAGATCGCCGCCAGCCAGGAACCGATCGCGGTTGTACACGACGGGTACGCGCCTCGTCGCCTCTGTCCGGGCTTCCCCATCACTGTTCATCGAGCGCGCCACCGCATCGACGACAACGGCTTCAAGCGCCGGCAGATCGTCCTCCACCCTGGTCAGCTCCGCGTAACGGTGGCGGTCGGTCACGCACAATCGGACACCCGCGTCACTGAGGATGTGCCGGAGCTCGACCTGACGGTACTGCGTGTTGACCAGGACGACAATGCCACCGGCGAGATGGATTCCAAGATAGGTCGTCAGGAAGGCCGGGCTGTTTTCCAGGACGAGCGCGACTCGGTCGGCAGGCTGGAGTCCCCAGACCCTCAACGCCGCTGCCCAGCGGACGGTCTCCGCGGCCAGGCGCTCGTAGCTCCACGTCTCCGCACCGAACAGGACGGCCGGTTTCGCTGGCGCGCGCGCACTCGCTTCCAGCAGCGCGTGCGCTATCGAGCTCGGCCGGCCAGTCACTATGCATTTCCTCCATTCGTTCGGCTCGCCCTGGCCATTGGGCCGAAGCGACTCTCCTGGTTGATCGAATATGATACTCGTCGAAGCGCCCGGTATCGGGTCTGCCAGTTATGTCGACGCAGCGGCTTGTCCGGGACCAGGCGAATGTGTAGACTGCGACGGAACGATGTGGAAAACAAGGAGCAACCGGTGACCCGAGCCAGCATTTTCAGCGACGAGGTCTCCCAAGACTTTGCGGATGCGGTCGCAACCGCGGCGGCCTGCGGGCTGCAGTACATCGACCTCCGCAACGCCTGGGGCAAGGGTTGGGATGAGTTCGATAGAGGCGACTGGGAGCGCATGCGAGCGCTGCTCCAGCAACACGGCATGCACATGGGCTGCATCCAGTCCCAGTTCGGCAAGTGCGACATCGGCGAGGAGTACGAAACCCGCCATTTCCCGAAGGTGGACTATCTGATCGAGGAGGCGCGATTCTTCGACGTCAACGTGATCCGCGTCTTTCCGTTTTGGAACGCCGATCACACGCACGTGGAGGTGCGCCCGAACTTGCAAGGCATGTTGCCTCAGATAGCGGAGAAGCTCGGTCGGGCCATGCGCAAGGTGGAGGCCGCGGGGCTGGTCTTCGCCATCGAGCCGGAACATTCCACCTATAGCGGCACCCTCACCGAAGTACGAATGGTCATCGACGCGGTTGGCAGTCCGGCGCTCAAAGTGGCCTGGGATGTCGCCAACGACCTGGGCGAGCAGCCGCTCTTCCCTGACCGCTACGGGCTCATTCGCGGATTGGTGGCCAACGTCCACGTCAAGGAGCGACTGGCGGCAAGCGCCGGGATGGAGGGCTGGCGGCCAAGAGTGCTGCTTGGAACCGGCGCCGTACCCTGGCCCCAAGTGATCACCACGTTGAAAGCCGATGGCTACGACGGCGTGTATTCCATCGAGACCCACTTCGGCACGCGCGGCCCCTACGGCTGGCCCAAGCTCAAGGCCGCCAGCACCTGGTTCATGTACGCGCTGCGAGAGCTGCTTGAGGAGCATGACCCTCGGTGAAGGGGACCTCACCCCACCCTCCCCAGTCCCCACCGATTCGGTAGGAAGGGAGGGGAGCTTGATCGGAGACGATCGTTGCCCATGGCGGCAGCACCGGCGGTGGTTGCCGCCATGGGCCGCTAGCTTCGCCGTGGAGGCTCCCCTCCCTTCGTAGGGGAGGGGCCGGGGGTGAGGTTGACTGTGCCACTGGCCCTGCTGCTGGACATGGACGGAGTGCTCTACCGGGGCCGGCACGTCCTACCGGGTGTGCCGGAGGCGCTGGCAACATTGGAGCGCGCCGGTCACTACCTCTGCTTTGCTACAAATAATGGCTGGAGCTCGACGGAGGAGATCGTCGCGCGCCTACGCCACATGGGGCTTACCATCCAACCAGACCGCCTGGTGACCGCGGCATGGATGGCGGCGGAGCTGCTGCACGACCGCTGGCCGCGAGTCCGGCGCCCGTTCGTATTGGGCAGTCAGGAAGTCGTTCGGCAGCTTCGCGGGCGCGGCCTTCAGCCGGTCGAGGAGGAGGCGCAGCGCGAGGCCGATGCGCTGGTGGTCGGCATCGACCTCGAGCTGACCTATCGGAAGCTGGCCAGAGCCCAGGCCGTGGGGCTGCGTGACGTCCCTTTCGTCGCGACAGACCTGGACGGCGCCTACCCCTGGGAGGAGAGCTGGTTGCCTGGTTCGGGCAGCATCGTCGCCGCCGTCGAGCGGGCTACCGGACGAACGGCAACCGCGGCCGGCAAGCCCGAGCCGCATATGTATCGGGCCTTGCTGCAAGGTCTACCCACGGGTATCCAACCGGTCGTCGTCGGCGACAACCTGACAACCGACATTCGAGCCGGCCGTGCAGCCGGTTATCCCTCGGCGCTGGTGCTCAGCGGCATTGCTACCGCCAAGGACGCGGCGGCGGCGTCACCCTCAGAGCGTCCCGACTTCGTCGTCGCTGACCTGAGAGCGTTCGTACACGAGGTCGTCCCACGGCTCGGCGGGAAGCGTTGATGTGCCAAGGCGCCACATGAACGCCCAGGCGTTGCACAGTACCCTTGGCATTAATCCGCGCCTCGCGGCGTCCATTTGACGACCCCAACAACGATGCTATAGTCCCGACCATCAAAGGCCTGACCGGACGTTGGCTGTGCGGCACGGGCACAGGTATGCCGTGTGCGGAAGGCCAACCGAACACCGAGGTACACAGCGAAAGAGAGGCTTGAGTGACCCAGCATCTGACACGACGGACGGTTCTTCAGGGAATGGCCGGCGCCACCGCGGGCGTGATGGGCGCCGCGTTGCTGGCGGCGTGCGGGGCGTCGACTCCAGCGGCCGGCGCGACGCCGGCCACGTCCGCCGCCTCAGCGGCGGCGTCCGCGGCAACCACGTCGGCCTCGGTGGCGACCTCCTCGACCGTTGCTCCAAGCGCCGCTGCCACGTCGGCGGCGTCATCGTCCGCCGTGGCCAGCTCCGCCGCGACGACCAGCAGCTCGGCCGCGCCATCAGTTGCGGCCGCCGCAACATCCTCCAGCGCCAGCGCCGCGCCGATCGCTCCGCCAACGGCCGCGAACACCATCTGGTGGTTCGCCACTAATGGCCTTGGCAAAGAGGAAGAGGACGCGTGGAAGGGCATCTTCGCCCGCTTCGAGCAGGAGAACGGCAAGCTGAAGGTCCAGTTCACTAACGCCGACGGCGACAAATTCACGACGGCTGTCGCCGGCGGCACCTATCCCGATGTCCACGAGCCGGTTACCAAGGAGCTACCCTCCTGGGCCTACAAGCAAGCCGACATCGACATGACCAGTTACGTCCAGAAGGCCAAGATCAACCAGGCCGACTATACCGCCTCGCAACTCGAGAAGGTGATCCTCAACGGCAAGTGGTTCGGCATTCCCTGGGACACCTCGCCGGCCGTGATCTTCTACAACAAGGAGCTCTTCCGCAAGGCCGGAGTGGCCGAGCCGCCGAAGACCTGGGGTGATCCGAGCTGGACGTGGGACACCTTCCTGGAAGCCGCGAAGCGCACCACCCAGGGCAGCGGCGCCAGCGCCACCTTCGGCTTCGCTCAGACCAACTGGTGGGTCTATTACAACCCCTGGGCCTGGAGCAATGGCGGCGAGTTTAGCGACAAGGCGCGTACCAAGATCAGCATCACCGACTCCGCCTACTCCGATGCCTACCAATGGTATGCCGACCTCAAGAACGTCCAGAAGGTAGTGCCGACGCCCGAGCAAGCCAAGCAAGCGACCTGGAACAACGGCAAGATCGCGATGTTTTCCAGCGGCTCCTACACCACCGTAGGTATGGACACACGGATGAAGAGCACGGATTGGGACATCGCCCCGTATCCGGTCGGCAAGGCTGGCGTCTTTACCAGGGCGCCTGGCGACTGCTGCTGCATCGTGAACCACGCGCCGCATCCGGACGACGGCATGACGGCCATCCTCTTTGTCACGGGAACGACCGGGCAGAAAATGCTGGCGCAGGCCGGTTATGTCCCCGTCCTGAAGGCGGTGCAACAATCAGCGGAGTTCCTGCAGCCCACTGGCCACGTCACGCGCAAGGTCTTCGCCGACGGACTGGAGATCAGCCGGCCGACGCCAATTCCGTTCATCTATGTAGACGTCAATACCGCGTTCGGCAAGGTCATGAACGACTTTCTGGCCGCCAAGTTCACCGCCAAAGATATGATGGTGAAGCTGCAGCCGCAGTTCCAGGACCTGCTCGATAAGGCGCCGCCGGAGTGGCGGCCCGTGGATTGATGGCGTTGCCCAGTCGC
>CALBSQ010000400.1 GCA_937967325.1 uncultured Chloroflexota bacterium
CGCCGGCTCGCTGGCCTCCAGGACGAAGGCGGCGAGGTCGCCGCCGCTGGTGATGAGCAGGATGCGGGCGCCCTGCTGGCCCTCGACGCGGAAGCCGTGGGGGACGCCGCGCGGACCGAAGGCGTAGCCGCCGGGCCCGAGGGAGACGCGCTGGTCCTGCAACGTGACGGTGAGGAGCCCCTCGAGCACGTAGAACGACTCGTCCTCGGTGTGGTGAACGTGCCAGGGCGAGGCGAAGCCGGCGGGGATCAGGTTCTCGACCAGCGACAGCCGGCCGCCGGTCTGCTCGCCGGTCGCCTTGACCCAGACCAGCGTGTCGAGGAACCAGCGCGGCGCGACCTGCTGGCCGGCCGCATAGCCGGGAGAGGCGGTCGGAACGGACATCGGGGTACCTCCTTTGCCCGCCGCACAGCGCGGCGGTATAATGACGATGGTAGTATTTCGTGAAATGTTGGTTTTGTCAATAGGGCTCGCGATGGCTTCCCGACAGTACCGAATGCAGCAGCGCGCCGAGGCGACCGAGGAGACGCGGACACGCATCATCCGGGCGACCATCGAGCTGCACGACGAGCGGGGCGTCGCTACCACCTCGCAGGCCGACGTCGCGGCTCGCGCGGGCGTGGCCCCGGCCACCGTCTACCGCCATTTCCCCACCCTCGGCTCGCTGGTGCAGGCCTGCGGCTCCCACGTCTGGGAGCTGATGGCGCCGCCGCTCCCCCAGGACGCGCCCCGCCTGTTCGCTGGCCTGGACACGACGCCGGAGCGGCTGCGGCGCTTCAGCGACGAGGTCAGCGCCTTCTACGCGCGGGGCCGGCGCCGCCTGGAGGGGGCGCGCGAGGACCGGGGCCGGGTGCCGGAGCTGGATGGGTTCCTGCGCCGGGTAGAGGCCGGCCTGGAGGCGCTAGCCTGCGAGGCCCTGACCCTGGAGCAACCGACGGAGCAGCAGGTGCGGCTCACTCTCGCCCTGACCGACTTCGGCGTCTGGCAGGCGCTCCGCGACCACGGGATTACCGAAGACGCGGTACCGGGGATCCTCACCGACCTCCTGAGCTGCGCGCTCGGCTACCGGTGAGGAAAAGCGCCGCTACCGGCGACGAGGGAAATAGCCATGGCAAAGCAGCGGATGATTACGATTCACACCATGGAGGAGATCCCGGACTTCGCCAGCGAGGCGGAGGAGGCGGCCTTCTGGGCGGGCCACCAACTCTCCGACGACCTCGTCGCGGCAGATGAGCAGGAGCCCGACCCGGACGACCTCCTCCCGCCGCCGCGGCCGCGCACGATCCCGCTCTCCATGCGCTTCGACGCCCACACCCTCCGTCGGGCGAAGCAGCTGGCGGCGCGGCGCGGCATCGGGTATCAGACCCTGCTGCGCTCGTTCGTCATGGAGCGGCTCTACGAGGAGGAGAAACGCGAAGGGATCCTCCGGTAGCCGCCGGCTAGATAAACTCCCCTTGGAAGCGGATGCTAGCCAACCTGAGGATGCTGTCGCTCGCGCTCCAACGGACCCGGGTGCGCCCGATTCAGCCGCTCGGCGAAGGCGTCGTCCTCGGCGTTGGCCTGCTCGATCGCGTCGCGGTGAGCACGGTGCTGCCGATCTGGCGCTGCTGCCACCACTCCGCCGGGATCATCCCCGGCCGCAATAGCGCGTCCAGCGGCTCGCCATCGCGGACCGCTGCGATCCCGGCGAGCGTGGCGGGCGGTACACGGCGATGGGCGAGGGTTTCGCCGAACGCACCCACCCGCTCGGTGGCGCAATAGATGGTGCGAAAACAGCGCGACTCTGGCAGGCCGTCGCGCTTGCCGGGATCGTCGAAGCGACCGAGGAAGGTGCCGTCGCGGCCCCCCGCCCACGCCCAGTCGGGCGGCGCAAAAAAGGGTCCGCTCCTATCCTAGTCACCCGATAGACCGGCCCGTGTGGTGGCGGAACCGCACGCGGCGCTATCACCCGTCGGCGGCGAAGGCGAGAGCTGCCGCACGCACCCGCCCGACATCGCCAGCGCGCAGCACGTCGGCGGGGGAGGCGTCGTCCAGGAACGGGTTCATACCGAGGAACCAGCCGCGGATCGTCGGCGCTGCGTCAAAGTGGGAGAGCAGCCGGACGATCGCGTACGCCGCGCGCAGCCGCTTCTCGCTCTCGGGGCGGATCCCTTGCGTCTCGCCGCGCGCCCACCGTGCGATCGTTTTGGTGCTCTCGACGCCGGTGACGTAGGCTGCCATCCTCGGAGTAAGCACCTCGCGCAGCAGCACGGCCTCTTCTTGAATTGGGGTGCGGATCGATTCCTCGAATGTCGCCCGAACGAGGTCGGTGGGTGTGCTCACGGCGCGCATACGATCCCTCACGATCCAACGAGGATGACCGATAAATGTCCTCTCGATGTCCATCCTATCACGTGCTGCCGAACCTCGCCGCTGTCGCTCCGGCGCGCCCGCTGTAGGCGGCCTTGACGGCCGGCGCGTAGTCGAGGAAGCGCTTCCCCATTGCTCGGTTGGCGGCAGCCTCGCCGGTCCCGTTGGTACTGCACGCCTCCACTTCAGGCTTGGGGAGGTGCGCGCTGCCCTGCTCCGGCACGGCCCCAGAGCGCGAGCGTACTAGCTGCGCCCGGCTTTCTCAATATCGCCACCGCTGGCGACGGTCACCAGGACGCAAGGGCCTTGCTGGTCCCAAGCGCCGAAGCACGCTCAGCGGACGCGGCGGTAGAGCTCGCGCTTGGGCGCTTGCGCCAGCCAGGGCGTGACGGACTGGCTCCAGCGCTGGAAGGACTCCTGCCCGGTGATCTTAGTAATGCCGTCCTCCAACCCGGCCACCGTCTCCGCCTCCTGCTCGAACTGCAGGTCGGCGGCGCCCGAGGAGGCGTAGCTCGTCCGCAGGATGCGGGTCTGGCCCAGGCCCGCCCCTTCGACCAGATCGGCGAGCGTGCCGAGCGCCTGCTCGACGTCGTGGGTGTGCCCGGGCAGGACATGGAAGGACAGCCGTGACACGTACATGGGGATACCTCCATCTTGCTGCCCTCTCCCCAAGGGCAGGATCCGTGCCGGCTTGGGCAACATCGCGCCGCCCGCTAGGATGATCGACACCGGACCAGACGGTCTGCTATCCTCCCACGAAACACTGCTTCGTGGCCGGTGGCTGAGAGCACGCCCACCATCCTCCGTTGCAGCCTGTAAGCACCGCTGAGAGTACGCCAAGGGGGTGCGCTGATGATCGACTCCCGAACACGACGTCCCGACCCGCCGCCGGGCTATCTACCGACCGCCGATCTGCTCGGAGCACTGTCGCTGGCAGCCGATATGGCCGTGGGACTGCCCGCGGAGCACGCGGTCCGGTCCTGCTTCATCGGCATGCGCATCGCCGGCGCCTTGCAGTTACCGCGCGACCAGTTGGCCGATCTGTATTACGCCGAGCTGCTGATGGATGCGGGCTGCACGGCCTGGACCAGCAGGCTCGCTGCCTTGATCGCCAGCGACGAAATCGTCGCACGCCGCGAGCTTGTGTTCTTCGGCGATACCCACAACCCGGTCGAGATGGTTGGCTGGCTGCGGGCACACGTCGCGACGGGCGAGCCCCTCCGGGCGCGTGGGGAGCGGGCACTGCAATTCGCGCTGCACGGTCGCGCACTCGTTCGGGAAGGGTTCCGCAATACCTGCGAGGCCGCCCAGCGCTTCGCGGGACGCCTGGGCATGTCCGACACGGTGCAGACGGCCTTGCTGTCCGTGTTCGAGCAATGGGATGGCAGCGGACCCAAACGGTCGCGCGGGGAACAGATCCCCATCATCGCCCGCATCGTCTACGCGACCAGTTTCCTCGAGGTCTTCCATCGCATCGGCGGACCCGCCGCGGCAATGCGGCTCGCCCGACGCCGGAGGGGCAAGGCCTTCGATCCCGCCGTCGTCGATGCCTTCCTGTCCGCCGGTGAGCGACCAGAGTTCTGGGGAGAGCTGGAGCGGGAGTCCCTGTGGGAGACGGTACTGGCGATGGAGCCGGAATCCCCGCACCGTTTCCTGAGCGAAGGGCGAATCGAGGATGTCGCCACGTCGTTCGCGGACTTCGCCGACCTGAAGTCCGCGAACGCCGCCGGCCATTCCCGCCGAGTGGCCGATCTGGCGCACGGCATCGCCCAACAGCTGCGGCTACCCGAACGAGAGGTCGTTGCCATCCGGCGGGCAGCCCTGATCCACGACATAGGGCTGGTGGCGGTGGCGTCGTTTACGCTGGACAAGCCGACTGAGCAACTGGCCCCGGCCGAGTGGGAGCGCCTGCGTCTCCACCCCTACTACGCGGAGCGCATCCTGTCCAAAGTCCCTGCCTTGGCATCGATCGTCCCGCTGGTCGCGGCCCACCACGAGCGCCCGGACGGGCGCGGCTACCATCGCGGCCTATCCGGGGCGCAGATCCCCCTTGGCGCCCGGGTTATCGCCGTCGCCGACCGCTTCGATGAGCTCTGTCACGACGCGCCCGGCCGCGCGGCTCTCGATCGGCAGGCCGCGCTGGCGCAGCTGGCTGAGGATGCGGGACGCGGCCTCGATCCGGACATCCTGCAGGCGCTGGCGCTGGCGCTCGGAGCGCGCACGCCGGCTGCTCCGGCAAAAGGTAGGAATCGCCAGCCGGGCTGGCCCGCGGGACTGACCGATCGCGAGGTGGAGATCCTGCGGCTGCTCACCACGGGCTCGAGCCGGCGCACGGTCGCCGGCACGCTCTTCCTCAGCGAGCATACCGTGCGGCACCACCTGGAGCACATCTACAGCAAGATCGGCGTCAGCACGCGGGCCGCCGCGACCTTGTTTGCCGTCGAGCACGATCTCCTCCGTTGAGGTATACGCGGCCGCTTCCTGCTGGGCAGCGCAGAAAATGGGACGTTCGTCCGATGCGCCGCAGCCGGCGGCGGGGTAATATCGAGGGTGAGGAGGTTCACATGTCGCTCGTTCCAGCGGTCGCCGACCGATTTTTGGGTGCGTTGGCAGCGCGGGATTATCCGACCCTGGCGTCCTGCTTTGGCGAGGGCGCCCGCTTCCACGCGCTGGTGCCGCGTGGTCTGCGCGAGGCAATTGGCGCCGACGAGGCGACGAGCTACTTCCAGCGCTGGTTCGGCGCCGCCGACCGCGTCGAGCTGCTGGCCAGCGGCGCCGAGTCCGTCGTGGAGCGCTGCCACTTGAGCTGGCGCTTCAGGGTCCACGACGAAGCTGGCTGGCAGGTCATCGAGCAACAAGCCTACGCGTCGATCCAGGATGGCCAAATCGTGCGCATGGACCTGCTCTGCTCGGGCTTCCTTCCGATGGCGTCCCCCGAAGGCGCGCTCGAGCAGTCTACTACGACATCCGATGAAACGGCATTTGCGCGGCAAGCCTGACGCAGCCGGATCCACCGCGGAACCATCACCAGTCACGCGACATACAGCGGATGCCGGAATCAATTGCTGTGAAAGTAGGAGGCAACCAAGGCGACGGAGATGCCGGGGCCGCGATTGCAGGGCCCGCAAGCGGGCGCCCCCGGCCAAGCGACCGGGGGACTGCGGTCCCTTTCCTTTTCAAGGTCGTCCGTAAGACGGGGATACCGGGGTCGATGTGAGAACTGGAAGGAGTCTCTCATGGTCGAGGACCAGCCAATGCCGCGGCCGGATGAGGTACTTGACGCGACAGGAGAGGGTTGCGCAACATTGACGCCGCTGATCCGGGCTCGGATCCGGACGATGGAGAGCGGGCGCATCCTCGAGGTACGAACCGACGATCCGGCGGCAAACGATAGCCTCCAGGCTTGGATCCGGCTGACCGGCAACGAGCTCGTGGCCATCGCCGTCGACGGCCACGAGCAGCAGCGGTTCTTCATCCGCAAGAAATAGCGCCCCGCCACGACCGGGTTCGGAAGCATCTCCCAAGAATCCTCGTCCCCGTGGCCGGATGGGGCTCCGCGAATGCCGAGTCGGCCCTTTGCAATGGCAGTAGTCAGAGGAGAGGAACGATGGCAAAGATACTGGTGAACTGCACGCACGGCAATGAGGACCCGGAGCGCGCGACGCTCTCATTCATCGTCGCCAACGTCGCCGTCACCGCCGACCAGGGCGCCGTCGTGCTGCTGACCATCGAAGGCGTCCGGCTCGCCACCAAAGGCTACGCCGGCTCGATCCACAAAGATGGCTTCCCACCCCTCCAAGAGGTCATCGAATCGTTCGTGGCGCAGGGCGGCGAGGTGTGGGCCTGCGGCGCCTGCGCCAAGCCCCGCGGCATCACGGCGGCCGACTTGATCGACGGCGCGAAGATCGTCAGCGCGGCCAACGCCGTCGAGTATCTGGCCTCCGGCGCGGCAAGCCTGAGCTTCTAGCCTGACCTTCGACGGCGCCGCTCCCGACCAGCGTCGGTCACCGCACAGCGCCTAGCCGCCAACAATCCGCCAATGCGGCGCCTACGGGCGGAAAGCGTAGCGCCGCGGCCGCGCACCATCCTACTCTCCATGCGCTGGGACGAGCATACCCTCTGCCGGGCGAGGAAGCTGGTGCAGCGTCGCGGGATGGGGTACCAAACCCTGCCCCTATTCGGTACCGAAAGTGACGTGGACGCGCATCGTCCGATCAGGCTCCTCCTCCAGCAGGCGGAATGCCTCCGCTATCCGGTCAAAGCTGACGCGATGCGTGACCAGAGGCTGCACCACCAGCCGGCCCTGCGCCAGCATGTCCGCTGCCACCTGCCAGTTGTCGTACGCCGAGTAGCGTGACACCTCGGCGCTTCCTCCACTGGCATACGTGCCGACCACCGTCACCTCCTTGCGGAGCCAATGGTAGATCGGCTGCTGGATGGTCACTGGGAAGGCGTGGAAGCCGAGAATCAGCACCTGGCCATGTTCCCGCACGGCCGCCAAGGCCATTTCGACGCAGGGAGCAGCGGCCGTCGCTTCCACCACCACATCGGCGCCCCGACCGCCGCTCAGCTCGTGGACGCGTCGTGTCAGCTCCTCGTCCCGAGTGTTGACCGTATGGGTGACGCCGCAACGTCGCGCGATCTCCAGGCGTCCGGCGTGCTGATCGGCGCCGATGATGACGCCGGCTCCGGCGAGCTTGAGCCATTGGGCCGCGACGATGCCAAGGGGGCCCTGGCCGATCACCAGGGCGACATCACCGAGCTGCACTCGCAGCTTGCGGACGCCGTTGAGCACAACGCCGGCGTGCGGCGGGAAAGTGGCCTCCTCGTCGCCGACGTGCGGCTCCAATCGGAGCAGCCGATTCACGGCGGGGGCCAGGTTATACTCCGCTAACCAGCTTGGGACGGCCACGCGCTCTCCCACGGTGATGCCCGTCACCGCGGGACCCACCGCGACCACCTCCGCCACCAGGTCGGCGGAGAAGCGATACGGGAAGCCGCGAAACAAGAAATCTCCCTCGCGGGTGCGCGGATCGGCGCCGCGCAGCAGCGGGATGAACTCGGAGCGGAACAGTCCAGCGCCTCGCGTCTTGAGCAAGACCTGGCCGTCTCCCGGTTCCGGATTGGGTACGTCGGCGTGGACCAACTGACCGAGCCCGATCATCTGTAACTGCTTCATCGATGACACTCCCCAAGGCACAGCGGAGAAGGCAACAACGGCGTGGACCTATGTTCACCTCGCCGCGCGAGCTTATGATCATAGCTTCAGTGGGTGAGACCTATCGACAGCCATCGGAGCGGACGTGCGCGACCGCACCTGATCCTGCAACGCCGCCGCTCGTCGATGATACTGGTCGAAGGCTTCCAGCCCGAAGTGGGCGATGAGACGCGGCGCCGGCCAGGCCGGGTCGTCCGACTCGAGCGTGAAGATCCCCTCCTCGGCGAACGGCTCGGCGCGTACACCGGTGCGCTCGGCCAACAGGCGATCCAGCTTCTCCTCGTGGTAGTTGACGTGAAAGACCGGACCGTCGACGGTCTGCGCCGTCAGCGGGACTGCGTCCTTGGAGTAGCCGACCTGGGCAAAAATCTCCGCCAGGCAGATCAGGTCCGCCCCAGCCGCCGAGGCGGCAGCGACAGGTCTGGCGATGAGCGTCTTCACTCAGGCGCCTTGCTTTCTGGAGGATCAGTCCGGTGCGAAGTGGCAAGGCCGCGCGGATCGAGACGACATTTGGGGGCTAGACATCGTTCACGGTCGAGTGGGCGTGCCATCTCGCCGCCGCCATAGGTGGGACGGCCCACACCGTCATGCTCGTTGGAACCATTTCTAGCGCTCGCATTGCAGCCACGGATAACAAGGACTCCGTTGAATGAGACGCTGGAAGGGGATCAAGCACGGCGTGCTCACCCGTGATGAAGAGTCGCGATCACTCGGAGGAAGCCGCATCTGCGGATGAATGATATTCGTCCTCCTGCCTCGCTGGCACCGGCCAGAGGATTGCCACGGGTTCGACCATCGGCACTCGGTACGGCAAACCGAGCAACCCAAGCTGCCGCTCTGTCTCATGCTTTGCTCCCTCGATGGCCTGTTGCACCGTCTCAGGCTCCTCTGGTCGGTGCGTACTCGCCGACCTTCGAACCCCACGACCGGAAAGCACCTCATTCAATCGCTGCAACGTTTGCCAGTCCTGGAGGACCGTCGTCTGCCCGTCGATGCCGACCACGACGCCTAGGATGGTTGCTCGAATAAGTCCACGGTCGTTTGTCACACGATCGGTTACCCGAAGGACAAGCAGGGGCCGCTCCAGCACCGTATCTGGAATTGACGCTACACAGGCAGTAGTGAGCTTGGCTTGGCGTAGCGCACAATCCATCAACTTATGGCCGACACCGAGCACTCTTTGCGCCGCGTCTCGTGATCGATCCTGTCGGTCGAAGATCAGCCGCTCGTAGCTGGAGCGCAGTCCAGACTCCGCGCCCCATGCGTCGGGCGTTTTGAACGAAATTCCGTCCGCCTCCTCACGAACCCTCCGCCCGTTCAGTGACAACATCCCCCTAATGAAGGGGGCCAGATCGGGAAGGTCCAGTGGCGGAAGCTGCGCTGACACTCGCTGGTAGTCGAAACTCGAGCAGTGTCCGACGATCTCTTTGACCGTCTGTATCGCGTCCTTGCCACCGAATCGGGCTGTCTTACTATCGAACCAGCTGGACAGCGAGCTCCGCGGCACCGATACGGCCTCAGAAAATACCTCTCGCATGAGAGATGGCGACGCCATGCCAAGGATGAGCTGCATCAGGTCCTCAGGCTCGTCCATCGCCTGACCCAGCGCGAGCATAATCTGTTCGATCTTGTGGTTGAGCTTCTCCCAGATAAGAGACTCCACAGTATCCGGATTGTGCAGGCTTACCACCTCCACCCGACTAGTCTGGCCGTAGCGGTTCAACCTTCCCACGCGCTGGTGCAGCCTCATCGGATTCCACGGCAAGTCGACATGGATGAGGCAGTGGCAGCGCTCCTGGAGGTCGATTCCCTCCCCGCCGGCCTCCGTTGAGACGAGGAATCGGTAGCCGCCAGCGTTGAACTTCTCAGTGGCAACGTCGCGGCGCTCGTGGAACGTGTGAGGTCGCCCTGGCCCGTCAACGACGCCTTCAGCTCGGTCATCGCCATTGATGAATCCCACACATCCGTCTCCGAAGCGACGGATCAGAGCAGACATGAGTAAAGACTGCGTGGCCTTGTACTCGGTAAATAGGAGCACGGAGCGACCGGCGAAGCGAGTATCGATCGTCTCAATGATCCGACGGATCTTGGTCTCCTCTTTGACTTGCTCCGCGGCCATCACTAACTCGCGCAACCGGGGTTCTTCGTCCTGCAGGAGGCGGAGTTCTGCCGTCAGTGCCAGGAATTCTTCCTCCAGACGGCTGATGCGGTCTCCGTCGTCTAGCTCTTCTAAGGCTTCATACTCACGGGACCGATCCTGCCAGTCACGAGCTTCTAGGAGCGTGGTGATCTTGCTAAGCCTCTTACCGGCGATGACGATTCTCTCGAGCCTGGCCTTTAGGGCCCGATGAACCGCGGCAACAGAACTAGACGCCAGCTTCTGCATGGCGATGAGCACGAGCATTGCAGTGCGACCGTCGGCGGAGCTCAGGGATGATGCATACGCCTTGCCCTCGGTGATGAACTCAGTGAGCAAGGCGTAAAATCTGCTCTCCGATTCGGAATAGTGATACGTTTCCGACGACACGAGCGGCTCTTGGAAGAGGCGCTTGCCGGCGAGATCGGTGACGTTCTGCTTGTTGTTGCGGATCATCACCTCCCGGAGGCGAGATAGCTGCTCTGCCAGAGCGCTCCGAGCGTCGAAGAGGTCGGGGCGGAGGAGGTGAAGCAAGGAGACAAACCCGTAATTCTTGCCGCGGTGTGGCGTGCCCGTGAAGAACACCATCGAGGTCACAAGCTTTTCCTCGACGAGGCGCTCGACCAATCGGTAGCCGAGGGTCGGGCCGGCTTGCTCGTCGGCGTTCAGGTGATGGGCCTCGTCGACGATGATCAGATCCCAGGGTTCGCTCTCGAAGAGCCGCTCGTGCCGACCTCGGCTGTCCGCCCGGATGGTCTCAAGGGATGCGACTACCTGATTGTGCGTGTTCCAGAAGTCCGCCTTGGGCGTGTCTGTGTCGCTGGTGTAGCGCGCCATTCGGATGTCAAACATGGTGCGCAGCCGATACTGCCATTGCTCAACGAGGGAGGCACGGCACAGAATGAGAAGTCGCCTGACGGTGCCGTTAGCGAGCAGGGGCCAGAGGATCAGGCCGGCCTCGATCGTCTTGCCCAACCCTACATCGTCGGCGACGAGCCAGCGGGCGGGCCATCGCTCGTTGACGCGCCGGCAGACCCAGAGTTGATGAGGGAGCAGCGCGATGCGCGACCGCGAGAACACACCCCAGGTGTCGTTGACAGACTGAATCGCCTCGGCCTGGGCACGCGTGATAACCTCAAGTGGTGCATCCCATTGCTCCGAAGACGCCGCCTGGGTCGGTGTCCGGATTGGGGTGAGACTGACCTTCTCGCATTCCTCGATGCCGTGCTCGAAGCGAATGATGACTGTAGGGCCGGAATCGAACTCGATCCGCCCGATACCGAACCGTTCACTTCGAACCTGATCTCCCCGCTGGAGCGAACCCTCTGCAAGCACGGTTACTACTCTCCTACGCTCTTGTCGCTGTCGTCATCCACCATCACCTCGCCCAGAAATTGGCGCTGTAAGTCGTTATCCTCAGCGATCGTCAGGAACGGCAAGTCGAAGGAGCCGCCGAAGGTCGCGCGGTCTGCGCCGATGTGCTGGCAGAGGAAGGCGTAGATCGCCCTGGACTGTTCGTAGCGGCGGCCATCATCGTCCAGGTCGGCCCAACCGAGGAATTCGAGCAGGCGCCTCACCCTTCCGCTCGGCACGTAGCAGTGGGGATAGGCCCAGGGACTCTTGAGAACCCCGGCCCTCACCAACTCACGGACAACGAAGCACGCGCCGGCGCCAAGGACGCGCGTCAGCGACGGAGCGTCGGCTCCTCCGCCCTGGAATAGGGCCGATGACCGAGGCGCGAGGATCGTATCGAGGCGGAAATCCAACCGCATTCGGTCGATCTGGAGGAACGCTTCGACATACTCATCCAGCCACCGCGCTAGCTGGTAGATTCCTACGAACTGGCTCATCCACGCGTAATACTCGGCGCTGTCAGCTTGTCTGTCGAGATATTCTTCCACGATCCGCAGCCATCGGTCGGGTGAACGGTCTGGGTCGGCGAAGGTAGTGAGCCACCCGCGCTCACGACACAGCTTCAGGAACCCTCGGTGCTGATCGACCCGCGTCCGGCCCATAGTGTGGGTGATGCCATAGAAGAAGAGCGAAAGCCATTCCTCGCGGGTTCGCGTATCGTGACGGAGAGCTGCAAGGTTGCCGTCGACTTGCGGTGGGACACCATCGAGGTACCAGCGCGTCTCGTATCGACGCGTGTATGTCGCCCGCTCTCTCTTCCACCAATCGTACACTGCGTCGAGGACCTCGGCGGGATCCAGTGACGGCGGAGGTGAGGGCGTGTGCCGCGGCATTCCAAGAAGATCGAGCACGGCTCGCTGGCAGGCAAGGTCAAGCCTGGCGAGAAGCGGCGAGTCGGGAAGTTTATCTAGCCAGGTACCGGAGAGTCTCGCCCGCAATGCCCAGCATTGGTAGGCACTCAGACGTCCTGTGGCAAGATAGCCCAGCGCAGCCAGTTGACGAGGCTCGCCGTCTGCCTCTAACACCCAATCGACAACGGGCGGAAGCCAGGAAGTGCTTCTGCCCCGGCACGCCCTGAAGAGCCGGAGAGCGTCGCCCAAGTAGTCGTCGTCGAGCATGGAGGCGGGCGGCGCAAAGGCGGCAACGTCCGCCTCATCCGAAACGTGTTGATCGTCAAAGGCATCACTGGCGACGAGGAGCTCTCGTGATCGCCGGTATTCGCCATCGCGTGCGCGGAACCGAACCTGGCCCAGAAGCGATTCCAGTCGCGCGTGCTCAGTTGCCTGCTCGATCGTGCCCTGGCGCAAGTCATCTAGGAAGTCGGGATGGACTACTTTACCAATCCGTTGGGCCAACTCGGGGCCGGCCCGGCCGTCAGACTCAAGCTCCCACTCGAGTACGGCGTCCAGCGATAGCTGATTGGTGGTAGGGGGCACGAGTTCCGGACAGAGCCTGCGCAGCGTGCCAAGCACACGTTTGTCCGAAACGACGGCGCCCGGCTGCACCCGCCGCCGAAATGCTGGCCACTCGCTCACGAGGCTGAATATGGCCTCGGTCTCGAGCGAGCCGGCCGCGCTCAGCCGAATATCCTTAAGCCTGGTCAACACCCGGTGATTGGAATACAGCCGCGTCGGAAGCACGGCATGGATCGAGAAGACCCTGGTCGCAGCGCCCTGCTCGCGGTCCCAGAGAAGGCTTTTCACCAGGTAGGTAGCCCCACCGCGATCGCCGGTATCAAGCTTACGGTGGAGCGAAATCGTCAGGAGTTCCCAGAGCGACTCCCAAAAGTCATAGGGATCGGCGTCCTCCGCGAGGCTTAGCGCCTCTCGTAGCCGCTCCCACGTGCTCGACAGGTGCGCGAGGGCACCGAGGACGCTCCCAAGCTGCCAGCCGAGGTCGACGGCAAGCTGGCGGTTGCGGGCAGACTCGCGGGCGAGCTGCGCTCGACCCACATCCACAGCAAAGGCGCCGTTGACGGCGAATCCGAGATCCTCCGCTTCCTTCGTCGGAGCTGTGACCCAGATGGTCGGCGCCTGCTTGGGTAGCCGGCGGAACTCGCGCGGTCCGAGCGGGAGTAGGATCGCACCCATTCTGGCCCGCAGCAAGAGGGCACGCCCAGCGTCACCGGCTGATTCATTGATTGCCGGGAGATTGGCGGTAGAAGCGCCGGGCACCCCACGTACCGGCTCTTCCACCCAGGAAATGCGTCCCGCTGCCTGGCCACCTTGATAGAATTCGATGTGCCGGATCCGTCGTGCAAAGCCGACAAGGATTTGCGCCAACAGCTTGAAGTCGTGGAGGACTAGGTCGCCGGTTGCTGGTGTTGGATCTCGGAGCGGGAGCTCGATCACCGTAGCCTCGCGAGTTTCGCGCCGCGACAGTGCTAACCGCTCGCAGTATCCAATGAGATGTGAAGCCTCGTTTGAGATGTGAAGCCTCGTTACCAAGCAGGCGCTGGGGGAGAAAGCCGCCAACAACCTTGAAGCAAAGGTGACCGCTCATGAGGCGGGGCACGTCGGTGAGTATGAAGACGCTCTTGAAACCCAAGCCGAAGCGACCGGTGACAGTGGCGACGACATCGTTGGTGGGCTGCTTGTCCGATGCGGACAGGACCAACATCTTTTCCAGGTCGCGGTCAAAGCCGCGCTCACGACCGTCGAAACCTTGCAGCGTGTACTGATTAATCCGGCGGCCCCAATGCATGAAGGTAAGTACTCCGGCATCTTCTACGACGACGAAGGTCCACGTTATCGGGTCAGGCTGGTCGTCGGCGCCGAGCATCTCGGCCAGCTCGACAACAGCGTCGTCGGCGTTCTGGAAGAGCTCGAAGGGCACGGACTGCGGAGTGTACTGGTAGCGATCGAGCATCAGGCATCGGACGGCCTCGAGGACTACCTGCTGCGCGGTAGGGTCTTCGATCAGGAGGCGCTCCAGTTCGGCGCGGACGTTGGCCAGTGCCTGCGCCGCTCGCCGCTCAGGCAAATTCCTCCTCAGATGTGAGGTTTCTTCCTCTTCAGCTTCCAGCCGGCGAACCTGGTCCCAATGGCGAAGGATCTGATTCATCTCGTGGTGGGAACGCACGCCAAGCTGACGCAAGTAGAAGAACAGGTCATTGATCAACAACTTCCGAGCGACCTGGATATCGAGCTGCTCGCTTTGTCCGAGCTGCTCCCACACAGCATCCAGGTTGGGCACACGCTGGACATAGACGTAGCGAAGCAACCGCGCTGCCGATTCCCTGAGGATCTCGGCTAGCCGGACCTCTGAGAAGGAGGTAGGATCGATCCGGCGTAGGATAATTCGCTTCACGCGAAGCTTTTCAGGTGTCAGCATGTCCCCACCAAACAGTTTTCCGAGCAGAAGATGTGTGACGTTGCTGTTGGTCCGGGCTCTGAAGGTGCTGCCGAGCAGATTGGAAACGGTGATATCCTCACTTGTGCTCACCTGGATGACGAATCGCTGCTTGCGCATCATCTCGTGCACCGACTCGCCAGCGCTTCCCAGGTGGCCTTCCAATCGTTCCCACTCGATCAGGTCGCGGGTAGCCTCTATGGTCCGGTTGCCGAGGTAGCTCGTCGACAGCTCGAGAATTGCCGGGTAGTCGCCAAGCATCGATAGGAAGCCGCCGATCAACTCTGGCGCGACCGCCCCTCGCCACACCTGAAAGTACTCGCGAAGCAGACGGGCCGATCGATCAAACTCGTGCTCCCAATCAGGTTGCGTCCTGCTCGGGAAGGCTTCGATGACACCCGACCAAGTGATGGACAACTCATTCGTGGCCGCATGGACTCTGCCGCTGACGATCTTGCCCTGCGCCAGGTCGAGCACGTCATCGTCGGCAATGCCCTCACAATCAAGGCAGAGTTGGGACGCCGGCTTCCAGCGGCCGGCTCGCGACAATAGTCGAGCCTCACTCAGGATCAGGCGGAAGTCAGCCTCGTCCATTCCGGCCGCAACCTCGAGATACCAGTTATGAACTATGAGTAGTTTCTCCGCTCGTTTGCCCGCACGGGCGTGGCCATCGGACAAGTGGCGGAGGATTCGGTCAACCCGTTGGGCTGGGATCGGGAGAAGGAGCTCGGGGAGTAGGTTCTGTTCACACTCGGCGGCCGACAACTTCTGTACGACCCCGTCCAGAAGCGGGACGCACGGCATCAGGTGACGGGGCGCATCGTGGAATGCCTCGAGAAAGGCATCCAGCTCGAACGTGTCGTTGGGGAGCGGGCCGACGCGGTACTCCTCGGTCTGACCCATGATCTCGCCCAGCATCGCCAACGCATCGGCACGGTCGGGGAAGAGGAGTTTGGCGAGCAGGTCGAATTGCTCATGGGTCCTCACTGCAGCGGCCAGGCAAAGCACGTCTCGAAACGCGACACCCGAGCGGGCGACGACTCGTGCAGTCTCGTCCTCCAGGCCTGGCAAATAGATCACGTCGCGCGGGGCGATCGCTTCGCCGGTATTATGGGGAAGCCAGTTCGTGCTCCTGAGATTTTGTTCAAGGCTTGGGTCAATCGGCCCTCCGCCGCGGTTGAGGGCGCCCAGGGCCTGTAGTAAAAGCTGCCAATGGAGGCTGGGTTGCTTGTGCGACAGGACTGTTTTGAGCACGACCTGCGCGTCGAGGACCGGCATGAGCCGCCGCTGCTTCTCGACAAGGTCGGCGTCTCCTAATTTGGCGACTACGGTTATCGCTGCGAATGATGCGCGGTCTAGATGGAAGCCGCCATCAAGGTAGGTGCCGGCATTGATCCTCACCAGGAGGCCGTCGAGACTCTCGTGGATCCGCATCCCACGGAGTACACTTGTGTCGTCTACGTGGCGCAGGATTACCGCTCGATCGTCGGCAGAGAACCCTGAGCAGTCGAGCGCGTCGACATTCACATGCTGCAGCAACTCGACGACCGAATCGTGCCCTACCTCATCAAGGCGGTACTCGGTCCACTGCTCTCGCGCGACAGCGTCGCCCAAGCTTCGCGGCACGAGTCGCCATTCCCCGTGACCCATCCGCCGGATCACTCGGGCCAGCTTGGACCAGGCGCCACGGCCGCCAGCCCCTTCCTCGATCAGCAGCGGGCCGATATCGTTGATGTGATCCCGCTGGCCGTGCAGGAGATAGCGCACCGCCTTACGCAACGCATCCCGGTCCGTGTTCGAGCCTTCGGCGATGAGTTTTCTGAGGAGCGGCATTCTGCTCTGGGCAGGTCCGACCCTGGCCCCGCACAGTAATGTGCTCACACAGGCCCGGACGCTGCAGGAAGTTACTGGCTCATCGAAGAGCTTCTCGCTGACACGGCTGGACACAACAAGCACCCGGATGCCATGGAGCGCGAGCTGGAGATCTCCTGCCAGCTCGCGTGCCGTGCTGGGAGGTGCTTCGACGAAGAGCATGCCCGAGCTCAGGCAAGTGGCCAGCTCATTGCACGACAGATCGGCCTCGGCACCAGACGCCTGGTCGAAGCCGGAGAACAGCTTCAGGTCTCCGCAGCGCTTAAGCAGGTCGATTTTCCGTTCGCCGGTGGAGGCTACGACCTGAAGGGCGATGGCAGTCCGAAAGGCACGCGTCTCTCTCGTCGCCCAGCTCCGATCGAGGCCAGCAAGAGTCTCGAGGACACTGGCCGCGTCATCGGTTGACACAGACGCAGCCGATTGCTGCTCCGGATCGAAATCTCGCGGCAGGAGCAGGACGCCGAGGCGGAGACGCAAGAGCGACTCCTGTAAGTCAACGGCACCGGCGGATGGCTCCGCGATCATGGCAAGCCGGTCTCGGGGCGGCACAAGGCTGAGGAATCGTTGCATCGTGGCGCGATGGGAGCGCAGACGGCGCAAGGGCACGTCCCTGAACGCCTGCCGGGCGAGACGGGCGAGCTTGAGCGTGATAGGCGAAGAAGAAACGATGGAATCTGGGAGTGAGTTCAGGAAGGCCGTCAGGTAGCTGAGCCTACCCTCATCGCCGAATACGTCGGCAACCGGTAAATCCAGAAGCTGAACCAAGAGCCCTACTGGCCAGTTGTCCGGCGCGTCGTCTGCTCGGAGGCGCGGCCAGCCGGCAACCGTCACCAGGTGATCGCGACCGATGTCCTCGAGGGACGGGAAGACTTCGAGCGGGCGGTCCGGTGCCCCATCAGGAGGGGCTGGAAGCTGATACAATGGCTTGGATGCCTCGTGGCGCTGCCACAGCCGCGCCGGGAAGCGCGCTGCCCACTGGTGCTGCGCGCAGATTAGGCGCCGATCCTCTCCGAATAAGGTCGAATCCTGGAGCGCGCCCGTCAGCCTCTCTGTGTCGCGGCGCTCGAGCCCAGCGGAGGTAACGAACCGCTCGAGCGCCGGTAACACGAGAGGGAGGACGCCGTTGCGGTAGAGTTCACCATTCCACACCCGTTGGAGTGCGCGCTCCTCATCGGGACCACCCGGCCCGCCAATTGGTGTGAGGTCGATACGCGACCGGCCGGAATCCACGAAGAAGTACCCATGCAGGACCAGGTGGTAGGCCCATCTGCCGGCGTCCTTCTCAGCGATGGGCCGACGTTCGAACGACTCACCAACTGGTAGGAAAACGGCTCTCCCGATCGACAGTTCCGGTCGATCCGCTCGGGAACGGGTGAAATAGGCCGCGCAATGAGGCGCGGCCTTATCGGAAGCCGCCTCCGTAGCGCCGGTCGCAGAATTGACCGTGCTCCAGGATGGCCAGACATTTGAGCGCTGCAGCTCCTTCAGAACCGGGCTGTTATAGAGACGCTCGATGCCGGCAAAGAGCGTCCGCTGGCTGAGGCCACGACGCGACGTGGTCACTTCCACCTCGCCGACGAATTCGTGGTCGCCGGGGGCCAAGTCAGTAGCGGACGTCCAACGCCGGCTCTTGCCGTGCAGCTCGAACCGCATTGCGGGCGCCGTGGGCAGACGACCGTTGATTGGCTCCCAGAGCCGGATGGCCTTCAGGCTCCTGAGCATTGGGAGGAGGTTGGCCGTTTCGGTGAGGAGGTCCGTCCCGGCCAGAAACGCGATCAGATTGTCCTGATCTCCCGGGTAGTATGGAGTGATCGGGTCGCAGCCGTCTAGTTGGCCCGCGCTCCGGAGGGGAATCCACAGGCAGAACTAGGGATCGTAGGTTAACACCGGGCGTAGCTGCTCGACGATCTGCTGCTGCGCCGTTTCGGAGAAGAAATCCCAGTCCGCATGAATGTATATCGGAACGTCAGGGCCGCTCGACCAGGGATTGAGCACGCTGCCCCCCGGACTCTTGGATGATCGATCCGAAGTATCGGGAAACACCGAGGCAAGATAGAAGAAAGCTTCACAGAGATGGAACACGCTTTTGAGGTCGAGGCCGAACTTCCCGATCGTGGATTTCTCGGACGCTCGATTACTCAGACCCATGTAGCGGATTGCCCAGTAATCCTCGTAGGTGAATCTCCCATCGTTTGCCACAAATAGAGCCGGAGCGCGCAGCAGGGGATGGTCAGCCTGTGGCAGCCCACGACTCCCGCCAATGTCAAGTTGTGTGGCGCCAGCGTCGTCGGCATTCTGAATGAGCTCCTTGAGGACTGGGAAGCCTTTGTGGTATCTGTCGTGCAGGTTGTCGCGGATCAAGTTGATGTCCGCCAGCGGGCTGTGCGCAAATCCCTTGTTCAATCGTACGCCTTCTCTCGGTCTGGTGACATGGGGGCTACGGCCGGAATCGGGTTAGGGTGGGAGAGCTCCGGCGTCGAGGCGTGGGCAAGGAAGACGCCCACTTGACAGATCTCTACCCTACTCAGTCGGCCGCAATACTGCCGGGCCACACCAACCGACTTGGTGCCCTTCTTGGGGATGCCGGACTTGTCGAGGACCAGGATACCACTGGGATGGCCGAACACTGCCACCACCAATTGCTCCAGTTCACCGCCTTGGGCAACGTGCTGACTGGGGCGGCGCAGCAGGAGAACACTCTCCCTGGAG
This sequence comes from uncultured Chloroflexota bacterium, assembly GCA_937967325.1. GTDB lineage: Bacteria > Chloroflexota > UBA4733 > UBA4733 > UBA4733 > UBA4733. The sequence continues at coordinate 19,050 of CALBSQ010000400.1, forward strand.
TGCTCGCCGCGCTGCCGCCTTAGCGCGCATCGTCTGAACGCGTCAGTATCAGCCATCAACGCTGCTCTCATTGGCCCAACCGAGCGACGTTACTTCCGATACCTACGCAGTCACTCCCGCTCGACGGCGGTGATGCCGAGCTGACGGAATGCCTCGCGGACCTTGTCCTCGTAATCCTGGTCTGACAAGTGCCCGTCGGCGACCGCGATGGTGATGTCCATCCGGTTGAAGCGTTGCTGGAGCAGGTTCATTACGCCCATTAGCCCGGACACCTTACCCTTCGGCACGCTGAAGGTGAGGCTCAGGTGGCCCCGCGCGGCCGGGAGTGGGCTCGTACCGCCGACGGCGGCCCCGACCGGGCCGGGTGGGGGCGGACCCGGCTCGGGATCGCGGACGCTGGTCGTTCCGCCCTGGCCATCCGGCGTCGGCACATACGTGGATGCCTCCGTCTTCGCCGCGGCCCGCTGCGCCTGGCACAGCTCGGCGCTGATGAGGATCTCGCCGCTGCTCAGCGAGATGGACGGCTCCTCGCCGAAGAACAGGCACCTGGGCTGCCCATCGGCCAGCTCCCCCAGGCCGAAGATGCCGCCGCGCACGCCTTCGGCAATGCCGGCCTCCCAGGCGCCGGGGTCCTTGGCCCGCCCCTCCCCCGGCGTGCGCAGCCCGGCCTGGTAGAGCTGTTCGGTGCCGACCTACTCCCGGGTGCGCAGGTAGAGCAACTGAATGACGCGCGGCGCCACGCGCACCAGAATCTCGCCGTCCAGGCGCAGCTTGTCATAGACCTCCTGGTCCAGCGACTTGGACGCGCCGTAGGTGGGGATGCCCAGGTCGCCCTCCTTGACGCCGTCGCGGCTGGGGAGGGAGAGGCGGCGGTAGGCGCGGCGCAACGCCTCGCCGAGGTCGCCGTCCGCCTTCTTCAGCCCATCGGTGATCTCCTTGCGCTGGGCCGGCGAGAGCGTCGGCAGCGCCTCCCGGGTCAGTGTCTCATAGGCCAGCCGCTTGCGCAGCAGCGTGGCCAGGGCGGTGTGCTCGCCGCCCAGCGGCGTCAGGAAGAAGAGGGTGTTGCGGTGGACGCGGGGCGTGCCGCCCTTGCGCTCCAGGAACGTCCGCATCGCCGCCTCGTCGGCGTCGCGCAGGACCAGCAGCTTCAGCTCGGGCGTGTCCGGGATGCCGTCGTCGCGCTCCGGCCTGACATAGACCTTGAGCGGCGAGCGCCCCATGGCGCGCTTGAGCAACGCCTCCTCCGCCTCCGCGATCGCGGTCGGCGTCAGTTCTCCATGCGCGTGAGCAGGACGCGGTTCAGGTTGGGCTGGTTGCTGAAGAGGTAGCGGCCGGACCGCTGCTGCAGGCAGAAGAGCTGCTCCTTGAGCTGCTCCACCGCCTCGGCGGCGGCGCTGGCGGGGAGGGTGAAAACCAGGGTCGTCCTCTCCAGCGTGCTCACCCGCTCGGTCAGCCGGCCCACGCCCATTCGCCACCTCCCACAGGTCGGCCGCGAAGACGTCCATGGTGAGGCGCCCGGCCAGGATATCCTTGTGGGGGATGGCGATGTTGTGGAAGGCGGTCATCAGGTGTCCTCTTCTGTAATGCGCTCCCGCTCGCTGTCGCTCCTTGATTCGCCTTCTTGCCGCAGCAACTGCTGCAGCGAGGGCACGAGCGCGTCCAGGCTGTCCGTGACGGTGCTCCAAACTACAGCAAGGTCAATCGCGAAGTAGCCGTGCGCGATGCGGTGCCGCATGCCGCGGATGTCCGCCCAGGGGATAACGGAGTAGCGTAGCTCGATCTCCGGCGGGATGTAGCGAGCCGCTTCACCGATGACCTCCAAGTTGCGGACCACGGCGTCCACGGTCTTACGATCGGCGGCGAAGGCGGGGAAGTCCAGGCTGGAGACATACTCGCGACAATGGGCCGCTGCTTCCAGCATGTCCTCAATCCGCATTCGCCACTCCCTAGGCTGCATAGACGGCCTCCCGCAGAATGCGATCGCGCAACTGGCGCTTGAGGCCGCCGGGGGTGGTGAGGTCGACGCGCCGGCCAAACAGGTCGGCCAGGTGGCGCTCCAGACGAATCAGCTCGAAGAAGCCGACCGGAATGCCGAACTCCACCAGCACGTCCACGTCGCTATCGGGACGCGCCTGATTGCGCGCCACGGAGCCAAAGATGGCGATGGATTTCACGCCGAAGCCGTCCAGTTCCTTGCGGTGCGCGCCGAGGAGCGCGAGTGCCTCGTCACGTTGCATGCGACAGCTCCTCTGCCCTCCGTATCACAGACCGGTGAGCTTGGTCTGCGCGGTAAGGCGTCCGGCCTCCTCACGCGAGAGGAACCGGTCGACGTGGCCGCGGGACTGGCGCAACTCGCCCACGATGCGCACGTAGGCACCGCCGTCGATCTCCTCGACCAGGGCGACCTCGACCGGCTCCGGCCAGTTGGCACCCTGGATGATATCGCTCCTGGCGATGGGCACAGTCACCGTGTTCCCTTCTGACTGAACGGGCACTCAGCCGACGCATGATGGGTTGCCGCGCTCGCAGCCATAGCGTACAGCACGGACCCGACGACGACCAACGAGTGGCGCATGTCACACGCCCTTGCCGTATTCCCGTCTGGGTCCGTCCTGTGCCAGCATAGGCTGTCAGGAGGGGCGGAAGGCGCCACAGGCCGCTCTCGTGATGATCCCTCGCCGCAACCAACCCGGGCCACACAGCGGTAGGATGGTAGCCGCCTGTCCAAAAGGCGCGCATCGGCCCGGCTGGCTACGGTGCAGCCAGCCAGCGATCCAGCCAGGCATAGGAGCGCTCGCGCATATCCTCCCGGAAGCGATGCGGGCCGCCACCGTAGGCGACATAATCGAACCGTTCCGGCACACCGAGCTGCTCGTAGCGCGCCCGTGCCTTGCCGGTCAAATCGGCGGGCGCGAACGGCGGCAGGACGTCGCCGCGCGTCTCCAGGTAGGCCCGCGGGGCTATGCCGGCAAGGATATCGTCCTGGTCGCCCCAATCCAGCAGACCAGGCAACGGCGGCTTGGCGAGATGGTAGCCGGGCGGGAGCCGCTCCTTCGGGATGGCGCTCCAACGCCACAGCCAGGTGCTGCAGGAGGTCGCGCCGGCGCGGAGGCGCGGGTCGATGAACATCAGCATCGCCGCCCACCAGCCGCCGGCAGAGTGCCCGATCACCCCGATGCGACGACCATCCACCGCCGGGTGGGCGAGGAGGCAGTCCACCGCGCGCCGCAGCTCGAAGAGCCCGGCGCCCAGACCGGAGAACCGGCTCGCGACCTGCTGCCGGCTCTCGAATCCGCCGCGATCCGGACAGAGGACGACGTACCCCCGCTGGCACAGCTCCAGCCCGTAGCGCTGGTCCGCGTCTCCGGTGAGCCCCGCAGGCTCGCTCTTGCCGATATCCTGGGTGGCCCGGTCCCCGTCCTGGTGGATCGCCAACACGGCGGCCAATCCGGTCGCGACGGCTGGAGTAAGGTCAGGCAGGAGCAGGAAAGCCGGTATGCGGGTGTCAGCCCCGGTGTACTCGACGAGCTGGCGCCGGTGCCGCGCCCCTTCCTGCTCCTCCAGGATCTGCATCTCTAGCGGGCGCCGCTCCGGAAACCCACCCAAGAGGGCAAGGAAGCTCGCCGGGCTCCGTACGGGCGCTGAGATATCCTGTCCTCCTCGCGATGCGAAATCAGTCTACCGTCACCCGCCACCCGACACCAGCCGCCGGACCGTCTCCGCTGGTGCGAGGCACGGTCGACGGGGCCGATCGCACCAATATGCCAGTCGTAACCACTGACATGTCTCCCGCGAATCAAGTGTTCTTCTGTTCCGTATGGCCGGTGCCGAAAGGCGTCGACCAGGACAGCCAGACGTTGATGGCAGGCAGCTCCGGAGCATGGGTCATCGCCGGGAAGAAGCCGGGCTGGCGCCGCCTGTTCGCGGCATTCCCCCATCAGAACGGCAAGCCACGGGTGACGATCGGCAACGGCGGGACCTTCGAGGTGCTGAAGTCCGGCCGGCACATTCCCGAGACCGTGGACCTGTTGAACTGGCTGATCAGCAAGCCCATCCGTCTGAAGCGCTGCCAGTTGCTGGAGATCGAGCCCTACTTCAAGTCGGGATTCACGGATCCGTTTTACACGAGCAATCCGGACTGGAAGGCGTTCCTCAAATCGGCGCCGGTGGCGGTTCCTGAGCCGCTCGTGCCGGCCTGGGCCAAGATCGGTGACATTTTCCAGACGTACGACACCGACATCATGGAGAACAAGCTGGCGGTAGAAGATGGCCTGCACGCGGCGGCCAAGCAGATGCAGGCCGCTCTGGATGCGCCAGTAATCTGAGCGCCCGTCCATCCAGCCATGCACAAGCGCAGGCGGCGAGCGCCTCGGCGTCGCTACCATATGCGGTTGGAAGACACGCGAACGACGCCTGCGGAAGGAGGAGCACGCCCATGCGTACGCGGCGACTCGGCCGGACTGGGCTTCAGGTGAGCGAGATGGGACTCGGCGGAGCCTGGCTGCTGGGCCGGCACAGCGACTTGCCGCGGGAGGCGGGAATGGCGACGGTGCGCCGAGCGCTCGCCCTGGGTATCACCTACGTCGACACGGCCGAGTGCTATATCGGCGGCCACAGCGAAACGGTCGTGGGTGCGGCGCTGGCCGGCAGGGACGACGCGTGCCTGGTGGCGACGAAATGCGGCCACCTGCCGCCCGACTTCGACTTCTCGCGCGCCGCCGCCGTCGCCAGCGCCGAGGCCAGCTTGCGGCGGCTAGGCCGTGATAGCGTCGACCTCTTTCAACTGCACACGCCGCCCGAGCCGCCAATGGAGCGCATCTTCGGGCCGGGCGGCGCCCTGGATGGGATGCGGGAGCTTCGGGAGCGTGGGCAGTGCCGGTACCTGGGCATCACCGGACGTGACGTGGAGTTCCTCCGCCGCTGCCTCGACACCGACGCCTTCGACACCATGCTGGTCTTCCAGCGCTATGACCTGCTCGACCAGAGCGCGGCCCCGCTCCTCGCCGAGGCCAGGGCGCAAGACGTCGGCGTGATCCTGGGCAGCCCGCTCAAGATGGGGCTGTTCGGCTCGGCCCGCGACGAGATGCTGCCTCAGCTTGGACAGGAGGAGCGGCGTCGCGTGGCGGCGCTGGAAGCGCTGTTCGCCGCCGAGCCGGGCGGCATCACCGCGGGCGCCATCCGCTTCGCCCTCGCCCCGCCCGAGGTCAGCGTGGTGCTCAGCGGGGCGGCGTCGCCTGAGGAGATTGACGGAGCCGTTGCCGCCGCCGCCACGCCTCTCCCGGCCGCGCTCCTGCAGGCGGTACAGACGATCTCGGCGACGTAGCTGCCAGTGGCGGTAATCGCGGCGCCCAGTTCGGGCGCATGGCGCTGCCCCTGGGCGAAGGTCTCAACTGCCTGCCCGCTGCTTACCGAAAGCTGCGCCGGCAACGCTCGTCGACGTGAAACGTCAGGCAAAAAATCGGCGCAGCTCTTGCGCCACCCGTTCCGGCTGGCCGCCTCTATTGGTAGGGCCTGAGCCGCCATGATCAAGTCCGGGGAACTCCGTGCGTTTGACATTTGGCAAGACCTTCTCCAAAGCGTCAAGGGCGGCTTTCAGGTAGGCCGGGCTCTTGCTTCCGCCGAGCAAGAGTACTTCGGCGTGTACAGCCCTGAAGCTCTCCAGCTGCTCGCTCATCTCGACCACCAGTTGAAGGTCATAGTGCAGCGTCGGAGCGAGCGTCCTCATCGTCACGTCGTCGCCCTGTGCCTTCTTATCCTCGCTTTTCATCGCCATGCTCGTCAGCAGCTCGAGCAGCCAGCGGGGCATGAGGTTGAGGATCGGTGGCCCCATCTGTGTTCCTATCATGCCGCTGACGAGCGCCGCGGCCGCCTTGCCTTGGGCCATCTCCTTGTCATAGCGCGCCACAAAGGCCATTGACGCCGAGTTGTTGACGATCAGCGCTGGCTCGTAGACGGCGGCTTTGTAAATGGCGGGCAGGGTGAGCGCCGCTTGGAGCCAGATGACGCCTCCTGAGCTGACCCCGAAGACATTGTGGGCGCCCGTCTTGGTGAGGAGAGCGTCCATATCTTCAACGTCCTCTCGAATGCTGTAACTTTTGCCGTAGGGGCCGCTGAGGCCGCGGCCACGGCGGTCGGGCAGGTAGACGGTGAAGACATCAGCGAGCGCCTCGGCGAGCTGCATGTGGCTTTGGCTTGACTCCATGGCGCCATGCAGCAGCACGACATCCGGACCGTGGCCGAGCTGGCGATAGCCGATGGTGGCGCCGTCCTTCGAGGTGACGAAGCCGGTGGTATCGTGCTCCCGCGCGGTCGCGGTCGATTGACTGTTGACGCTGGTTTCCGTTGTCATGTCCTGCGTTCCTTTCTTGTACCGTTACTGCACTGGCTGCATCGGCGTGCTCGCCTCTAGCGAGAGGAGCGTCAGCCCCAGATCGCGCATCCTGATGAGCATGCCCCAGAGCTCCGCTTGGTCCTTGATGGGGCCGGAAAGCAGGGTCGTGCCCTCGCTCTCGTGCGTGATCACGAGGTTCTCGAACCATGCTTGCCAGAAAGGGTCCAGGTGTCCCTTCACACGAATGACATAGCTCACACGCTTCTGCTCCGTTCGGGTTACTCTTCTTCACTGAGCAGCAGCATACGCGCTCGGCAGGCACGAGCGTAGTGGTCGAAAGACTACTTCGAGGATACTTTCGCGGTGCAGAGAGGCGGCGAGAAGCGCCGCGCAGATGGTGGCCAAAAGGATACCGACCTGAGGCGAGGGCGGTGCGATCCCGGCATTGCCGACCGCGCGGTGACGCCGCGGCCGCGCTAGAGCAAAGAGAGCGCCCGTGCATGGGCAATCGCCTGAGTCCTATTCGCCGCTCCAACCTTGCCGAGAATACTGGCGACATGCTTCTTGGCCGTGGCGAGCGAGACCACCAGTTGCCTGGCGATCTCCTTATTGGAGGCCCCCTCCGCGAGCAGACGCAGGACCTCCTGTTCGCGCACGGTCAGTGGCTCAGGCAGCGCTGGCGCGGCCTGAGGACGAGTGCGCGGCAGCGATGTGGGGACCAGGGGGATGCTCCGCCCTGTCACCTTCTGAGGCTGCTCGCCGGCAAAGGCATCGAACACGGTATGAGCGTAGGCAGCCAGGACCGGAGAAACAGCCTCCTGCTCTATGGTGAGCAATGCCTGCAGTGCCTGGCGCATCGGCGCTCCAGCATCGAGAAAGACGCGCATGTACCCTTCAGGCTCTGCCAAGGTGAGCAGGCGATGGAGTACGCGAAGCGCGTCTTGTGGGGCGCCCGACGCCTGCAGCGCGGCCACCTGCAGAGCCAGGATGGAGATCATACTCCCCACTCTCGCAACCTGCTCCGCGCTGCTCAGGAGCGCGGTGAGCAGCTGCAAGGCTTGTGGATACTGGCGCTTCGCCAGATAGACGCGTACCAGCGCCAGATAGGCGCCTTCGCGGCTGTAGAAGAGGGGCTCCTGACGGTATGGGGTGTGTTCGGCCCAGTCCGCCGCCTTCATGAGGCGGCCTTGGGCCAGCCAGAGATGGACCCAGAGACCCTCAATCCAGGGACGAAAGAGCGGGATTCCGGCAGACTGGTTCACTCGCTCCATCTCGCCTACGGCGTGTTCAGCGCCGGCCAGATCACCCTGGGCAAGGCAGACGCGAACGAGCACCTCAGAGGCACCCATGAGAATGTCCATGTACTGCATGGGCGCCGTCTTCGCAATGGCCGTCCGCGCCGCGCTTTTGGCGACCTCCAACTGGTTCCGTGCGTAGGCAAGCTGAGCCTGGAACAAATCGGGATACGCCGCCACCGGGAGTGGTCCTCCCAGACGGTCGACCAACTGCTGGAGTTCCTGGCAACGGTCGTCTGCCTGTCGCAACTGCCCCGAGGCGATCAGGGCGACAATCAGCCCCCACAGGATTTGGCTCTCCTGCAAGGCCGCTGCCATCGGGGGGAAATTGCCCGCCATGCGCCAGGCGATAGCGAACGGCGCCAGCCTATGCTGCTGCCACATGCTGTCGTCATCCAGCGGCATGTCCTGCGCCTGCTCGCCAAGCCGGTGCAGTTGCTCCACATTGCCATCGGAGAGCGCCTGTGCCACCAGTCCCCAGCCATCGAGAATGGTGAGCCGCTGGCGCAGTCGGTCCCGCTCGGCGAGCGTCAAGGAGGACTGGTCGTCGCTCTGCAACGTCTGCTCTACGCCTGCTCGGAGTTGCTGAAGACGCTCCCGTTCCTCTAGCTGTTGATGAGAGAAAGGGAACAGCAGATTGAACGCTAAGATGTAGCTCGTGGCAAGGCGCGGATGCGCGCGCAAGACCGCTTGGGGAAGCAGCTTGATCCAGGTGAGCAGCGTTGTCATCTCCCCTTGCAGATACAAGCGCTCGACACCGCCCTCGAGCAAGGAGGCCACAAAAAAGAAGTCCCGCGTCGCCAGGGCATGGGGGATTGCCTCGTGGAGCCAGTCCTGTTGCTGATACCAGAGCGCCGCCGCCCGGTGCAGGCGCGCTACCTGCTCCGGCTGGGTGGCCTGTAAGCGCGCCAGCAGCACCTCGCGGAAGAGCGGGTGGAAGCGATACCAGCGCCGCTCCTCGTCGAGAGGAACCAGAAAGAGGTTGGCGCGCTCGAGGGACTCCAGGATCGTCCGACTGGCCGGTTCCCCGGTCAGCGCCCGGCATAACTCGGCGCTCATTCTGGTGAGCACAGACGTCTGGAGTAGGAAGCGTTGCTGCGACTCAGGCAATGGCGCAAGGATCTCCTCGTGCACATAATCCAGGATGAAGCGATGGCTGCCGACAAATGCCTGGATAAAGGCCGAGACATCATGGTGTCTGCGTAGAGAGAGCGCCGCCAGTTGGAGTCCGGCGACCCAGCCTTCGGTGCGCGATTCCAGGCGACCTATCTCGTCCTCTGTCAGAGCCAGGCCCATGACCTGAGTCAGAAACGTCGCTGCTTCTTCGCCACTCAAGCGCAGATCCGTCTGGCGGATCTCGACCATCTGTCCCCGCGCCCGCAGACGAGCCAGAGGCAACTGGGGATCGCCTCGACTGGCAAGGAGCACGTGCAGGCAAGGAGGAAGATGATCGAGCAAGAACTGCAGTGAATCATGAATCGCCTGTTCGCGTATCAGATGATAGTCATCCAGGATCAGCGCGCTGTCCTGCGCCAGCGCCACCAGCTCGTTGAGGAGTGACGTCAGAGCGCCTGTCAGCAGCGGAGGGTGCGCCGCGTGCAGCATCGCGAGCGTTGCTTCTCCTACAGGAGAGCCGCTGTGCCTGAGCGCGGCAATCACATAGGCCCAGAAGCGCGTCGGGTCGTTATCCTGTTCATCAAGCGTCAACCACGCGACCTGGCTGGCGCCTTGGCTGGCCCAGGCCGTGAGCAGCGTCGTTTTCCCGAAGCCGGCCGGGGCCGAGAGCAGGGTCAAGGGAACCGAGCGGCTTTGATCGAGCACCGTGAGCAACCGCGAGCGTTGAAGCCACGGTGAACGCAGCAGTGGGATGGTGAACTTGGTTACCAGCAAGTCCGGCTCAGGCATGATCGCACTCCTTTCCGCGGCGCGACACGCCACGAGAGCGCCTGCTCCCAGTTCACCTTCACCGCACCCTCCACTCTTGGCAGACCGAACTGATGCCGCCGTGACAACTCCTACGCCCATATCAGGGGAGGCTACGTGGTCACTGTACCGCCGCGGCAATCCGTCCTGCTGCTGGTGTACGATAGGCCCTCTCGGGGCCGGGTGGCTCGACGCTGTGTCGCTGACGGGCCGCGACGTCGCTTGCGCGGCCGTGGTCGTGGGCCAGGCCGGCCGGACAGAGGAGGAGTCGTCAATCAATGGACGTTGCCGCGCTGCGCGCGCAGATCCCGGCGCTCAAGGCCGGCATCTATCTCAACGCAGGAGGAATCGGCCCCAGCCCGCTCCCGGTCACCAACACCCTGATCGGCCTGGCTCAACAGGTGAGCGAGGAAGGTCCGGACGGCATGGCCTTCTCCCGCGAGGCGTTTACCGGGGCTGGAGAGACCCGCGAAAAGATCGCGCGCCTGCTCGGCGGCGACGACGACGAGGTCACGCTGGTCCGCAACACTGCAGAAGGCTTCGACATCGTCGGGCATGGCTTGCGCTGGCGCGCAGGCGATGAGGTGATCTTTGGCGGGGGCGACCACCCCGCCGCCCGCGCCATTTGGGCGGTGCTGGCCCAGCGCCACGGCATCCGTCCCATCCGTCTGGAGCTGCCCGACGCCGGCCCGGAGGCCATCCTGGACGCCGTGCGCGTGCTGATCAGCCGGCGCACGCGACTGATCTCCCTCAGCCACGTCAACTCCGAAAACGGACTCCGCGCTCCCGCTCGGGAGCTGGCCGATCTGTCCCACCGACATGGCGCCTTGCTCATGCTCGACGGCTGCCAGGCGGTCGGGCAGCTCCCCGTCGATGTACGCCAGATCGATTGCGACTTCTACGCAGCCGGCGCCTACAAGTGGCTGCTCGGGCCTTTCGGGTCGGGCATGCTCTGGACGCGTCGCGACCTTCTGGACGACCTTTCCCCCTCCTGGGTTGGCGCCGGAAGGACGGCCAGCTTCGACCCGGAGACGGCAACCTGGCAGGCGCCCACCACCGGCGAGAAGTTCGAGTTCGGCGCGCGCTACTGGCCGGTGGTCCGCGCGATGGGAGCGGCCATCGACTTCGTCGCGGACCTCGGGCTCGCGGCGATCGCGGCGCGCGAGCGCATGCTGGTCGAGCGGATGCGCGAGCGCCTGGCGGGCATACCGGGGGTGATCGAGTTCGCGCCGCGCTGCCCCGAGCTGCGCACCGGGATGGTGGGCGCGGCCATCGAGGGGATGCCAGGTGAGGCGCTGGCCGAGCGGCTGCGTGCGCGCGGCATGCACCTGCGGGCGAACCGTGGTCCCGACGGCATCGGCGGCGTCCGGCTGTGCTGCGCCTGCTTCGTCACGGAGGACGAGGTGGACACGGGCGCGGCGGCAATTGCCGAGATCGCCCGGTCGCCCGTGGGGCAATGAATTGATGAGGCGATGGGCAGCATGGGCTGGTGCGGTGATGGCCCCCCCCGGCCCCCCAAT
>CALBSQ010000401.1 GCA_937967325.1 uncultured Chloroflexota bacterium
CCCCCAGGATTTCGCGTTGCGCCAGTCAGCCCGGCTTGCGCGCCAGGAGGCAATAGTGTTTGGTGCTGTCCAGGTGGACGCCGGTGACGTCAAACTGGCCGAACACCTCGCGTAGCTCATCCGGGGTGAAGAAGTGATGCGGCAGTCCCGCCTCTTTGCCATCCAGGGGAACAAGCGTGCCTGGCTCGAGCTCATCGAAGCGCGTCCCCTGATCGCGCAGACTCGCCACGCTGACGAAGATAGTGCCGCCCGGCTTGAGGACGCGGTCCAGCTCGCCGATGAGCTGCTTGATTGTCGCGTTCCTGGCGTGGTGGATGACCTGGACGGCGACGATCGCGTCGAAGGAGCTATCGGCATAGGGCAGCGGGTCGTACATGTCCTGCAGGTGCAGGTGAGCGGTGAGGCCCGCGTCGCGGAGCGCCTGCTCGGTCAGGCGGAGTCCCTCGGGCGAGTTGTCCAGCCCGTGGACGGAGAAGCCGTGCTGGGCGAAGTAGACAACGTGGCGCCCCGTCCCGCAGCCGAGGTCCAGGAGAGTTTTGGCGCCTTGCGCGACGAGCACGTCGAGCAGGCGAGGCATGTCCTCCTGGGGGCGCGTCCAGATGTTCCCCTGACGCCGGAAGATGGCGTCCCACGCCGTTGTCTGCTCGATCATGGCCTCTCGACCCTTGCGCCTCATATGCCGTGTCGCCAACAGTCTTGCGCGTACACTTTCTACACTCGACTTTGGGAGAGAGCGATACTACACCGACCTGACCGGCACGTGCGGCCGCGTCACCTTTGCGCCCGGCACCGACTCGAACTGGATGCCGTGATCGCCGGGATAGGGCTGCTCATGGGTGCATTCACCAGTCCAGATTTCCCGCGGAATCTGCTCCGCGAATGCCACGCACTGTCGAAAGCCGGTGCGATGCCGGCCGAAGGCGCAGACCGGGCTGAAACGTGGGATAGCAAGGCTTTGGTCGAGGATGCTGCTCATCAGGCGAACCGTTCTCGAGAATACTCCAGACCGAGCACGGATGCGACTTCCTGCCACACCTCGTGGAGGTGTTCAGCATTGACCAGCTCAAGGTCGATGGTACCACGCAGTAGGCCTTCGGGGATGCGCCGGTCCCCACTCGCGTCCGCAATGGCGAACGCCTGCTGCAGCGCGTCCGGCGAAGGCCAACCGGCGGCCCTTGGTTGCATGGAATAGCGATAGACCGGTGTGCCGGCGCGGATCTCCGCGAGTCGGTGCCGGCTCGCCAACAACACGTCCTCAAGGGAGAAGCTGTTTCCGGCGTGGCGCGGATCATCCCCCGGGAATCCCCACCCTTGTGGATGGTTGTGGGTGAAGACGTTCCCGGCCAGAATATCCTCATGGTCGGTAAGGTCGATCGCGGGGCAGATACACCGCGACTCCTCCCCGTTGCTATTCGCGCGGATTGCCCTCGGTATGGTTCCGCTACAATGCAGAGCAGTATATGGAGGAAGAGCTGTGAGCGATCGCGCCCACGTCGCCGTGCTGCACGCCGGCTGTGTGCTCCAGGAGTACAGCGTCTACGCGGCGACACCGCGAGGGCCGGGGTTTGCTCGCTGGTCCCTGCCCGGTGGGGGCCTGCTGCCGGGCGAGAGCTTCGCCGCAGCTGCCGCGCGCGAGGCGCGGGAGGAGATCGGCTGGGACGTGGTCCTCGGCTCTGTACTCGCCGTAACGGAGTTCGTAGCGGTGCGCACAGGAGAGCGCAGCATTCACCTTGTCTTCAATGCGCAGCTAAAGCCTGGGGAGTGGCCGCATGTACCGGAGGACCAGCCGGGCGACCCGGACAGCGGACGGGTGACCGACCTCCGATGGCTGGCGGTGGCAGAGTTGCCGGATCACCTGGCCTGGCTCCGCGACATCGTCCAAGGCAGGCTAGCCAGCCACTATGAGTTGCACCGCTACTGAGTTGGTGGGACCGGCAAGTTCAGGTGACGTCTGAACCCTGGCGACTGAAGTCGCGGGCTACCCCGGCGAAGCCCGCTTGCGCGGGCTGGTCCGGCCGGCGCGATGCCGGCAGAGGACGCAGACCGGACTGACTTGCCTTTTTCAGGATCGTCCGATCAGTCGATCGTACTCAGCATGCGGACCGATCCAGAACCGGACGACCTTGTTGGGAGAATCATACAGCCCGACTGCCCGGTAGTCACGTGTGATGCGCACCGAACAGAGCTCACGCCGACCCCGGATGCGCTCGAAGTGCAGGGCCGGATGGCGCGGATTCGCCATCCACGTGCGGTAGGCGTCTCTCGTCTGCTGCTGAATTGCGTCAGGCAGCTCAGCAAACAGCTCATCGAACTCCGGGGTCTTCGTCGACCTCAAAGCAAGTCATCGAGCGGCGTGGTCTGGCCGGCACGCTCTCGCGCCCGCGCCTGGTCGGCAAGCTTGTCCAGGAGCGTCAGACTCTCCGGGCTTTCGACACGCTGGCGCCACTCAGCCTGTTCGTATTCTTGCTCGATCAGATCGGCCACGCGATCCTGGATCTCCGGCGAGAGCGACCGCGCCTTGCCTATGGCCTTCTCCAGCGCTTCAGTCATCCGGTCCCTTTCGTTGCCACCAGCATATGATACGCCAAAGGTGTCGCGACGCGGAATCGACCACGTAGCACTGTACCCGCTGCCCGGCACGTGGAGGCGCGCCATCCGCGCAGCCTGTCCACGTTCCAACGGGGAAAATGGCTCCGAGGACTCGATCACTTCCGCGGCGACGGTCGTCGGCGCAGTAGGAGAGGATTATCACCGTGGCGGATCAATCGCCTCGTCACATCGTCGCCGTCAGCGCCGTGGTGACCAACGCGGTGGGAGAGGTGCTTCTCGTGCAGACCCCGCGCCGCGGCTGGGAACCGCCGGGCGGTCAGGTGGAGCAGCGCGAGGATCCGCTGACGGCGCTCGCCCGCGAGGTGGTCGAAGAAAGCGGCTGCGGTATCGGCATCGGTCGTCTGGTCGGCGTGTATTCCGTGTACTCGGAGATCAGCGCCTCCACCATCATCGAGCTCGCCTTTCTCTGCCATCATTCTAGCGGCGTGCCGGCTGGAGGAATGGAGTGTCTCGCCGCCGGGTGGTTTCCGGTCGAGCAGGCCCTGCAGCTTGTCACCCACCCGTTTCAGGCGGCCAAGCTGCGTGACGCACTGGCCGCTCATGGCGCACCTGCGCCGCACGGCGTGGTCTATCGCGCCTATCGTCGCGAGTCGCAGCACGCCCCTGAGGCAGGGCAGGAACGGGCTGACGATGCTTCGACGCGGCCGGGGACGGACAAGCTCCGGTACGTTCTGCTCCATGAGGGCTGCTGTTGAGCGGCAGCGGCGCTCGGCGCTAGCCGGATGGGAAGCCCCAGAGCCGCCGGGCGAGCTTGCAAGCAGACGCCACCTGTGCCGCGCCATCGCGGCCCCATCCAAGCAGCCCAGGCGCCTCGGCCACCGCGCAGGCGAGCCGCCCGTAGGTCCGGCCGGTCGCCGGGTCCGCCGCTGGCGGGAGCTCCTCATTCACCAGCGCGACCGCGCGGAGCTGGGCATAGGGCCGGCCACCCGCGGTCTGGGATCATGCTCGATCTTCCTCACCAGCCTGAGCGACGTCGCTCGAGACGACCAGCGACGGGTTATCCGGGCGTTGGAGCAACTCGATGGCGACGAGCGGACCCCATCCCCACGCGTGCATCGACTGCACGGATCGCAAGCCGGCTTGTGGTCGGCCTCAGCGTCGCGGAGCCTGCGCATCACCTTCCCGCGACTGGAGAGCGGGCGCAAGCTCATGCTGGAGTGTAGCCCGCATTATGGCGATTGACATTGACGTATGTCAGGCGTGCGTAGCCTCTGACATGGACCCCTTGGCCGTCGCCGCGGCGGCCCGCCCAGCACCATCAGGCTGGCGGCAGCACCAGCACGTCGATGGGCTGGGAGCTGGTCGGGACTTCGCGTAAAGTCTGGCCGGTCGCCGTATCGAGAAAGAGGAGCGCGCCGCCGACACCGGCCCGCGGATTCAGCGCACCCGGCACATTCCCCACCACCAGATGCCCATTCGGCAGCAGCGCCAGGCGCTGGCCACAGGGTACGTGCTCGGCGGGCATTCCGGGTGGACCGGGCGGAACCGGATCCTCCGCGGCCCCGCTCTGGAGATCGAGGACGCTCAGGCCACCGCGGTAACCACAAGAGCCAACAGCGTAGAGCTTGCCCGCGCGCGCATCAAGCGCGAAGTCCATTAGGAAGCCACCACCAAGCTGAAAGTATAGCGTCCGGCGCACCTGGCCGGAGCGGTCGACGTCGAAGACCGTTCCAGAGCTGGTGTCGTCCGCGCTGACCGCGAGCACCCCGTCGCCATAGAACTGGAACCCAGCAATGCCGGGCAGGCAGGCGCCGCTCTTGAGGGTTGCCCGGCAGGGGATCACGCCGTCCGGCGTGCGCTGGAGCCAATCGATGCCGGCCAGGTCGAGGCGGCCGCCGTAGTAGCTGTAGTAGAGGGTGCGCTCGCCGGGCGCGACTGCCGCCTGGTAGATGAGGAAGTCACCGGGCACGGGCCCCTTGGGAGTCCAGTTGGCCAGGGACTTCACGGCCCAGGTGTGCAGGATCGCCCCCTGTTCGGGGTCCAGCTCGCTCACCACGGCCGTACCCGGGCGGCTGCCGAACAGGTAGACGTGGCCGGTCACGGGACCAACGGCCAGGCTCTGATAGCGGGCATCGCCGGAGGCGAAGGAGTAGGTTGCTCGCCGGCTCAGGTCGGGCAAGGCCAGCACCACGAGCCGATTGCTCCCCGCGGGCTGGTCGGGGACGAGCACGTACAGGGCGTGGCGATCGCGGCTCAGGGCGAGGTAGTGGCCGGGCGGGCGAAACGTGCCGGCCGCCGGCACGCCGGCCAGGGCGAGATCACGAAAGAGGCCGCCGGTGTCGCTGTCTACCTCGGCGAGGCGGTTGTTGGATAGGAGCGCGACGACGTTACTGGGTTTGGCTCCGCCACTCGACTGCGCCGACGTTGCCCAGACGAAGATCAGCATCACCGGCAGTGCCGCGACGGCGACACCGTGGAATAGGTGGCTCAGCAGGTCACTGCCCTTGGTCGCTCCGATCATCGCGCTGCTCCTCACCAGCCGGCGCCCGGCGGTCCACCTCGGTGGCTACTACAGTCCATTTGCCCCAGCGGTTCCCAGCGCGCCGAGAAAATCGAGCACGACGCGATTGAACAACTCGGGCCGCTCCATGTTGGGCACGTGGGCGACGTCCGGAATAACCTCCTTGCGCGACCCGGCGATGCCGGCGTGCAGGAGGTCCGCCTCGTCCAGGACGTCCGGCACGTCGCCATCGGCGGCGATGATGAGGGTCGGGACGCCGATCTCGCCTAGCCGGCCGATGGCCGGAGGCTCCAGCGACGGCGGGTCGTCGCCCCGGTTCGCGTAGTAGTGCGCCACCATCTCCCCCATGCGGGCCCGGACGGCCGGGTCGACCTGAGCCGGGCTTCGTTTCGGCCCATCCACCCACATCCGCAGCGTCAGCCCGACAGCGCCCGACACGTCCCCTGTCGCTAGCGCCGCCCCGATCTCACCCCACTGCCGCAGCGTCGCGTCGGAGGCGGCGAAGCCGCCCACGGCCGCCTCTACCGGTATGAGGGCGTCCACCATCGCGGGATAGGCGAGGGTGAAATCGATGGCGATCGCGCCGCCCATGGACATGCCGAGGATCGCGGCCCGCGCGATGTCGAGGTGGCGCAGCAGGTCGCGCAGGGCGGCATGGTGCGTGTAGGGGATACTGGGGACGCCCGAGCGGCCGGAGCCGTGCCGGTCGTAGCGGATGACCTGGCAGTGCGCCGCGAAGGCGGCGACCTGATCGTCGAACATCCGGCTGTCCGCGAAGCCCTGGTGCAGCAGGACGAGCGGTTGGCCGACGCCGGTGACCTCGTAGTAGAGCGGCGCCCCGCTGATCTCCGCGAATCCGGCGTGCGTTTGTGGGGTGTCAGTCACAGTTCCCTCTTCCTCGCCCACGCCTCTTTCCCTCCTCGCATCAGGTCTATTCGGGAAGCCTCGCGCGTTCCACTCTCATCGTAGCGCTATCCATGGTCATGCGCTGTTGCACCATGCCGAACGCTCGCGGGCGACTTTGGTGAGTGCTTTGTTCGCGACCAGCCGGAGACGGTGGACAAGCTCGGTGGCCCGCTCAGGGGTGCAGCGCCGCCCAGGGCTCCCCCGGCGCTGCCAGCAGGAAGCGCACGACGGCGAGGAGGTAGCCGAGCGGGCGCTCGCCCCAGGAGCGCTCCGGCTGGGGCGCGTCGCGCACGCTGACTAATGCGAAGTGCAGGTGATAGCGGAGGATGCGCGCCTCGGCGGTCGCGTCGTCGGGGAGGGCGGCGATCTCGCGATAGCCGGCCAGGACGTCGGGGACGGCGTCGAGCGGCATCCCCGAGCAATCGAGCGCCGGGTCTGCCCAGCCGCAGCCGCCCCAGTCGATCAGCGCGAGGTACTCGTGCGACCCCGGGCGGACGAGGATATTCGTCGCCTGCGTGTCGCCGTGCAGGAAGCGCCGGGCGTCCGGCTCCTGGAGGGGCGGCGGCAGGCGATCGAGCCAGCGGCCGAGCCACCGCGCCTCGACCACCGAGCAATAGCCCGCCGCCGCCAACTGCTCGGGGAGCGGCCGCGGATCATCCTGGGGCAGATTCGGCCCGCCGAGGCGGCCGGCCGGGCCCTGGGGAGAGACCCCGCTGTGCAGGCGCGCCAGGTCGCGGCCCAGGGCGCGATAGGCGGCCGGCGTCGCCGCCGGGTCCAGGCCGAGTTGCTCCAGCGGCTCGCCGGGGACGCGCGCGTACACGGTGTAGGGCACTGGCAGGAGCGCGAGCGAGTCGTCAAACACGACCAGCCGCGGCGTCCGCACGCCCGCGGCGCGCGCCGCGGGGACGGCAACGGCCTCTCTCGCCAGCATCGCCACGACCCTGGGGTGCGGCCGGGGGACACGCAGGATGAGATCATCGCCCACGCGATAGATCGCGTTGAACACGCCGATCGAGGGCAGCCGCGCGAACGGGCGCGCGCCGAGGCCGTGCTGCTCGGCGATGCGCCGCGCGATAGACGCGGACACCTCCGGGAACTCGGGCAGCGGCATCGGTGGCGCCTCTTCCTGTGGCATCGTCGGCTCCCCAGCGCGGGCTTCGGCAGCAGGCCGGTGCGTCCGGTCCGCGATTCCCCTGCCTGCTAGCGTACAATGCGCCGCCATCGCGGCGCGCGTGGCCTCGATGGGATTCGCGCCGCCTTCGAGCGACTGCTCACAGCCATCCCCGATCACCGCGTCACGGTCGAGGAGGTCCTGGCCGATGGCGACAAGGTCGTGGCGCGGCACACGCACTACGGCACGCAGACGGGGCCGCTCGGCCCCGTCCCGGCCACCGGCAAGGCCGTTACGATCGAAGGCATCGAGATCTTCCGGGTCCGCGACGGCAGGATTGCCGAGGTCTGGGCGCTGGACGACAACGCCACCCTGTTCCAGCAGCTCGGCCTCTTGCCCGCGCCGGGCCAAGCGCCGCGCTGAACGCACTCGGCCAGCCGAACGATCGCGGAGGTAGGTGGGGACAACGGCAGGCTGAGCGCGTCAATCCTGGCGAGCATCTTCGCTGCATTGAGCGGTCCAATGGGGGGCTGCCTTGCACTCCCACTTACCTCGCCGAACTTCCTTGTTACGCGAAATGGGAGGCGACGGGCTGGATGGTCAGCTTCGGGCGTGGCGTCGCCGCACCCACCACCGCCGGAAGGCGACGCCGGCCCAGATGGCCTCCACCACGCCGAACGGCCACGTGCCGGACAACCAACCGTAGGCCGAGGATGCCGCGCAGGCCAGCGAAAAGCTGAGCACATACCAGGGCGATCTCGACTCCAGCCAGTAGCTGAGCAGCATGATCGTGACCGCCGCCGCCCCGAACGCCGTCAACATCGCTATCCTCATGTCCCTGCAAATGTACTCTCTATAGCGGATACCACGATGATTCCGGATGTGTCAGACTGACGTCGACGTACACCGCGACAGGGTAGCGACGCCATGCTGGGAGGCGGGGACAAGGCAGGCCTGATGCGCGTCAAGCAAGGGTCGCCGCTGGCGACGGGACAGCGCGAGCTACTGCCGGCTATCGTCCTCGGCGCGCTGGGCACGCCCGTCACCATCCTGGAGCTGGCTCTGCTGAGTAGCATCGTCAGTCGAGTCTTCGTCGGCCACCAGCGCCTGGGGCAAGTGGCGGCTCCGTTGTATTTGTTGTTGTTCGCCGTCGTGGCGCGAGCCGGCCTCGCCGGACTGGAGGAACTGTCTGCGCGGCGGGCGGCGGCGCGGCTGATCGGTGAGTTACGCGAGCGGGTGTTCGCGCACTTGCTACGACTCGGCCCCGCCTTCGTGCAGCGCGAGCGCAGCGGCGAGCTGGCGACCGTGGCCCTGGAAGGTGTCGATCAGCTCGAAGCCTACTACGGCCGCTATCTCCCCTTGCAGGCGCTGAGCCTGATCACGCCGGCGTGCGTGGTCCTGTATCTCCTCACCGTCGACCCGCTTGGCGCCGCCGTCCTGCTCTGTACCGCGCCGGTGATCCCGCTCTTGATGGTGCTGGTGGGCAGCCACGCCCAGGTTCAGGTGCAGCGACACTGGCTCGCGCTTTCCCGGTTGGGCGCACAGTTCCTGGACACCCTGCAAGGGCTACCCACCCTCCTGTTCTACGGACGCGGCGAGGCGGCGGGTGAGCAGGTGCGGGCAGCCAGTGAAGCCTTTCAAGAGCGCACCCTGCGGGTGCTGCGCGTAGCCTTCCTCTCCGGGATGGCGCTCGATATCATGACGGGCATGGCCATCGGCCTGGTCGCAGTGATAGTGGCCGTTCAGCTCCTCTCCGGCCGGCTGCCGTTCCAGTCGGCCCTGCTCGTGTTGCTGTTGGCGCCGGAATGTTACCGACCGCTGCGCGAGCTCGGCGTCCAGCGCCACGTCGCCATGGAGGCGAAGGCGGCAGCAGGGCGTGTCGCGGAGGTGCTCCGCACGCCCGCGCCGACCCGGTCCACATCGACGGACGTGGAACGGCCTCAGGGAGCGCTGACGATTACCTTCTCGGCGGTTCGGTACCAATACCCCAACAGCCGGCGGCCGGCGATCGCCGGTGTGACGCTCTCCCTCGCGGCCGGCACGCGCACGGCGTTGGTTGGCCACAGTGGCGCCGGCAAAAGCACGCTCATCCACCTACTCCTGCGTTTTCTGGAGCCTGACGACGGCTTCATCACCGTCAACGGCACGCCGCTGGCGCTGCTTCCCCCCAACGTCTGGCGATCCTCTGTGGCGCTGGCGCCCCAACAGCCGCGCCTCTTCAGCGGCGCCATCGCCGACAACCTCCGCTTGGCCCGGCCGGGGGCAAGCTTGGCCGACCTGGAGTGGGCAGCCGGGCAGGCGGGCGCCACCGAATTCATCGCCAGCTTGCCCGAGGGTTACGATACGCAGGTCGGCGAGCAAGGCGTGCTGCTCAGTGCCGGTCAGGTGCAGCGCCTCGCCATCGCTCGCGCCTTCCTGAAGGACGCGCCCTTGGTGGTCCTGGACGAGCCGACCTCCGCCCTCGACCCGGAACATGAAGGGCAGGTTCGCCTCGCCTTGGAGCGCCTAATGCAGGGCCGGACGGCGCTGGTTGTTGCCCACCGCCTGAATACGATCGTGACGTCCGATCAGATCGCCGTGCTGGAGCAAGGCTGCCTGATCGAAACCGGTCGCCACGACGACTTGCTCGCCCGGCAGGGCGCCTATGCCCGGCTCATGCTGGCCGGCCCCCCCAAGGTCGTACCATGTCCCTGACGATGCGCCTGGACGATCAGCGGCAGCAGACCCCTCTCGTTGCTCTGTCGCGACAGAAGGCGGAACTGAATGGGCGCTAATATAGGCAGCGGTATGGGCGGTCGGCGACGGTTCGGAGCGCGGGCGTCCCGCCCGCCCGGTGCGTTCGTCCCGTCGGCGCCGTACCCTGCATCTGGGCGCCCACCCCCGGCCGCCAAGCCGGGGCGGGCGGGACGCCCGCGCTCCGAACCGTCGCCATCTCAGGTAGGTTGGCTTGGGGCGGAACCGCCGCGGACGGCTCCCGAAGGCCCCGCCCTTCTGCCACGACTCCTGGCTCCCTTGCGCGCCCATCTCGGCCTCGTGGCGCTGGCGCTGTTCCTGGGCGTGCTCACCGGCGCTGCCGGCGTTGGGTTGCTTGCTACCGGCGCCCACTTGATCAGCGCGGCGGCGGCAGGGACGCCGCTCCTGGCGTTGGGCATCCCGATCGCGCTCGTCCGCCTGTTCGGAGTCGGTCGCGGGGTTGCGCGCTACGCCGAACGTCTGGCCTCGCACCGCGTCACCTTTACGGTGTTGACGGACCTACGCGTCTGGTGCTACCGACGGCTGGCGCCTCTGGCTCCGGCTCGGCTGCTCCACTATCACAGCGGCGATCTGCTGACCCGGCTCGTTACCGACGTGGCAGACCTGGAGGCGCTGTACCTGCGTGTCTGCGCGCCGATCATCCTCGCTCTCGTCCTCAGCGGACTCCTTGGCCTACTCGTCGCCCAGTTCAGCCTGCTTCTCGCTGGGGTCTTGCTCGCGTACCTGGCGCTCGCCGGGATTGGCGCGCCCTTGCTGGTCCACCGCCTGGCGCGGGTTCATCACGCGCAGGTGGTCAGCGGGCGGGCTGCGCTGCAAGCGAGCTTGGTCGAAGCGCTCCAGGGGATGGCCGAGCTGCTGGTGTTCGGACCAAGGCCCGGTCGCCCTGGCGTCGCTACACCCAATCCGTTTGCAATTGCGTCGGGCGTCACAGGCGGCCCGCAAGCGGCGCTGGACTGCGGCAACGCGCAGCTGGCGCGGAGCCGGACTCGCCTGGCCCAGATCGCCGGGGTGCAGCGTCTGCTGGCGCTGCTGTTGGCCGGATTGGCCCTGTGGACGATCCTCCTGCTGGCGATCCAGCGCAGCGACCGCGGCGCGCTGGGCGGGGCCGACCTGGCGATGCTGGCCGTGGTCACGCTCATCGCCTTTGAGTTCGTCCAGCCACTCGGTGAGGCGCTGGCCGGCGTTGAACGAGCTATCCGAGCGGGGAGACGAATCTACGAGGTGATCGACGCCGCGCCGGAGGTGACCAATCTGCCCGGCCCGCGGCCGACGCCCACGGCCTTCGACCTGGCGTTCGACGGCGTGACCTTCGCCTACCGTCCAGGGGTGCCGGACGCGCTGAGCGACGTCAGCTTCGCCATCGCTCCAGGCGCCCGAGTAGCCGTGGTTGGTCCGAGCGGTTCCGGCAAGACCACCCTGCTCAACCTGCTGCTGCGCTGCTGGGACCCCGACGTGGGAGCGGTCCGGCTGGGCGGCCGCGACCTGCGCGAATTTGCAGTAGACGAGCTGCGCCGCAGCATCGCCGTGGCTGGCCAGCGCAGCTACGTCTTCAACGACACGCTCCGGCGCAACCTGCTGCTGGCGCGACCGTCGGCGAGCGATGCGCAGTTGCGCTGGGCTTTGGAGCGAGCCAGGCTGGGGGAGATCGTGGACGCTTCACCCCAAGGTCTGGACCGCTGGGTCGGCGAACAGGGTGTGCAGCTCTCTGGGGGCGAGCGGCAGCGTCTCATCATTGCGCGCGCCGTCTTGCAAGATGCGCCGGTGCTCGTGCTGGACGAGCCTACCGCCAACCTGGACCCTGCCACCGAAGGAGAGCTGCTGGCGCAGCTTGCCGGCATCATGGCAGGCCGCACCACGTTGTACGTCACCCACCGCCTGGTGGGACTGGGGCTGATGGATGAGATCCTGGTGCTCGATGCCGGGCGTCTGGTAGAGCGCGGCACGCACCAGCAGCTCGTCACGCGCGGCGGCCTGTACCAACGCATGTTCGAGGTACAGGAGGGGTTTGTGAGGATGATGTAGTCGTGTATCCAGCAGATTGTGGCAATGCCGGACGCCCGGCGAATAAATTCGCGGGCTACGACCTGCGAAGTCCGACGCTTCGCTCTGCGCGGACTCCCGGGGGCCGAATCCACGCCGGGTCGACCCGCCGGACCCAGCCCGCGAAGGCGGGCTTTGCAAGGGGTAGCCCGCGAATTTGTTCGCCGGGATCGTTGGCGCCAGGAAGGGACGGCAATTGGTGGACGATGCTACGCTTGTCTCACGCTTCCAGTTTGCTTTCACGCTTACCTACCACTACCTGTTCCCCCAGCTCACTATGGGGCTGGCCCTGCTCCTGGTCATTCTGAAGACGCTGGCCCTGCGCCGCGGCGATGAGCGCTACAACACGGCGGCGCGCTTCTGGGCCAAGATTTTTGCCATCACCTTCCTGATGGGTGTGGTCACCGGGGTGCCCATGGAGTTCCAGTTCGGGACGAACTGGGCGCAGTTCTCGGCGTCGACCGGCGCGATCATCGCCCAGACGCTGGCCATGGAAGGCGCGTTTGCCTTCTTTCTGGAGTCGGCCTTTCTCGGCGTCTTCCTCTTCGGTGAGCATGTCTTTAGCCCGAGGCTGCACTGGCTGTCGGCCGTCCTCGTCTGGCTCGGGACCTGGGCCTCCGGCGGCTTCATCATCGCCACCAACGCCTGGATGCAGCACCCCGTCGGCTACGCGAGGCTGCCCGATGGCACCTTTCAGCTCACCAACTATTGGGACGTGCTGCTGAACCCTTGGGTTGTGCCCGAGTATCTGCACGCCATCAGCGGCGCCGTGATCACTGGGACCGTGGTGATGGCAGGTGTCGGCGCCTACTACCTGCTGACGGGTCAGCATCTGGACTTCGGCCGCATCTTCGTGACTCTCGGCGTGAGCGTCGGCGTCGTCGCCAGCATCTTCCAGATACTGCCGACCGGCGACCTCGAAGGGCGACAGGTCACGGCGAGTCAGCCGGTGAAGCTGGCCGGCATGGAGGGACTGTTCCACTCGGAGCGACCGGCCGGCATCGTCATCCTCGGCCAGCCCGACATGGCGCGGCAACGGCTGGACAATCCGATCATCGTTCCCTATGTGCTCAGCTTCCTGACCTACCACGTCTGGACGGCCGAGGTCAAGGGGCTGGACACCTTCCCCCAGGCTCAATGGCCCGACAATGTGCCGCTGCTCTACTACGCCTACCACATCATGGTCGGCCTCGGCACCTTCTTCATCGGCATCATGGCGCTGTCGGTCCTCCTGCTCTGGCGTCGCCGGCTCTTCGAGTCGCGCTGGATGCTCTGGATTCTGATGCTGGCGACGCCGTTCCCCTTCGTCGCCAACACGGCCGGCTGGCTCACCGCCGAGCTCGGCCGGCAGCCCTGGATCGTCTACGGCCTCATGCGCACCGACGCGGGATCGTCCGCCAATGTCTCCTCAGCCAATGTGTTGTTCACGCTCATCGGTTTCGCCGGGATGTATCTCATCCTCGGTCTCCTGTATGTCGTCCTGGTGGTGCAAGAGGCGATTGGCGGGCCGGTAACAGAGGCCGAAGGGCCGGAAGCGGCCGAGGGGCTAACCGTTTTCTGATCGGAGAGGGACCGACGATGCCGACACTGTGGTTCATCCTCGTGGCTGGTATGCTCGGCATGTACGTCCTGCTCGACGGCTTCGATCTTGGGGCGGGCGCGCTGCACCTGTTTGTTGCCAAGACCGACGCCGAGCGCCGGACGGTGCTGCGGGCGATCGGACCAGTCTGGAACGGCAACGAGGTCTGGCTGATCGCCGCCGGCGGGACGCTGTTCTTTACCTTCCCTTTGCTCTACGCCTCGAGCTTCAGCGGCTTCTACCTGCCGCTGATCATCGTACTCTGGCTGCTCATGCTGCGCGGCGCCGCCATCGAGCTGCGCTCGCACCTGCACAACCCCGTGTGGGCGTCCTTCTGGGACGGCACGTTCGCCGTCGCCAGCGTGCTGCTGGCTATCTTCTTCGGCGCGGCGCTCGCCAACGTGGTGCGCGGCGTGCCACTGGACAGCTCGCGCTTCTTCTTCGAGCCGCTCTGGACCAACTTCGATCCCGCCAACGTGACGCCGGGGGTGCTGGATTGGTACACCGTGCTGATCGGTCTGCTGGCCCTCGCGGCCCTCACCGTCCACGGGGCCAACTGGATCGCCGTCAAGACGGAGGGGCCGGTGCAGGAGCGTGCGCGGCGGTTTGCGCGCCGCGCCTGGCTGGTGACGGTGGCGCTCACGATCGTGTGTACCGTCGCCACCTACGGCCTACGCCCGACGATGTTCGGCAACTTCCACAACGCCCCCTGGGGCCTGGCCTTCCCGGCGCTGGTCATAGGCGGGCTGGTCGGCATGGGCCGGTTCGGCCGCCGGAAGCGCGACCGGGCGGCCTTCTTCTCCTCAGGAGGTTTCCTGCTCGGCCTACTGGCGAGCGCGGCCTTCGGCCTCTACCCGAACGTGCTCCCGGCGGTGAACCCGGCCTACAGCCTGACGATCGGGAACGCGGCCGCCGGCCACTACGGCCTGGTGGTCGGGCTGGTCTGGTGGTCGATCGGCATGGTGCTGGCCGCGGTCTACTTCATCGTCACCTATCGCCTGTTCCGCGGCAAAGTGCAGGTAATGGCGGGGGAGGGCTACTGAGGACCGAGGCCCCTGGCGAGCAGCAAGAAGTTACTCCATGCTACGCTGGCAGTCACCAGGAAGCGAGGCAGCATGCGCGCGGAGATTGCCACTCTCGACTGGCCGCTCGACCCGTTCGACAGCGAGGAACAGGATGAACCGTTGGCCGGGCAAGACCATAGCGACACCATCGACGGCTTGCACTACCCGCTGCGGGGGCGGCTGGCCGGCCCGGCGTGCTATGTGGCGGCCGAGCTGCGCGTCCACCGCGATCCGACGAACTTGCACGACTACCGGGAGCCGGACATTCTCGTCGCCCTTGGCGTCCCCGACCGGGTACGTCCCCGCTACGACCTGTGGCTGGAGCACAAGGCGCCGGATCTGGTGATCGAGGTGCTGTCCCCATCCTCGGTGGAGAACAAAGACCTGACGGAGAAGCGGGACTGGTACCGGCGGGAAGGCGTGCGGGAGTACGTGGTGCTGGACCCGAGCGGGGACTTCGCGCCGGAGCCGCGGCTTCAAGCCTGGCGGCTGGGGGACCGCCCGGATGGCAGCGCCGATGTCCACCGGACGTCCGCTGCGGAGCAGCCGCTGTGGAGCGAGCTGATCCCGTTTGGCTGGCGGGTGGTGGACAACTGGGTGCGGGTGGTGGACCAGGCGACGGGGGAGCTCTTCCCCTGGATCACCGACGTGGAACCGCGGCTGCGCCGGGAAGTCGCGTTGCGTCGGGAGGCCCAGGAGCAGGCGCGCCTCGCGCTGGACGAAGCGCAACGAGCCAACGAGCAGGCGCGGCTGGCCGAGGAACGAGCACGGCTGGCCGCTGAACGGGAGCTACTGGCGACTGAACGCGAGCGGCAAGCGCGCCAGGAAGCGCAAGCGGCGCTGG
>CALBSQ010000402.1 GCA_937967325.1 uncultured Chloroflexota bacterium
GCCGGCACCAGCGACGACTTGACCCGGAAGATCTCCTCCAGCGCCGTCCGGATCTGGAGCTGCTCCGGCATGGTGAGCGTGCCGCGCACGGCCACGACGCGCAGGTTCTTGAAACGTTGTTCCCGCGTCAGTAGCTGGAACGCCTCCGGACTGGTTGGGTCGGTCACCGGCTGGCCGTTGTCGATCAGCTTGCAGCCGGAGCAACGCAGCAGCAGCGCCAGCCCCACTTTGACGCAGTTGCCGTCCCAGCCGAAGGGCGGCCCTGCCAGCTTTGCACGGACCTGCTCGGCCAGCGCCGGCAGCATGTCTTGCCCTTCCACCGGCAACTCCCCGCGCAAGGTGGTGAGCAGCACGTGCGCCTCGTTGATGCTCTTGTCGGCCTTGTAGACGCCGAGCTCCTGGAGGTCGCTGTTGGCGGTGGTTCCGGCGAGCGCGGCGCGCACCGCCGTCTCCTCGTTGACGATGCGCCGCGGCACATCGGCGAAGCGCGGGTAGATCTGGGGCAGGAGCTGGGCCAGTGTCGCCCGCACCGCCTCGGCCGGGCTGTCGCCGGCGGCGAGCTGGTAGCTGCTGCCGCGGAAGAAGAGGGTGGCGCTTCTCACCGATTGCGCCAGCAGCCGCCGCACGTCGGCACGAAAGCTGGGCAGGTCGTTCTGCCGCGCCTGCCGGGCGACCTCCGCCTCCGCGCCGTTGGGCGCGGCGTTGAGCGTTTCCTCGGCGACCTGGTCCGTGGCCAGCACCAGTGCGAGCTTCTTGCGCAGCTCGGGCGCGTCGGCCAGGCGCACGATGATGCTGTTCGGCTCCCCGTTGGAGCGCTGGTTGAGCGTGGCGTCGTCGCCGATGGCCGGATCGAGCGCCCGCTGCAAGGGACTGTAGACGCGCACGGTCGCACTGGCGATCGGGTTGCGCACGATGCGCTCGTCGATCTCCAGCCGCAAGGGGATCTCCCGCCCGCCCGCGATGGCCGGCTGGTCGAAGCGGAAGGCCTCGGCGCCCTCGAACTCCTTGAGCGCCTGGATCAGCTCGTAGCTGCGACTCTCCAGCTCGCCCTGCCGCTCGCGCACGCGGGCCTGGAAGCCGCGCTGCTGCGTGCTGAGGAACTCGTACTCCTCACCCACCTGCTTGGCGTAGCCGGCGTCGATGAGGCGGCCCAGCTCGGCCTGCACCTGCCGGCGCAGCGCCCCCAGGTCGGTATCCAGACGGCCGGCCAGGGCCCGCGTCACGTTCTCCAGCGTCGGCGGGATGTGTTCCGCCTTGCCGAGCAGGTAGAGGCCGCGCGCGACCCGCGCCGTCAGCGCCGTCGCCCCCGGCACGCTCTTCGCCACGCTGTTGAGGTCGGTCTTGGTCTCGATGGGCACGTCGCTGGAGACCTGATCGTAGACGTCGGCCAGGCTCAGCAGCTGCCCAACGGGGGCGTCGAGCAGCCCCGGCGTCTCGATGATGCCGCCCTGGACCACGCCGATCATGGTGCGGGTGGCGCCGCTCAGGGCCTCGCCGCGCTTCGCCGCCAGGGCGATATTCTTGACGATGTCGGGCACGACCGCCACGGTCCAGGGGAGGTAAGGGTAGAACAGCGCGAAGTTCTGCCGGTTGGGGGCCGCGTAGACGCGCCTGGGCCGTTCCAGCGTGCCGAGGTCGGCCAGCTCCCCGCTGCGCGCGTCGAAGCGCTGCTCCAAGTCCAGGCGGCCCGGCTGCGTCTTCTGGAGCACGCGCTGCTCGACGACCTGCCCCATCTCCTCGTTGCTGAGCTTACAGCGCGTGCCGAAGCGCTGCACGATCTTGGCGTAATACTCCTGCTGGACATTCTGGCTCTGCTCCTGCACGTCGCCGTGGGCGGTGACACCGATCCAGACGCGGCCGCCGCCGTGTGCCGCCGCCTCCTCCGCCAGCGCGGCTACCTGCATGGTGCGGTTGTGCGGGTCGCCGCCGATCCACTGGCCCAGCTCGTCCAGTTGCAGCAGGACCTTATGCCGCCGGCCGCCGCCGTCGAGCGCCTCGCACCACGTGCGCAGCCGGTCCACCAGCATCCGCGCGTCGATACCGTTGCGGGTGGTCCCCGCCACCGCGCGTTCCACTGCTGGCGCGCCGCCGGCAAAGTGCTCCGGCAGCGTCTCGGCCGCGGCCTGGCAGAGCTGGTCGGCGTAGAAGTCGGCGTCGGCGGCAATGTCCTCCCAGCCGCAGCCGCACAGGCCGGCGGCGCGTTGCCGGAAGTCGGCCGTGCTGCCGCGCCGGTCCAGCTGATACTCCACCGCCCAGGCCAGCGCCCAGTTCGTCGTGTACCCTCGCGCCTGGGCAAACAGCTTGAAGGTGATCAGGGCCAGCGCGTCAGCGCTGTCGCCGATCAGCGCGTGCAGGTTGCCGCCCACGGCCGTCGCGGAGACACGACGGGTGGCGGCCGTCAGCAGACGCTGCAGCTCGGCGCGGTCGGGGCTGTTCGCCGGCAAGCGGTCCAAGAACAACTGGTGGACAGCGCGCCCTTGCAGCTCGCCCCCTTCCAGCAGGGCGCCCAGCACCTTGAGCAGCAACGACTTGCCGGAGCCGAAGAAGCCGCTGATCCAGATACCGATGGCCTGCTCGTCGTCGCGGTCGGCGGCGTCGACGTAGGCATCGAGGCTGCGGCGCAGATACTGCTCCCACTGGGGCGTCACCACCAGCGCCGAGAGCTCCCCCGCCAGTACGGCCGGGCGTCGGTCCGCGATCTTCACGACCGGCTCGATGCGCTCCTGGATGCGCGTGGCGAAGAGATCGCGGATCGCCATTACCATTCCTCCCCTCGATAGAACGTGAAGCGCAGGCGCTCCTGCCCGAGAAACAGGTATTCGCGGCTGGTCTGGGGAGGACGGACGCCCGGCACGAGGGCGACCACCGGCACCGTGCGGCCGGTCTCGGCATCGCGCGGCTCCTGCTCGGCCAGCGCCTCCATCATGGCCGCTGGGTGACTGATTGGGTGGAGGGCCGCCAGGCCACGCAGGACCACCACCGGTCGCCGGCCATCCGGCACGGCCGCGAGCTGCCGGTCGATCGCCCGCCCTAACGTCCGCACCCAGTGTCCCAGGACTTGCCCCGCCACCGCGCCGCCGCGCGGACCGGCCAGCAGCTCCTGCCGCCGCTCCTCCTGGCCGGCTATGCTGGCGATGGTCAAGGGCAGCAGATCGAGGTGGTGAAAGCGCAGCGTCTGGTCGGTACGCAGCGTCTCATCCGCCAGCTTGCGCAGCGCCCGTTCCTCCCCCGGCGGGTAGACGAAGTAGACGTAGGGCCGGCCGCTGCTATGGCCGATGCCGTCATAGGCCGTGCGCAGGCGCACCAGCAGCGCCTCCAGCCGCGCGCCCAGCTCGTCCATCAGGCAGTGCGCTCGCGATCGCGCTGGAGCTGCCAGCCTAGGACCCCTTGTTCATCCCAGAGCCACAGCTGCCAGTCGGGGTGCGCCGGGACGGCCTCGGGCGCGACGCCCTCTTCCAGCAGCACCCGCTCCAGGTGCCCGGCTGTGTGGGGAGTAACCACCGGCTCGACGATGCGCCGCGTGACCTTGCCGGTCAGGAGGCCGTAATCGTGCAGGATCGCCAGGATGTTGCTGGCCAGCTTCTGGCGAGTCTGCCGGCTCCAGCGCGCCAGCTCGGGATGGTCGGATTCGGCTTCATCCAGGAAGCGCTGGACGTCAGCGCGGATCAACTGCTGCTCCCCGCGCTTCCAGCGCGGCAGCACGAGCCGCTGGACGGCGTCGTACAGCAGAACGTCCTGGCGTGAGGCGTGCAAGAGCAGGAGGCAGCGCAGGTCGATGCCATCGTCCTCGTTTGCCGCCGTGATCAAGTCCCGGCAAACCCAGGCCGGCGGATGCCAACGCACCAGGCGCGATTGTACGCGCTCCACGACGCCTTCGCGCGAGGTGCGCGAGCGCTGCGGGAGGGCAGCTTGGAGCAGCTCCCGTTTGGTCGCGTCCAGATCACCGAGGCGTTGATAGAGCAGCAACGCGAGCCGCGTCTCGTCGACCAGCCCCGCCTTGGAAGCGTTGACCGCCTGGTAGGGGCCGGTGGCGCGCCAGTGGGTATCCGTCTCGATCACGTTGCCGGCATAAGCTTTCTTGTGCAAGGAGGATACTCCCGAGGATCGAGACTGGCAACTGCTATGGCGAGAGTGGGTGTACCACAAAGTATTGCATCAACGTGGCGATAGGCTGCGGAGCGCGGGCGTCCCGCCCGCCCCGGCCCGGACGTGGGGGCAGGCGCGCCGCATGCTCCCACGATGCTAGCCCGTCGGTAGCTGCCTGGCGGGCGGGACGCCCGCGCCCCGTGGCACAGCGCCTCGGCGGTAGCTTACTGCAAGACGCCGCAGCTGCCTAGTCATCGCTCACCAACGGCCGCGCCAGGAAGGGACGACGCACTCGATACCTGCCCTCGCCCAGGTAACCAAATCGATGGCCGTATACACGCCAAGGAGCGGCCAGCGCCGGGGCCGGAACACTGCTCGGACTTCCGGCGGCGCGGCCCGGACGTGGGCGAGCCGCCGCAGCCAGCCGGTAAGGAATAGCAGACACCACGACATGCGGCCCGGACGGCGCAGCGGGCCGGGCAGCCAGGGCAGCAGAAGGAATAGCAGACCGAGCGCCACCGGTTGCAGAGATTGGCGTAGGACGGCCATATCTCCCTGGCTCCAGCCGGCGAGCAGTGGCGTCCGCAGCCAGCGCGCCCGTTGGCGGCTGTAGTCGCGCAGGGTCGTGGCAAACGCCACCGGCATCGCGCTCTCGCGCACGAGGCGGATGGGGTAGCCCGCGCCTCGGAGCCGGCAGGCCAGGGAATAGTCGGTTCCCGTGGGCGCCGCCCAGTGGAATCCTCCGATGGCTTCAGCCGCCCGTCTGGTTAGCGCCGCATTGCTGCCCAGCAGGCCGGGCGATGGGTCCGGCATTCGGGCATTGCCGGCCAGCTCGATCGCCCACTGGTAGGCAACCAGCGCCTGGCCTTGCTGCTCAACCAACGGGCGCCGCGTGCCCGTGGCGGCCTCGACCACGCCGGAGAGCAACGGACCGACTGTCGCCTCGACCGCGGCGTCGGTGAGCCGCGCATCGGCGTCCGTCAAGAACAGGATCTCGCCCCGGCTGGCGGCGAAGCAGCACTCCAGCGCCCGCTGCTTACCTTCGCCAGGGTGCTGTTGCAACACCACGATATCGTCGCCGGCGCAGCGGCCCGCCTCGGCATAGCTGCCGTCAGGCCCACCGGCGCACAGCACCAGTTCTCGCGGCCGGTAACGCAGCGCCCGGAAGGCTGCCACGGCCGGACCGATGTGCTGCCGCTCGTTCCAGACAGGCAGCAGCACGCTCAGCCGAAGAGAAGGGAATGGCTCGATGGGCGTCATTGCCAACGATGGCCGCCCAAGGCGGAAGGCGTCACGGTCAACGTCTACGGCAACGGGGCGCCGGCCAAACACACCTAGGCGGCCCGAACCTCCTCAGGGCAGAGCTCGCTGGAGACCTGCGTCGCGGGGATAGTACCCGTAGGACTCCAGTACCACAGGCGATAGCAGCACCATAGCGCCAGCGCTACGATGGCCCAGATGACAAATAGCGCCAGCATCAGCACCCCTCCCAAGTCCGTGGCCCACCGGCTGACGCCGGTTGTGGCGAATCGCTCAACACTTGTCCTGCCTCAGTTGGAACATCGGTTCCGAACGTACGTTCGAGTATACGGCAGAAGCGCGCCAAACGCAAGTGCCGTCGGCGAGCACGCGCCATGCAGCGACTACACGTAGCCGCCGGCTCGACGCGCGTTCCCGTGGGACGCACGCCGCTGGCCCGCCAGCGCCGCCAACAGAAGCACGCGCTCATCCGTAAGGCGACCTGGCCGGTGCGGCTACGCTTCTTCATCATTGGTGTCGCCTTTGCCTTCTGCTGGTGGTTCGGCGCCGACGCTATGCGGGGCCGCGTCTCCTTCACCTGGGCCGCCGCGCTGGGTAGCCAGATAGAAGCCTTCACCACCTCGTTGCGGCTGCCGGTGCGTCAGCCGGTGACCGCCGACCGTGCCGTCACGGAGCAACCACAAGGGGTCAACGCACAACGCGTGCCAGCGCCGACCGCTGGCGTCAAGGCAGGGGCCCCGCCCAATGGCGAAACGAAGGGGACGCCGTCGGGCGTCGTGATCACGCCGGCTCCGACTGCAGTTCCGACACCGGTTCCGGCAACCGCCGTGCCCACGGCCAGACCGGTCACGACACGCGACGCGCGGACGCAGACCGAGGTCACGAACAGCGCCAAAGCGAAGGAGACCGCGGCCGCGGAGTCGGCTCGCGCTACCGCGACCGCCGCGGGGGACGCCGGCGCTGCCAGCCCTCACACGATCTACGTCGTTCGTGACGGCGACACGCTGTTTGGCATCGCCCGCCGCTATGGATTCAGTCTGAGCGAGCTGGCAGACTACAATCATCTGCAGCCGCCATACCGCCTCATCAAAGGCGCTCGCCTCCTCATTCCAGCGACCTGAGCCAGGCGCGCCGTGGCGCCGCCGTGCTCCACCGCGGCCGGCGAACGCGCGTGACAGCCGTGACCCAGCAAGCTACCATTGCCGGCAGATTGGAATAGGCGGCGCGGCAGACGCCGGCTTGTCGCCCGTCAGCGAGGTACACGGTGTCGGAAGTCAGCGGCGTGTGGCGTCTCGCCTTTGCTGGGCTGGCCGGCGCGCTGCTGGCTGGGGCCGCCCTGCTGTTGGCGCGCCACCAGACCCAGGCGCCGCCGCCCGTGGTCGCCATCCTCACCGCCGTACCCACACACGCCTTCCCGACACGCACCCCGACGCCTCACCCCTATCAAGTGTACGTGACGGGCGCCGTCGCCACGCCCGGCGTCTACACCGTACGCCCCGGCACGCGCGCCGACGACGCGCTGGCCGCGGCCGGCGGCGCGTTACCCGATGCCGACCTGGAGCACATCAACCTTGCCGCCCCCCTCACCGACGGCGAGCAGATCACGGTACACCACCTGGGCGACCCCACGGCAACGCCAGCCGGCGGTGTCAAGAAGCCGGCCGGACGGATCGTCCCGACCGCGACGCCGCTGGGCGACTGGCTCCTCAACATTAATACCGCGTCGGCAACCGACTTTCGCGCCCTCCCAGGAATCGGCAAGACGACCGCCGACCACATCGTTAGCTATCGCGATCAGCACGGCCCCTATGCCGGCGTCGACGATCTGCTGCGCGCCGGCCTTCGCAAGCCGGAGCTGGACCGCATCCGCTCGCGCCTGACCGTGCAATGAGGCAGCTCGCCGCACGAGTGTGCGCGTGACTCGATCCGTCTTGACTGCGCTGGATCGTCGGATGGCCGCCGCCCCGCTCCTGGCGCCGGCACTGGCGTTCCTTGTCGGGGTGGCTGTTGCCCCGCTGCTGCCGGTAGCTCCCGACGTGCTACTGCTCTTGCTTGCTCTGCCAATCGGCGCGTCGGCGCTATCGCGCCGGCGGCCCCTGATTCTCGCCGCCGGCGCCTGCTGGCTGCTCGCGGCCGGAGTACTCCGCGCACAGGCGTCGGCGCAGGGCCCCGCAGACGACATCGCCCGCTTCAACGGGCAGTTCGTCGAGCTGCATGGCACGGTGGCCGACGAGCCGGACGTGCGCGACCGGTCCGTCCTGCTGCGCTTTCGTGTCGACGCCGTCGCCGGCGGGACAAGGTCACGCCCAATCTGGCAGGCGGCGGAAGGGACCATCCAGCTACGTGTGCCGCTCACGCCCGCCTACGCCTACGGCGACGCGTTGGACGTGCGTGGCCGGCTCCAGGCGCCGCCGACCTTGCCCGACTTCAACTACCGCGACTACCTGGCACGGCAAGGGGTCGGCAGCGTCATGTCCTACGCGCGGATAACCAAGGAGGGGACCGGCGCCACCGATCCGCTGCACCGGCTGGTCATCGCGATGCGCGAGCGGATCGCCGGCGCGCTGGCCCAGGCGCTGCCGGAGCCGGAAGCCTCCTTGCAGCGCGCAATCCTGATCGGAACGCGCTCGGCGACCTTTTCCAACCTGACTCCCGATTTCATCCGCACCGGCATGATCCACATCGTTGCCACCAGCGGTTTCAAGGTCGCCATCGTGGGTGGGGCGCTGATGGGACTCTTTGCGCCGATCGTGGGGCGGCGTCGCGCGGTACTGCCCACGCTGGCGCTGGCAGCGCTCTACATCCTCGTGACCGGCGCGACGCCGGCGGGCGTACGCGCCGGCCTGATGTGGGCAGTGACGCTGGGCGCGCTCCTGGCTGGACGGCCGGCCGCGTCCTTGCAAGGGCTGGCGCTGGCGGTCGTGGCGATGGTAGCCGTGCAGCCGGCGGTGCTCGGCGACACCGGCTTCCAACTGTCTGCCGGTGCGACCGCCGGCATCATCGTCCTGCAGCCGAGGATGGCAGGCTGGTTTGCGCGCTGGCCACACTGGCTCGCGGAGCCGGTAGGGGTGACGCTGGCCGCGCAGGTGGGGACGCTGCCGATCACCATGGTCGGCTTCCACCAGGTTTCGCTCATGGCGCCGTTCGCCAACTTGATCTGCCTGCCGGTCCTGCCCGCGGCGATGGCTGCCGGTACCGCGGTCGTCCTCGCGCAGACTCTGTCGCCGATACTGGGCCACCTGCTCGGGTTGCTGGCCAGTGGCTTCCTCGGCTTCATGATCGGCGTCGTCCACCTCCTCGCCCAGGTTCCCTTTGCCGCCATATCCGCGCCGGCGCTGGGCGGCCTCTTCTCGCTTCTGTATTACGCCGCCTGCCTGGCATTGGTGCCGGTGTTGCGGCGAAGCGCGCCCGCGGTGCCAGTGCAACACCTGCCGGTCGTCGCCCGGCTGGCCTTGGCCGGCGTGGTCGTCATCGCCGTGCCCCTGTTCACCACCGCGGCCGCCCGACCGCAGGCAAGGGCGGATCTCACCTTCCTCAACGTTGGCCGTGGCGACGCCTTGCTGATCCGCGACGCCGCCGGGCAGACTGTCCTGGTCGATAGCGGACCAAGCGGCCAGGCGCTACTGGCAGAGCTCGGCAGTAGCCTTCCCTTCTGGGTCAAGCGCGTGGACGTGCTGGTCCTGCTCGGCGCCGAAGGAGCGCACGCCGGAGCGGCACAGGAGCTCAACCAACGCTACACGCTGGGGCGTGTGCTGATGCCACCTGGGCCAACAAAGCCGTCGGCCACGACCTCCGCATCGCGCACGGCGCTCACGACCGTGGCGCTCGTCGTCGGGGGGCCCGACAGCGCCTCGTTGCAGACCGCGGGCGGCATCCGTATCGACGTACAGCCGGCGGGCGGCACGACCGCTCCGCATCTGCTCGTCCGCGTGCAGGTCGGCGCCGTCAGCATCCTGGACGCCGCGGCGCTATCAACTGCCGATCAGCACCGGCTGGTGACGTCCGGTGACCTGTCCGAGGCCGCGGCGCTCATTGTCCCCGCCGGCGCGGCCGACACCGCCATCGCCCCGGGCTTCCTCCAAAGCGTCTCGCCGGCGCTCATCCTCGCCGGCGCCCCGCCGCCAAAAGCCTCACCCTACGACTTCGGGCAGGTCCCGCTCCTCCGCACGGATCAGGCGGGCACGATACACCTGGTCACGGACGGGCACACGCTGGGTCTGGAGTAGATGAGTCCGAGCGAGAGGGGCGCGTGTTACTGGATTATCGATCCAGAGATGGAAGTCGCATCGAGCTTCGTGTGGCGGCATGGCGGCTACCCGGAGGCGCCGGCGCAACTCCGTGCTGGCGACGTGCTGACCAATCCTCTCTTTCCCGACCTTCCCATTGCGATCAGTGGCCCGTTCCGCTAGCGGGCGCCGGCTACCCCCCTCGCCGCTGAAAGGCGGTACACTCTGAGCTACGAGCTCACGGGGGCATAGCTCAGCTGGCAGAGCACCTGACTTTTAATCAGGGTGTCCAGGGTTCGAATCCCTGTGCCCCCACCCGCACC
>CALBSQ010000403.1 GCA_937967325.1 uncultured Chloroflexota bacterium
CGTCGGCAGCGTCAGATGTGTATAAGAGACAGCCTATCCCCCAACCCCTGCTTAGGAGTGAAACGAGGAGCAACATGCCACGAATGACCCAGGTCGAGACTACGATCAACGGTGAGCCACGCGCCTTTCTGTGCGAGCCGCGGCAGAGCCTTCTGGAAGTGCTGCGGGAGACACTTGGGCTGACCGGCTCCAAGGAGGGCTGCAATAACGGCAACTGCGGCGCCTGCAGCGTGCTCCTGGATGGACGGTTGGTGAACTCCTGCGTCGTCCTCGCGGTGGAGACGGAAGGAAAGGCCGTCACGTCCATCGAGGGTATCGCCACGCCAGATGGACTGCACCCCCTGCAGCAGGCCTTCCTGGAGCAGGCGGCACTGCAATGCGGCGTATGCACGCCGGGCTTCATCGTCGCAGCCAAGGCGCTGCTAGACAAGAATCCGCATCCGACGGAGCATGAGATACGATACTGGTTGGCCGGAAACCTCTGCCGGTGTACCGGCTACGACAAGATCGTGCGTGCCGTGCAAGCGGCGGCGGATAAGCAAGCCGCGACGGCGACGCCAGTCACGCCAGAAAGGATGGAGGTGGCCGCGCGATGATCCTCAAGGAACGTCCGGAAACCGCGACAGCCGAGACTGCACCGCGGTATCAGGTCGTTGGCACCCGCCCGATACGCCACGATGGCCTGGACAAGGTAACGGGAAGAGCCAGATACGGCGCGGACATCATGCTGCCCGGCATGCTGTACGGCAGAGTATTGCGGAGCCCACACGCCCACGCTCGCGTCACTGGTATCGACGTGAGCGCCGCGCTGGCACACCCCGGCGTCTTCGCCGTCGTAACCGGAGCTGATCTGCCCCAGGCCGCCGACTTGATTGTCGACCTCGGGGAGGGTGCGGCCAACGTTCGCGACATCAGCAGCAACGTCATGGCCATCCACAAGGTGCTCTATCGCGGCCATGCCGTCGCCGCCGTGGCGGCGCGCGACCCGCACACGGCCGAGGAGGCCGTGCAGCTCATTCGCGCCGACTATGAGCCGTTGCCGGCGGTTCTGGACGTGCGCGCCGCCATGCGGGAGGATGCGCCGCTCCTGAATGAGCGGCGCCGGACCAAGACGCTCGCCGGTGAGTCCGAGAAACCCAGCAATGTGGCGGAACACATTCGATTCGATTTGGGTGACGTCGACGAGGGCTTCAAACAGGCCGACGTGGTCATCGAGCGCGAGTTCACCACCTCGATGGTCCACCAGGGCTACATCGAGCCGCAGAACGGCACGGCCCTGTGGACGACCGACGGTCATCTCACCTGTTGGACGAGCACGCAAGGCGCCTTTGGTGTCCGCCAGCAGCTTTCAGAGCTGCTCAAGCTGCCGATCTCTCAGGTCAAGGTGATCCCGATGGAGATCGGCGGCGGCTTCGGCGGCAAGATCGATGTCTATCTCGAGCCGGTGGCAGCGCTGCTCTCGCGCAAGTCGGGGCGGCCGGTGAAGATGACGATGAGCCGCAGCGAAGTGTTCGAGGGGACCGGACCCACGTCCGGCTCCTACATGAAGCTGAAGATGGGCGCCACCAAGGCCGGTCGAATCGTCGCAGCCCAAGCGTACATGGCCTACGAGGCAGGCGCCTATCCCGGCTCCGCCATTGGCGCGGGCACCAGGACCATGCTATCGCCCTACGACATCCCCCACGTGCTCATCGATGGCTTCGATGTCGTCTCGAACAAGCCGAAGACCAGCGCCTACCGCGCGCCCGGCGCGCCGGCCGCCGCCTTCGCCGCGGAGACGGTCGTCGACGAGCTGGCCGAAAAACTCGGCATCGACCCCATCGAGTTCCGCAAGATGAACGCCTCCAAGGAAGGGACGCGCCAGGTCAACGGACGGCCCTTCGGCATCATCGGCAATGTCGAGTGCCTGGAGGCGGCTGAGCGTTCCGATCATTGGAACGCACCGTTCAGCGGCCCCTGGCGCGGCCGGGGCGTTGCCTCCGGCTTCTGGTTCAACGGTGGCGGCAGCGCCAGTCTGACGGCAAGCGTCAACCCCGACGGCACGGTCAGCCTTGTCGAAGGCTCGACCGACATCGGCGGCAGCCGCGCCTCCATCGCCATCATGCTCGCCGAAACGCTCGGCATCCCGGCGGAGGATGTCCACCCTGCTGTTGGCGATACCGATTCAATCGGGCACACCGACGTCACGGGCGGGAGCAGTGCGACTTTCAAGAGCGGCTGGGCCGCCTACGAGGCAGCACTGGACGTGAAGCGGCAGCTGGTGGAGCGAGCGGCACTGATCTGGCAGGTTCCCGTGGAGTCGGTCAGCTACGAAGCGGGCGTGCTCACCGGTCGGGACGATTCGGAACAGCGCCTGACGTTCAAAGAAATCGCCTCGCGGCTCGGTCGTACCGGAGCGCCGGTGGTTGGGCGCGCCACGGTGCGACAGTCGGGCGCCGGCCCCGCCTTTGGCACGCACATCGCCGACGTCGAGGTAGACCCCGACACCGGCAAGGTGCAGGTGCTCCGCTACACGATCGTGCAAGATGCCGGAACGGCCATCCACCCCAGCTACGTCGAAGGACAGATGCAGGGCGGCGTTGCCCAAGGAGTCGGTTGGGCGCTCAACGAGACCTACGACTACGACAACGCCGGTCGCATGATGAACTCGAGCTTCCTGGACTACCGCATGCCCACGGCGCTGGACCTCCCCAAGATCGAGACCATTATCGTCGAGGTGCCGAATCCCGGCCACCCCTACGGTGTGCGCGGCGTGGGCGAGGTACCGATCGTGCCGCCGCTGGCCGCGATGGCCAACGCGATCTATCGCGCCACCGGCGTCCGTTTCCGAGAGTTGCCGATGTCGCCCGCGGTGGTGCTGAAAGCGCTCGGCAAGCTGGACTAAGCAGGCCATGGCGGTCGTGTGGATTCCCCCCCTGCTGCGCCCGCTGGCTGGGGGGGAGAAGCAGGTGACGGTGTCGGGCGCCACGGTCGCTCAGGTGATTGAGGCGCTCGACGCCAGGTATCCCGGCCTGAAGGCCCGCATCAGCAGCGGTGATGGCCTACGGCCCGGTGTCGCCGTGGGCGTGGACGGCACGCTCGCGACGCTCGGCTTGCTGGAGCCGGTCGGAGAGAACAGCGAGGTGGAGATCTTTCCCGCCATCAGCGGAGGCTGAGTCGACGCGGCGGGCGTGCCGCCATCAGGATGCCGGCGCTGGCGGAAACCACGTAGTCGTACTGGCTCGGTGAGGTAAAGGGTGATGCACTAGGCGAGGTCATGGCGGAAGGCGAAGGCGGTGGCGTCGGCCTTCCCACGAGCGTTGATCTTGGCGTACAGGTTCGTGATGTGCCGCTCCACCGTGCGAACGCTGACTCGTAGCGCCACCGCCATCTCGAGATTGCTCCTAGCCGGCCGCGATCAACTGCAGCACCT
The DNA here is from genome assembly GCA_937967325.1 of uncultured Chloroflexota bacterium. GTDB lineage: Bacteria > Chloroflexota > UBA4733 > UBA4733 > UBA4733 > UBA4733. Next base: position 3,413 of record CALBSQ010000403.1, read on the forward strand.
CCAGCTCACGCCCGGTGAGCCCGCCTAGATCGCCTAGAATGGGCAGCGGCCTGTCCCTACTCCCGCCACCCTGGCCCCGCCCCTGCCACGCCAAAGCCGTGGGCGCCTCGTCGCGCAGCTGGATCAACGCCGGCCCCTCATTCCCTAGCGGAACGGAGGTCCGCGCCGGGAGGCGCTCCGGCAAGCCCATGCCCTCGCTTGTCCATCCCTGGAGACACCGCAACCGGCGCAGGGCGCCGGCAAGGCGAACACCGACTTCGCCGTCGCCGCCACCGTTTGCGCTCCCGGCCAGCGCGGCCTGGAGGTTCGCTTGCTCTGCCGCCAGCCGCCGGGGCCATCCCTGCCGCTCGCCGGCCTTGAGCGCGCGGTGCGCACCCTCGGCCAGCGGGAGATAAAAGCTGGCATGCCGACGCCGCAGCGTCACCTCCTCGCCGCTTCGTTCCAAGTGCTCACGGGCGTAGTCGCGCAGGGTCTTCAACATCCAAAAGCGCCGCTCTCCATCCGGATGAACCTCTTGGAGGATCAGGCTCCGGTCCAGCAGCGAGGTAAGGCCATCCACGATGGCCGTTGGACTCTCAGCAAGCACGGCCTCCGCCGCTGCCAGCGTCCAGCCACCGGCGAAGACGGCTAGCCGGCGGAAAAGTTGCCGCTGCTCCGGCGGCAGCAAGACATAGCTCCAGTTGCTGGTCGACCGTAGGCTCTGCTGCCGTGCCGGCAGGTCGCACGATCCGCCCGTCAGGACGGAAAGCGGTCGTTCCAGACGGGCAAGAAGCTCGCTCGGCGACAACACGCGGATGCGTGCCGCCGCCAGCTCGATAGCCAGCGGGATACCATCCAGCCGGCGGCAGATCTCTGCCACCGTCCGACCATTGTCTACCGTCACCGCGAAGCCTGGCTGGACTGCCTTCGCCCGTTCCACGAAGAGACGAACAGCCGCGGTCTGCTGAAGCTGCTCCGCTCGAGGCGAATGACGCGTGTCGGGCAACTGCAAGGGCGAGACGGAGTAGCAGTGCTCTCCCTGGAGGTGCAACACCGTCTGGCTGGTAACGAGGATCTTGAGGCACGGACAGCATGCCAACAGCTCCGCGAGCAAGGAAGCGGCAGGGAGCACGTGCTCGAAGGTGTCGAGTAGCAGCAAGAGAGACTTGTCGCCAATCTGGTCGGTCACGGCTTGTGGTGGCGAGCGCCCACGATGTTCCGCTGCCCGGAGAACCTTGGCGATTGCGGCAAGGATAGCGCCAGGCTCGCGTACTGGGGCCAGCGACACCGAATAGACGCCGCCCGCCATACTGTCCAGCAAATCGGCCGCTACCGCCAGCGCCAGGCGCGTCTTGCCCGCCCCGCCGGGACCAGTCAGGGTCACCAGGCGAACGTCCTCACGGAGCAGGAGTTGCCGAACTGCCTGCCGCTCGTGCTCCCTCCCGATCAATCCCGTAGGAAACGACGGCAGGTTGTGGTTCGGAAACCCCGAAGCCCGCATTACCTCCGCTACCCTTGACGTTCGACCCATCGCCTGCCCGCCGCGCGGCCGCGGCTGCGCGGCCTGCTCAAGCAGCTCTCGCTGGGGCGGCAGGAGGGCCAAGGCTGCGAGGAGCCGCCGCACTGTGTCCCGCTGCGGTTGCTTGTTGCGCTGCTCCAGGCCCTGTATGGCCCGTCCACTAATCCCGGCCTTCGCAGCCAGCCCTTCCTGGGTCAGCCCAGCATCGACCCGGAACTGCCTGAGCAGGGCGCCAAACGATGAGCTGACCCCCACTGCCGATGAGGTTTCCGGCTGGCCGGCCAAGCAACTGCTCTGGTCGAGCGTCGGGGCGTGGCCCGGCGTGTCCCCAGTCGCCACCGGATCGGGAGCGTGTGACCGCTGCGCGGGCATTGCCTCACCTTCCCGTTGTCGCCGCCACGGGGCCGGCCTTTCGCGGCAGTACTCACCTTTCTGGCCGCCGGCGCGGAAAAGGTGAGCAACGGTCCGTTTCTTCGTAGACGCCGCGGCGCCTGTACGCAATAGTGTACTCAACCGAACGGATATTCATAGTGGCGCCCGCTGACGG
>CALBSQ010000404.1 GCA_937967325.1 uncultured Chloroflexota bacterium
TCTCGTGGCTGAAATGGTCGCGGTGGGTGTGGAAGACGAGGCGGTTCGCCTCTGGTCCTACCAGGTAGACCAGCTCCAATCGCTCCTGGTCATAGTTTTCCAGAATGCGCCGAAAGATTGGTCCGCGCTCTACGGCGATCTGTGCGACCACCTCGGGGAAGCGCACGACCTCGTCGATGTCGCCGGAGCGAGGGATCTCGATGAGGGGAATCTCGTCGTAATTTCTTGCCATGGCTAGTGAGCCTTCCGGACTACGGCGCTGGCCGGGGCATGCCCGTACAGCGGTCAATACGATCAGTGTACATCGGCCACTCCGTCGTGCCGTTGGCACAGCCGATGCTATCTACATGATCCATCGTCTCTAACGGGATCGATCAGGTTACTGGCCCACATGGCCCTGCCACCGCGGAGCAGACCGGCTAGTCCAGCTTCAGCATCCGGCGGGCGTTGCGCTCCGTGATGTCGTCATAGGTCTCCTGGTCGGCGCAGAGCTCTCTCAGCGCGGTGAGGCTTTGGCTGGCCAGGCAAGGTCGGGTGCGCCCGTCCCGCCAGGCGCCCTTGCCGTCGAGGCAAGGGCAGTCCGTCGCCCACATGAGCTTGCCGCGGAGGCGGTTGACGAAGTCGCGCGCGAAATCCTGGTCGCGGGTGAGGGCATTGAGCGCAGAGCCCGCCGAGAGGTCGGCGTGCAGATTGGGGAGGTCGGAGAGCCACCGGTCGGTCAGGCCGCCGCTCACCACCGGCCCCGTGGGATATGGCGAGAAGCCCGACGCGTCCGGATCGTTGGGGACGTCGGCGCTGACATTGGCCCACCAGGCCTGGGCGTGCCCGATGAATGTCGTATCGGGACAGCTCCGGACGACCTGCCCGAACGCTTCGAAGTTGTAGTTGTAGTTCCGGTACTCCAGGTGGAGGAGCACCGGCAGCCCGAGCACCCCACACAGGCGGTAGATCGCCATCGCCTCCGGGGCGTCACAGGGCATGTGCAACTTGTGCTCGCCGAAGCCGCGGGCGCCCTCCGCGTGGTAGCGGCGGATGATGTCCTCGGCGTCCGGTCGCCTAGGGTCGACGTGGACGAAGGGGATGAGCCGGTCTGGGTAGGCCCGACAAGCAGCCCAGGCGTCGGCGAGGGGGAAGTCGTTCGCCGGCACGTTGCGAGCGGCATCGGCCGCGCCGTCGATGGGCAGCACGACGGTGAGGCGATTGCCGTGGACGTCCTGATGCGCGAGCAGGTGCTGCGCTGAACGATAGTTCCACAGATGCTGGTGCATGTCGATCATCGCGATTCCGTCCATTCCCTACTCGGCTGGGCCAGGTGCGCGTCGGACCCACGCCCAACGCGCCGCCTTCCTCGTGGCTAGGATAGCCAGCCAATCACCTGCTCGTCCGGCGCTGCCTCGGTCTGCACGCTGAACGCCGCGCCCTTGCTGAGCGACGAGTACAAGTCCTGCACGCGCTCGGTAATTCTGGCGGCGTTCAAGGCGAAGAGCCGTGTGCTGCCCGGCGCGCCCAGCGCCAGGGCCGTCGCCAGATCGCCGGCGCGCCGGATGCCGGGGATGTACAGCCTCGCCAGGTAGTCGTCGTCGCTCGACCAATCGAAGTCGGCGCCATCGGCGATGAGCGTTGCCACCCCTAGCGCCAACGGGCGGGCCAGGATACACCACAGGCCGGCATCGGCCAGCCCAATGAGATCGACCGATTCGGCGCCCGCCAACTGGCGCGCCGCGGCGACCGCTGTGACCACGTCCTGCACGCGCAAGGCCGCGTCCGTCCGGTTGAATGTGGTGAACTGCGACGACGATTGGTCGCGCCCCGACTGCGCCGCGGGCGTCTGGTAGTCGCCGGTGAGAAACGCGTCGAACAGCAACACCGACCGACCTTGCTTCAGGAGCGCCTCTAACAACGAGCCTGGCTCCGCCTGACCGTCCTGCCCCAGGAACAGCGCCGCCTTGCCGGTGCCGTGGGCCAGCACCAGCGGGTGGGGTGTCCCATCATTGCCGGCGAACCACAACGCGGGGAGCCGGTCCCCTTGCTCCTCCCGCCCAATCAGCAGGCGGGCGGCGCGGTGCTCGCCATAGGTCTGCTCGCCCTGGCGATCGACGCGGTCGACCTTGACGTGCTCCGGCCCGATCGGGTGGGAATCCAGCGCCTGTCGGTAGGCCGTCCCCAGCCCCTTGCGAAATGCCTCGAGCGACGCCTCATCGCGCGGCCAGGAGGCGTCGAGCTGCTCCTGCGCCAGCTTCCTCGTTGCCGACCGGATCCCGGCACTATCGAGCGCGTCGGCAGGCAGGCGCTCGGGGAAGACGCGCAGCGTCTCGTCCGGCTCCGGCGTCAGTGGCGCTTCGGGGATGGGCTCCTCGATTGGCGTACCCCGGAACCAACGAGAGAAGAAACGATAGACGGCTTCGCGGCTGCCCTGGTTGAAATTGTGCGGCGCGGTGATCTGCGCCTCGCTGAGCCGGTCCTCGGCGCCGTACAGCGCGTAGATGCTCCGGATCGCCGGGAACTCGACGGTAGGGGTGTTGCGCGTCCAGTCGCCGGTGGCCGAGACCAACGTCATCGGCCTCGGCGCCGCCATGGCGGCGACCTCCACGTTGAAGGTGTCCAGCCGCAGGTTGGGGATGTTCTCGCAGACGCAGCCGCCCTGGTAGTGCGCCGACACCATCACGACGGGAGCGACGTGCGTCAGGCGGTCGTCGACGGCCGCCAACAGGAAGGTCTGCGTGCCGCCTCCGGACTCCCCTACGCAGCCGGTGCGCTCCGGATCGACATCGGGCAGGGACAGCAGGAAGTCCATGGCCCGCATGCTGTTCCAGAGCTGCAGGCCCAGCGCGCCCAGACTCCACAGCCAGTCGCGCCAGCCGCCGAAATGGTGCGGCAACTGGCGTGCGTCGTTGTAGCCGATCATGTCGTAGGCGAAAGCCACGTACCCTTGCCTGGCAAAGCTGATGCAGCGGGCCGGCGTGCTGCTGTTGTCCGTGTGCTCCAGCCGCCCCTTGCGGGAGTGCCCGTGGGGATTGAGCAGCCCCGGCCGGCGGCCGCCGACACCGAGCGGCCGGTACAGGTTGCCCGTCACGTATAGCCCGGGCCTGCTCTGGAAGGCTACATTCTCGACGCTATAGCCATCGCGCTCTACCCGCCCGGAGATCTGGGGCTGCAGCGGCGTGCGCGGCGGCTCCGGCCAGAGACCGGATGCCGCCAGTATCTGCTGGCGCAGCTCAGTCCGCTTCGCCTCCCAAGCAGCAAGTGATGGGTAGGGCTGAAATTCGTAGGTCTGGTCGATCTGCCGCACCTCCGTGAGGCGGCGATCTGCCGGCGCGTGGGGCGGCGTGTGTACCGCCGTGATGGCGCGCAGCTCCGGACTAAGCTCGGTCATTAAGGTGTGCTCCTTCATTACGCATCGACCGCCCCACCCCCGGCCCCTCCCCAGCAGAGCTGGAGAGGGGAGACCACGAAGGCCGACGAACGAACCGCTCGCTTCGTCCTCGTGCTCCCCTCTCCAGCTCTGCTGGGGAGGGGCCGGGGGTGGGGCCTCACAGCCCCAGCTCCTTCACCATCCCGCGTACCGCGCCCGCCGACTTCTCCAGTGCCGCGCGCTCGCTATCGGTCAGCTTAATCTCGATGATTTGCTCCAGCCCCTTCGCGCCCAGCTTGCAAGGGACGCCGAAGTAGAGGTCGTTCAGCCCGTATTCCCCTTGCAGGTAGGCGGAGCAGGGCAGCACCCGCTTCTTGTCGAGCAGGATGGAGTCGGCCATCTCGGCCAGCGCCGCGGCCGGGGCGTAGAAGGCGCTGCCCGTCTTGAGGAGAGCCACGATCTCCCCGCCGCCCTTGGCCGTCCGCTCGACGATCGCGTCGATGCGCTCCCTGGGCAGCAGCTCGGTGATGGGGATGCCCGCCACCGTCGAGTAGCGCGGCAGCGGCACCATCTCGTCGCCGTGGCCGCCCAGCACGAAGGCCGTGACATCCTCGACGGACACGTCCAGCTCCAGCGCGATGAAGGTACGGAAGCGTGCCGAGTCTAGAATCCCAGCCTGACCGATGACCCGCTGCTTGGGCAAACCGGTCGCCTTGAAGAAAAGCTGGGTCATAGGGTCGAGGGGGTTGTTCAGCACGATCACGAAGGCGTCCGGCGCGTGCTTGACCACGTTCGCGGCGTTCTGTCGCACGATGTCCGCATTGGCGTTGAGCAGGTCCGTCCGGCTCATCCCCGGCTTGCGCGGCATGCCGGAGGTGATAATGACCAGATCCGACCCCTGGATGGCCGCCGGATCGGTCGTGCCCTCGACGCGGGTGTCGAAGCCCAGCACCGGCCCGGCCTCGAGCATATCCAGCCCCTTACCGGCGCCGACGCCATCGACGATCTCTACAAAGGTGACGTCGTAGGCGTCGCGCTGCGCGAGGAGTAACCCCGTCGTGGCGCCGACGTTACCGGCGCCAATGAGAGATATCTTTTTCCGCATGCTGCTCCCTACCTTCTTCCGCTGCCGTCCGACACGACTCCTGTCCGTTGCACGGGCGGCTCCCCGCAAACTTCGACAAGTGTAAGGGCCGGATGGGATGGCGTCTATGGGGTGAACCTCTATCCGGCGGGTCTCAGGCCGCCGGATAGAGGTTCACCCCGGCGTCGCACACCGGAGCAGCTCGTGGATCGCCACCTGCTCCGCCTGGCCCAGCGGCAGCGCCACCGGCTGCCCGCTGCGCTCGGAGAGGAGGGCGGCAAAGCAGACTTCGTGCGTCAAGACGGCGCGCTCCACGTTCACGTCGCTGTCATGGTCGGCCTCGATGCAGTCGAGAAAGTGCCGGATCAGGCCGGCGAAGGGGTGGTGCTGCACGTCGCCGCTGGACAGGTCAGGTTCCGGGAGCGTGCGGAAAACGTGCTCCTTCGATTCCTCGTGCAGGGAGACGCGGTTGTTGCGGACGGCGCCGCGGTCGCCGATGAGGTCGATATTGAATTGGTAGGGCACGTGCCCCTTGACCACCGCCGAGACACGACCCACGGCCCCGTTGCTGTAGCGCACCAGGCAGGCCTCGGCACAATCGAACTCATAGGGCTCGTCGGGCGACGTGCGTACCTGGGCGGAGTGCGCGAAAACCTCAATGGGATCGAGGCCGGTGATGTAGCGGACGGCGTCGATGGCGTGGCAGCCGCCCAGGAGCAAGGCGCTGCCGCCGGTAGCGCGGCGGCGATAGTTCTCAGGGCGCACGCGTGAGTGCCAGTAGTCGGCGTCGACGAGGACCAGGTCGCCGAGCGCGCCGCCTCGGACGATCTCGTGCAGCCGCGCTACGAGCGGCGTCCATCGGGGCACGAAGCCGACTATGGTCCGCACCCCTGCCTCTCGAACGGCGTCACGCATGGCGTAGAGGCCGTCGAGCGTCACGGCGATGGGCTTTTCCACGTAGACGTGCTTACCGGCGCGAGCGGCCAGGATGCAGTTGCGCGGGTGAAGATGATGGGGCGTGCAGATGGACACAATGTCCAGCCCAGGCTGCGCGAGGAAGGCCTCGTAGTCGGTGAAGCAGGGACAGGTGAGGCCGTGGCGCTCCGCCAGGGCCTGGGCGCTCTCCAGGCGGCGGCTGCCGATGGCGGCAATCCGGCACTCCGGCTGGGCCAGATAGGCCTCCAGGTGCGCGCCGGCGACCCAGCCGGCGCCCCAGATACCGATTCCGTACTCGCGCATTGCCTGCCCTCCGCGCCATTACCGGACATTCCCATCGGCGCAACTTCGTATACGGTGTACAGTATAATGGAGCAGCGACCAACGGGCAAACCTGCGTGCCGCCGTTCCTACCAGTCGCTTGCGCCGCCCTCTCCCCAATGGTTACGCTGTATACAGTACAACGCAAGCGGGTCGGTAGCAGGCGCGGCCGCCAGTTTCATCCACGCCACGTCGCAACCGGACTCTCAGTGTATGGTCAGCACAGGGGCGTGTGAAGGCTATGGTCGCGGTGAGTACTGCTGAAGCGGTTTCCATTCGACATCCCTCATTGGGCATCACGGCGTATGACATGCTGCGCGATCGGATCATCCAATTGCGCATCCCCCCTGAGTCCCGGTTGCTCATCGACGAGATCAGCCGCGAGTTCGGCGTGAGCCGGACCCCGATTCGCGATGCCCTGCGCTTGCTCGTCGGCGACGGACTGGTGACCATGGGCGCCCACGGCGCCTTTTTCGTCCGCTCCGCCGACCCCTCCTTCGTCCGGGATCTCTTCGAAGTGCGCTTGCCACTGGAGTGCCTCGCCGTGCGCCGCGCGACGCCGCGTGTCCATATGGACGATCTGCTGGCTGTCCGCCGCCTCATCGAAGCAGTCCGCGACGCCGACGCCAGTCCGGATGCCAGCGAGCGCTTCTATGAGAGCGACGACCGCTTTCATGGCCTGATCTTGGGGGAGTCCAACAACGAGGTGCTCCAGGCGACGCTGCGGCTCCTCAACAACCAGATCCGCTGGCTCCGCCACCTCACCTATCGCCATCGCCCGGCCGACCACATCGCGACCTGCAATGAGCACCTGGCGATCATCGCTGCCATCGTGCAGCGCGACGCCGACCTGGCGGTGGAACGCATGGCCGAGCACCTTGGCAGCGCCCAGCACCGTCTCAGCGCTCCGGAATAACCGCTCTCCCCCAGACCTCCGCCCGCCGGAGAGCGCTTACCCTTGACGCCTACTGCCATCCGTTATACAGTATACGGTGCAAGCGACTGGAGGCGGATGTGGTCGACACGCAAGTGCGTTTGGCGGTGGACGGTGGACCGCGAGTTCGATCGGCGCCGATGCCTCGCCGCATCGTTGTGGGTACGGCGGATCGGAACGCACTCCTGGCCTTGCTCGACCGTGAGCTGGAGTCCGGCGGCGGCTTCGACCGCTACGGCGGCGCCGAGGTCGATGCCTACGAGCGTGAGTTCGCCCAGCACGTCGGCGCTGCCTACGGCACATCGGCCAGCTCGGGAACCGCGGCGATCCACACCGCGCTTGGCGCGCTGCGACTCGAGCCGGGCAGTGAGGTGATCTCTCCGCCAATCACTGATCCCGGCGCCGTCATGCCTATCGTGTGGATGCAGTGCCGGCCGGTCTTTGCCGACGTGGACCCGGATACCTTCAACCTCGACCCGCGCTCGGTGGCCGAGCGCATCAGCGAGCGTACGCGCGTCATCATCGTCGCGCACTTGCTGGGTCAGCCGGCCGACCTCGACCCCCTCCTCGACATCGCCCGGCGGCATAACCTGGTGGTCATCGAGGATTGTGCGCAGGCGCACGACGCCGTGTACCACGACCGGCTCGTCGGCGGTATCGGGCATCTCGCCGCTTTCAGTCTGATGAGTGGCAAGCACAGCGTCGCCGGCGGCCAGGGCGGCATGGTGCTCACCAGAGACGAGGGACTGTACTGGAACGCCAAGCGCTTCGCCGACCGGGGTAAGCCGTTCAACTCCAACGAGACGCGCAACTTGTTCCTGGGCCTGAACTACCGGATGACGGAGCTGGAAGCCGCCATGGGACGGGTCCAACTCCGCAACTTGCCCGATCTGGTACAGCGTCGCCGTCGCCTGGTAGCCCAGGTCGGAGAGCGTATCGCCGGCTTGTCCGCCGCACGCCTGGGCAGAGTGATCGACGGAGCCGAGTCCTCCTACTGGTACCTGCCCGTCAAGGTCGATGAGTCCCAGTTGACGGTCACCAAGGATCAGTTCGCCCGCGCCGTCGCGGCGGAAGGCCTGCCGGTGACGGCCAGCTACGACCACGTCGCCTACGACGCGCCGTGGCTGCGCGATCGCCAGACGTTCGGCCAGTCCGGGCTTCCCTGGCCGGCCACGCAGCAGTGGCCGAACCCTGCCCACGACGACTACTGTCCCAACGCGCGCCGCGCCATCGCCGCCCACATGCTCGTGTCGCTGCACGAAGGCTGGACCGAGCGGGAGGTCGACGATCTGGCGTCGGCGCTGCATAAAGTGGAAGCTGCATACCGGCGGTGAGCGCGGCTTTACCTGATGGGCCAATGGTAGTGGGTACTGGGGTGCCGGGGGGGCCGCGACTGCCCACCCACCGCCGCGGGTACTCCCTGGGTGCGCAGTCGCGGCCCCGAATACACCATCACATGGCGTAGTAGCCAATCTCGGCACCGTGCTAATCGGGAAAGGAAGCACCAATGCTAAACAAACGTTCGCTCCATGCAGCAACCCGGCGCACCCTTCTGCGCTACGCCGTCTTGTCCGGCGCGGCAGGCGCAAGTGCGGCCTTGCTCGCCGCCTGCGGTGGGACCGCAACCACGGCCGCGCCAACCGCCGCCGGCAGCAGCGCCGCCGCTTCGAGCACCGCTCCTGTTTCGGCAGCGACGTCGAGCGCCGCGGCTTCCTCGTCGGTCTCGACAGTCGCCGCGAGTGTCTCGTCGTCGAGTGCGCCCGTCTCCTCCAGTCAGACGGCCGCGAGCACATCGGCCGCGAGCACATCCGTGGCGAGCTCCTCGGCCGCCACTGCCGCGGCGTCCAGCGCGCCGGCGGGCAAGGGCGTCACGCTGCAGCAAGCGTCCCGGCTTACCGGCGGCTCGGATGCGATCCAGTATGCCCAGACGCTGTATGCCGACTTCAACAAGGAGTCCCCCAACATCAAGGTGGAGCTCACGCCGGGCGTCGACCCGCAGCAAATCATGCTGACCCGCCACGCCGGCGGCTCGCCCCTGGACTTCGTGGAGAACGACTGGGGGACCTGGTCGAATCTGGCGAGCAAGCAGGTGGTGGGCGAGCTCACGCCGTACTTCTCGCAGGCCAAGATCCCTCTCAGCACTTTCGCTCCGGAGGCCGTCAATAACTACTCGCTGCAAAACAAGGTGTACGGGCTGCCGGTCAGCATGTCGGTCGACGCCCTCGCCTACAACGTCGACCTGTTCGACGCCAACGGCATCCCACATCCGCCGGTCGATCCTCAGGACACCACCTGGACCATGGAGAAGTTCCAGGAGATTGCCCAGAAGCTGACGAAAGGAACCGACCAGTTCGGCTTTTCCGGCAGCGCCAACGGCTACGACGGCGGGGGCTGCACCGATGGCACCTACTTTGGCATGCCGTCCTGGGACGACGCGGCGCAAAAGTCGCGCTTCGATACGCCGGAGTGGGCAAAAGGGGCGCAGTACTGGCTCGACTTACGCACGAAGTATAAGGTGCAGCCCAACTCAGATCAGTCCAAACAGCTCAGGAGCAGCTTGTCCGACGTCTTCCTGTCCAACAAAATCGGGCTGCATGTCGTCTATGCCATCTCTTGGAAGCTGGACCAGATCCATTTCAAGTGGGGGCTGGCGACGATGCCGTACTCCGGTCAGGGCAACAACATTTCTGGGCGCATGTACCCGCACGGGCTGCACATGGAGGCCTCTTCGCCCAACAAGGACGATGTCTGGTCGCTCTTCCAGTGGCTCACCAAGCCGGCCAACGGCGGACGCTATCCGTTCATCACCGGCCACTCCGTCTCGCCGATCCTCAACGGCGGCTCCGACCTGGTCCAGAAGACGCGTCAGGATCAGTGGGGCGTCGATCCGAAGGCGTTCGTCTTGATGTCGCGCACCTTGTTGCCCTCCGGCACCGGCATCCTGAAGTATTCCAACTGGCCCAACGTGCTCAAGCAACTCACGCAACCCTATGCCGACGTGCAGGCCGGCAAGACCACGCCCGATGATTACGGCCGGCAGGCCGCCAAGATCGTGAACGACAATATCTTCCAGGCAGGGTAGGCGCCAACGAGCATAGGGGAGTGGCCGTGAAGGTCTACATCATGACGGACATGGAGGGAGCGGCGGGTGTCGTCAACTCCGACGACTACCTGGCGCCGGGCGCCAGGTACTACGAGCTCGGCCGCGAGCTGGTCACCGGCGAGGTCAACGCCGCCATTGAGGGGGCGCTGGAAGCAGGCGCCACCGACGTTTTGGTCCTGGATGGCCACGGCCACGGCGCGATCAACCAGATGCTGCTGCACCCGGCAGCGAGGCTCATGAACGGCCGCCCGCTCGGCTATCCCTTCGGCTGCGACGCCGCGTTCGACGCCGCCTTCATGATCGCCCAGCACGCCAAGTCCAACAGCAACGGCGGCCACCTCTCCCACACCGGCTCCTTTGCCGTCGAGGATCTCTCGATCAATGGGCGCAGCGTCGGCGAGATGGGCTGCAACATGCTGACAGCCGCCTATTTCGGCGTCCCCTATGTGCTGCACACGGGCGACGCCGCTGCCAGTGCGGAGGCGTGTGCGCTCGTCCCCGACATCGAGACCGTCACCGTGAAATGGGGAGTAGAGCGCGGGTCGGCGGAAGGCTTGGATGCCCGCCAGAACGAGCTGTTCAATGGCGGCGCTACGCACCTGCACCCCTCGCGGTCCCGCGAGCTTATCCGCGCCGCGGCGAAGCGAGCTATGGAGCGACGAGACCAGATCGCGCCCTTCCAGATGCCAGGACCGTACGAGCTGGTGTCGATCCTGCGCAAGACGGACTCCCACCCGGCCCGGACGGCACGGAACAGCGCGGCTGATCTGCTGGGAGTGCTGACGTTGCCGCGGCGCCACGTGTAGTGGCGCATTTTCCAAGTTCGGGGCAGTTCCCAACGCCGCGCGGCCACTCCCGTTGTCATCCTGAGCGCAGCGAAGGACCCCCGGCCTGCCCGTCCGCGCTGCGCGGGACCGTCTGGCGTCTGGGCTGCGCTGCCAGGGGTCCTTCGCTGCGCTCAGGATGACAACGGGAAGTCACCCCGACTTCGTGGATGCATCATCAAGAGGTATGGATGATGGGACAGCTTCTTGCCGGTTTCGGCGTTGCCGACGTGAGCCCGCCGGTTGGCCTCTGGCACATTGGCCGGCAGAGCGACGGTATCCGCGACGACCTGCGCGCCACCGCGCTGGTGCTGGAAGTGGCCGGCCAGCGCGCGGCGATAGTCAGCGTCGACGTCATCACCCTGTCGCGACCGTCTGTCGCGGTGATCCGCGAGCGCATCGCCGCCGAGGCCGGTGTTCCGCCGGAGCGGACGGTGATCCTGAGCGCCCACACGCACTCCAGCCCGGTGACCCACCCGATTGGCAGCCAGTTCCCCGACGACGACTATGTCCGCCTGTTGGAGAAGTCGATTGCCGGCGCCGTCGTGGCCGCGGCGCGGCAGCTCGTTCCAGCCCGCGTCTCCTACGGGGAGGGACGGGTGGGCTTCAGCATCAACCGGCGTCTGAAGACGGCAACCGGCGTGCAGATGCTGCCGAACCCGGCCGGACCGATGGACCCGCTCGAGGGACCGCAGCTGCAG
>CALBSQ010000405.1 GCA_937967325.1 uncultured Chloroflexota bacterium
GGAGATCGGGGGCGGGAGAGCGGCCGAGCACGTGGAAACGCCGACTCCGTCTGGCAATCCCGCCGTCTCGACCCGGGTTCTCCTCTGCTCCCCTGCCGGCTACTGGTGCCCGTGCTGGGCGTGCATCACGCTGTTGCGGGCGATGAAGTCGAGAACGCGCCGCCAGGCGTCGCTCGACGCCTCAGCGAAGTCGGCTGCGCGGCGGTCAAAGAAGCTGTGCGGCGCCCCGGCGTAGGTGTGCAGCTCGTGCTCCACGTTCGCCTCCGTGAGCGCCCGGTCGAACTGCTGCGCCGCCTCCGGTGGAATCCCCTGGTCTGCGCCACCGAATAGGCCGAGGATAGGGCAGGTCATGTCGCGAACATGCTCGATCGCCGGCGTCGAGCCATCACGGGTCGGCCCCAATGGCCGGCCATAGAAGCCGATCGCGCCCTTCAGCCCGTGGTCGGCAGCGGCTTGTAGCCAGGACAGGGAGCCGCCGAAGCAGAAGCCAACCGTGAAGATCGACAGAGCGGAACCGCCTTCCGGCTCACGCAGGTGGGCGATGGCCGCGGCAACGTCGTCACGAATGTTGGCGGCGCGGGTCTGTTGGACATGAGGCATGAAGTCGAAGCTGTCGTCGCGATGTCCTGTGCCCGCGGTGCGCCCGAAGTAGTCGATAGCCACGGCGTGCGTGCCGTGCTCGGCGAACCGCTGCGCCAGCTTGGTGTAGAAGGCATGCAGGCCTCGAACGTCCGGCAAGATGACGATCCCCGTCCCCTCCGGCTCAGCGGCCCGCGTACCGTAGGCGGAGAAGCGCGTTCCGTCGGCGGAGGTGAGGGTGATATCCTCGCCGTCTATCGCGGCCCCGGACAGTGGGGCAATGGGCGGACGGGCGTCGCGGTCGTAGCACATGGTCGTGTTCCTCTACTATGGGCGCCGGCGTCGCCGTACTGCGGGCGTGACCCCGGGCGCGTTACAGGACCTCCACTCGGGAAGCATACACCATCGTTCTGCACGGGTGAGCAACTACCATGCCAGGCGCGATCAGGCCGTTTATTACTGACCGCTCGCCGGCTTCTGCGCCAGAATTTGGTTGATCGTTGGCACGGCGGCAGTCATGGCGTCTTGTGCCCCCTTCTTGCCCTCGAAGACGTCGTTGAGGGCGGCGTTCAGCACGCTGCCGGACTTGGACGCGTAGCCGGGCAGAATAGGCTGCTGCTGTGACGTCAGGAGCGGGTTGAAGAACGTCTCCTGATAGCCTTGAGGCAACGTGCCGGACGATACCCGTTTGTTGATCCCATCCGCTACGGCGGGAGCCTTGATCGTTCCCTGGAACTGAGGCAGGTTGCCGCGCAGGTTCATGCCGGTCGCCGTGGCCGTCTCCAGCTCCCGCTTCGGTCCCCACATGAACAGGATCAACTGCCACGCCGCGTCGAGGAGCTGACTATTTTTGGCGATGCAGGTGCCGCCCGACCAGGTGATGCTCCCGTTGTTGCCGGCGGGGCCAACCGCCAGCGGCACGACACTCCATTTGAAGGGCAAGTTGGTGGGGATAAAGCGGATCTCCCAGCTTCCGGCCGCGACCAGCGGGAAGCGCACGGCGCCCTGATAGAAGGATTTCTGGATGTCGATGCCCTTGTAGCCGGATGGCGTCGGGGTCACCTTCTCCTTCACACCAAGGTCGCCGAACCACTGCAAGCCCGATACGGCCGGCGTCTGATCCAGCAGGCACTTGCTCATATACAGCGACTTATCGAAGCACTCGCCGCCGCTGGCCCAGACCCACGGCTGATAGAAGCCGTTGAGCCAGCCAAAGCCCCATTGCGACACCGTCGCTCCGTCTTTCTTGAGGAGCCGGCGGGAAGTCGAAAGCAGGTCGTTCCAGGTCCACTTGGTCGTCGGCGGGTCCTGCCCAACGGCCGCGAGCGCGTCATGGTTGACCAAGACGCCGATGTCCACCGGCCCGTTGGGATACTCGATGATCTTGCCGTTCACGGTGTATTGGTCCTGGAGAGACGGCAGCAAGTCAGACCAGGCGGCCGCGGCCCCGTCCCTCGCCACCAGCGCGGTCAAGTCGGCTACCGCGGGGATGTAGGGATCCAGGATGGAACGATCCAGGGCGAACACCGTCGGTGGATCACCCGCGGCCACCATCGCGGTGAGCTTGTCCGTGTAGGAGCCGCTCACCTGGAACCATTCGACCGTGGTGCCCGGATGCGCCGCGCTAAATTCCTTCCAGACCGCTTCGTAGGCGTCCTTGCGGTCCGTATCCCAGTTCAGGTATTGGATAACCTCCGCCTTGGCCGCCGGGGCGGCCGCGCTGTTGGCGCTGACGGAAGCAGCGGTGGCGGACGCGGCGCTGGTCGCCGGCTGCGCGCTGCTGCTCGCCGCCTGCGTCCCCGGCGAGCTCGCGCTGGTCCGTGATGCTACCGAGGCTGTGCCCGTGCCGGAGGCGGGTGTGGCGGCGGCGCTGCCGGTGGTGGCAACGGTTGCGCCGCCGCCGCAGGCGGCCAACAGCGCTACGGCAGCGACGCCGGTCAGTTGCGTCGCTCGAGTCAGCAGCCCCCGACGACTCATGCGCTTGCGGGTTGACGAGATTAGCATTGGGAATATCCTTACCCTACGAATTGCCGGAGCCCAGCCCAGTGCTGGGTATGACGTCGCCGCCGTCGATCGCTCTCGGGTTGTTACGACATCCTGAATAGGTTAGTTATGCGCGATCGAAATGTCAAGGGAGACTGGGTCGTTCATCCGGCAAGTTCGCGGAAGCTCCAGTGCATGATGCCCCTCCCCGTTGTCATCCTGAGCGCAGCGAAGGACCCCTGGCAAGCCAAACCAGCCGCCTTTCGGCCCGCGCAGCGCGGATGGTCGCGCCGGGGGTCCTTCGCTGCGCTCAGGATGACAACGGGAAGTTCAGGGTGACAACTGGGAGATCGTCCGGACTTATCGGACGCACCACTACGCCGGGGGGCGGCACATCGTCACACAGCAAGCCTCCACCTCGGTCCAAGAGTTCGAGGCAAGCCCTATTCCTTGTTACCGTGTCGCCCATCGTAAAACCGAGTCACGGTCGGTCGTGAATCGCGGCGTCGATCGGTTCCAGCAGCGGGACGATCTGCTTCTTGC
Organism: uncultured Chloroflexota bacterium; assembly: GCA_937967325.1. Lineage (GTDB taxonomy): Bacteria > Chloroflexota > UBA4733 > UBA4733 > UBA4733 > UBA4733. Next base: position 3,106 of record CALBSQ010000405.1, read on the forward strand.
GAGATGTCACGTAGGGCAGGACGAGTGCGGCGCCGCCGATCAGCGGCTGGCCAAAGACGCGGCCGACGACCTCCGCGTGGCCGCTGATGAGCAGCTCAGTCCGTTCCCCCACTACGTCTACGATCATGCAGAGCACTACGTCGTAGGGGCGGGCGCGCTGCAGCCGCGCCAGCTCGGCAAACAGGGCCGGCCGCAAGGGCAGCAGGTCACCGGCGTTGCCGGTTTCGATGGCGCTCACGCCGTAGAGGTGGCCGCGAACGGGGAACTCCTTGAAGTCTCGTCGCAGCAGCTCACGTGGCGACACGTTGCGGATGTCAGACGCCCGAACGAAAATCTCGCGGCCGAGCTCGGTCTCGTCCACGCCGGCAAGGGCGGCCAGCATGCCCGCGGCTTGCCGATCGCGGGCGGTACAAGTCGGCGAACGAAACAACACGGTATCGGTCAGGATCGCGGCAAGGAGCAGGCCCGCCACGTCACTCGGGATGCGGACAGCGGCTTCCTGGTACAACTGGGCGACAATCGTTGCCGTGGCCCCTACCGGCTCGCAACGCAGCAGGATCGGATTCGCCGTCTGCACCGTGGCGATGCGATGGTGGTCGATGATCGCCACGACCTCCGCCTCGTTCAACCCCGCGACGGCCTGCCCAAGCTCGTTGTGGTCGACCAGGACGACCCTTCGACGCAGCGGCCGGAGCAGGTCGCTGCGCGAGAACATCCCGATGGGACGGCTGTTGGCATCCACGACCGGCACGGCTCGTTGCGCGGCAAGCGTCGGTCGCACATCCGCTACGAAGGAGTCGGGCTGCGCCGTGACGGGATCCCGCCGCATGAAGAAGCTGGCCGGAACGCTCATATTGATGAGCCGGACCGCGGCAAAGGTGTGGTGCGGCGTGGAGATGACGGTGACCTGACACTCACGGGCAAGGTCGACGACGTGGTCGCGGACCGGCAGCCCACCGGTAACGATGAGGGCTCCGACGCCGTGCCGGATGAGCGCCTCCTGGATATCGTGCCGGTCGCCGACGACGGCCACACCGTCCGGCGGAACACGCTCGAGGACGATGGGCAACGATGACGCCGCGACGCGCACTTTGTCGTTGAGCGGCCGGTCTCGGGCCGCGACCAGCACAGAGCCATCAATGGCTCGAACGACCGCGTCCAGGTCAAGCGGCAGTTCCTCGGCCTCTTCAGGCAGGGCGCCCTCCAGGAAGAATCGGGCGAAGTCTTCTAGGGACACGAGCCCGACCAGGCGACCGCTGCCGTCGACGATGGGCAAGGAGCGCAGTTGATGCTGACGAAGGGACTGGGCTACTTCCAGGAGCGAGGCGTTGGCGGGCGCCGTGACGACCGGGGCCGACATCACGTCGCTGAGCCGCGGCCGCACATCGGTGACGAGGATCGGCGGGTCGACGTCGAACCGGTCCAGTACCCAGGCCGTGTCGGGGCGCAGCTCACCCTGCCGAGCGGCGAACACACCTCGCTCGCCGCGGAGCTCGCACAAGCGGGCGTAAGCAAGCGCCGAGCAGATGGAGTCGGTATCGGGATTGGCATGACCAATCACGCACGTGCCCGTAGGAAACGCCGCTTCCGTCACCAGCCACCTCCGTGTTCCTGCCCCACATTGTAGGGGTCGGGGGCGCAGGGCGAGGGGGCGATGAGGCGA
>CALBSQ010000406.1 GCA_937967325.1 uncultured Chloroflexota bacterium
TTATTCACCATCGTGGTCCGCAGGTTCTGGAGCCCTGTAGTGTCCATCGGTCCGTTATTCGGGTCGTATGGATGAGCGGCGACCGCGTCGAAATATTGTTTGGCACCGCTCACCGAGTAGATGCCGTTGATGAAGTCGAGGCCGTTCCCTGTCCGCACGTTGTCTATACCGCCTGTCGACACCCAGGCCGAGCTATCGACGGCCTTGACCGCTTGGAAGAAGAGCTGCAGCCATGGTGCGTACATCTGCCCCTTGGCGATATTGGTTGTTCCTTGCGGATAGACCCAGCCAAAGCCGTTCGGCTCGTTCACAAACTCGTAGTGGCGGATCTTCCCGGCGTAGCGCTGCGCCGCGGCGGTGACGAAGGCCTGGAAGTCGGCGGTGTACTGGCCCAGCGGCGGCATCTGCCCCGACGTGTTGCCGGTCGCCCAGTTGGGGGCCGTCCCCACGTCGGCGACCCAGAGCAGCCCGTTCGCCTGGGCGAGGTTGACCCGCGCGTCGTAGGTATCCCAGACGTAGGCCGTGCCGTGCCCATTCGGCTGGATGTCCTTCCAGTCCAGGCCGCTGCGGATGCAGGTGGCGCCGGCCGCCTTGATATTGGCCATCATCGCCCCGTCGGTGTACTGCGGGCTCGCCTGCCAGGCCGCCCAGGAGGGGTTGATGCCGAAGATGAGCGGGCGCACCTTGGGGAACTGGTAGCTGCCCGTCTGGGCGGTGTCGAACCAGCGGCGCAGGTCGTCGATCTGGGTGGCGCGGACCACGTTTGGGACGGACGAGCCGGGCACCGACTGCGCCCACAGCATCGGCCCGCCGTTGGTGACGCCCAGCGCGCCCCAGACGGTGGCCTGGTTGTTGTAGGTCGCGCCCGGCCCGATGGCGTTGCGCAGGTCGAGCAGGGCCTGGGCCTGGATGGGCGTGGTCGTGTCGACTCGGTTGCCGCGGCCCCAGGGCAGGTAGGCCGCGCCGGCCACGCCCTCGATCGCCGCGCGGATGTCGTTGAGGTGGTAGGCGCGGACCACGAAAGGCTGCACGTTCTGTTGGGTCAGCGGATCGTCCCGGAAGGCCATCCGGACACTCCTTTCATCGGTGTGACGCTCGACGGCTCGCGCGATGACGCCCGCGAGGCCGCGGCGCTAGGCGTAGTAGCAGCCGGCGGCGTCGGCCACCTTCTTGCTGCCGGCGAAGTAGGCGCCCACGCCCGTGGTCACGTCGCCGCTCGCCAGGATGCTGCCGCCGTTGATGTACAGGCTGCCCCCTTGCAGGTGCAGCAGTTGGGTTGGGCTGTCCGTGCCCAGGCCGACCAGCCCGTTCGACTGGATCACCACACGGTCCACCGCGTTGAAGTCGTCGCGGAAGATCCAGCCTTGCGCCGCGTGGCCCCAGCCGTTGGCGAACACCTGCGCGCCCACGCCGTTGGAGCGGATGGCGTGGTTGTCGTCGTCCACCAGCCCCACCGCGCCCGAGCTGCCCGACTTGTAGCTGATCGTTCCTCCCACCGTGAGCAGTTGGGTGGGATTGGATGTTCCGATGCCCACATTCCCCGCCGTGGTGACGCGCGGCCGCTCGGCGCCGCCCACTTGCAGGGCCACGGGCATGGCCGTCGCCGAGCCGGCCGCGTCGGCGATGAGCCAGCCGGTGGTCCCATCCACGGTCAGGCGCAGCCGGCTGTAGCTGGCCAGGGTCGGGTCGTCGGTGCTGAAGGCCTCAACGCTGCTGGTCGCGCCGCCGCCCTGCGGGAACAGGCGCAGCGAGGCCGTGGCGCCGCCCAGGATGACCAGTTGGGGGGCCGTGGTGTTGCTGATCGTCACGTCGCTGGTGAAGGTGTCGCAGTTGCACGGGGTCGGCATGCTCGGTCTTCCTTCCTCTACTCGGTTCGCCCGAGGGCCGCTACCGCGGGGCGCCGTCGCCAACGACCAGGATAAAGCGGCCATCCGGTAATTCCTGAATGTCCGTGAGCTGGGGGATGTAGATCGTAAGGGCCCGTACCAGGTCGCGGCGGGCCACCACCAGGCCGCTCACCGGCAGCGGCGGCAACGGCTGCCCGGCGGTGAGCTGCTCGCCAGCGGGCGGCGCGCCGCCCGCTGCAATGGTAGGTTCGCTCGGCATAATCGGTCACCCCCCCCTCCGCCATTCACGACCGTGCGGTTAGCTTAGGCTATGCGGGGCCTATAGTCAACGGGCGAGCCGCGATAACCGCGGCCGGGTCGGGCCTTCTCTGTGCCTGCGGCGACCCAGTCCCCCTGGCGGCCTTTGGCCATCCGCGTCGACCGCCGGCCCTGGCAGTATCCCCGTCCTTTGGACGACCCGCGCAAATGAAAAGGGACTGCGGTCCGGCCCTCCTGGCCGCCGATCGCAATCGCGGCCCCCGGCATCCCCGCGCCCGCGGATCGCGCCTTATCCGAACCGTATCGGGATTAGCCCAGCAACGCCAGACCGACGCTCTCCAATGCTGCCTTGATCGATTGCAGGAAGCGCGAGGCGGCCAGGCCGTCCAGGATGCGATGGTCGAAGGTGAGGCAACTGTTGGCGATGTGGCGGATGGCGATGCTGTCGTCGCCATCCCCGGTGGTGACTACCACCGGTCGCTTGACGATGGCTTCCAGGGTGATGATGGCAGCCTGCGACTGGTTGATGATCGGCGCGGACAAGATCGAGCCCAGCGCGCCGGTGTTGTTCACGGTAAAGGTGCCGCCTCGCACGTCGTCCGGCGTCAGCTTCCCTGCTCGCGCGCGCTCCACCAGATCGGCAGTGGCCAGGGCCAGCCCACGCAGGTTGAGCCGGTCGGCGTGATGGATGACCGGGACGAGCAGACTCTCCCCGCCGATCTGCCCTTCCGGCGCCGGGACGGCGACGGCGACGCCGACGTTGACGTCTCGCAGCAGCCGGACGCCCTCGTCGGTCCAGGTGGAGTTGAGCAGCGGATGCTCGACCAGGGAGGCGGCGACCGCCTTGAGAAAGAAGGCAAGGTAGGTCAGATCGATGCCGTTGCGTCGTTGGAAGTCGTCTCGCGCCTGCGTGCGCAGCTTCACCACTGGCGTCATGTCGATCTCGATGGACGTGGTCACCTGGGGGGCCGCCTGCACGCTGCGAGTCATATGCTGGGCAATGGCGCGCCGCACCGGCGTGAGCGGGATCAGCTCTCCGGCGAGGGCAGGAGCGGTGTCAGGCGCCTCGGGCGCGGACTCGGCAGCGATCTGTGCCGGCTCGGGCCGCTCGGTCGTCGGTGGGGGAGCCTCATCCTTGCCTGCGCTGCTTGCCCCGGCAGCGCCTTCGCCGGCTGAAGGCACGCCGGCCTGCCGCTGCGCCAGGTAGGCCATCACATCCTCTTTGCGCAGGCGGCCGCCATAGCCGGAGCCGGCTATCTGCGTCAGATCCAGGCCATAGTGCTCGGCCAGGCGGCGCACGACCGGCGGCACGCGGCGGCGCTCCTCGACGCTCCTATTATGCTGCGACTCCGCGCTGCGCTCGTCGGGCGCTTGGCCGGCCTCCCCGTCTGTTATCGTGGCTCCTGTCGAGCCGGCCGGTACGCTCGCGGGGGGAGCCGTGGCGGCCGGGGCGTCTGCGGGGTCGCCCGATGGCTGAGTCTCTGCAGGCTCCTCGCTCTCGATAAGGGCGATGTCGGTGCGGCTCGGCACGGTCTGGCCGTCGGCGACCAGGATCTGGGTCAGCCTGCCCGTGACAGGAGAAGGAACCTCGGCGTTGACCTTATCGGTAACCACCTCGACCAGCATCTCGTCCCTCTGGACCCAATCGCCCTCGCGCTTCAGCCAGTGGTCGATCGTGCCTTCGGTGACCGACTCGCCCAGTTGCGGCATGATGATCTTGGTCTGCATAGCAGTAGTATAATCGCCGCCACTGGGATGCTGAGGAGCGGTCATGGCCGATCGTGGGGCGGGGTTGGGCGACGCCGACCTGCTGGAGATGTACCGCCTCATGGCGCTTAGCCGGTCGCTGGAGCGGGCCTGCTGCGCTGTCAATCCCCGCTGGTTCCCCGCCGAGGGCGAAGAGGCGACGATCGTCGGCTCCTTCTACGGCCTGCGCTCGGACGATGTCGCCGCGCCGCACTACCGCGGTCCCTTCATCGTCTACTTCATGCGCGGCGCCTCGCTGGCTCGCCTCTCGGCGCAGGCGCTGGGCAAGGCGACCGGCTACACGCTGGGCCGTTCCGTTCCGTTTACCGGGCCGCTCGACCTTAACGTCGTTCCCTGGGTGGCGGGCGATCTGGGCACCAGCCTGGGCGTCGCCACGGGGGCTGGCCTGGCGGCCTGGTACGACCGGCAGTTGCACGGCAGCGCCGCTCGCGACCGCGTGGTGGTCGTGAGCTTTGGCGACGGCACGGCCAATCGGGGCGACTTCCACGAGAATATCAATCTGGCGGCGCTCTGGAAGCTGCCGGTCGTCTATGTCTGCCAGAACAACGCCTTTGCCATCTCGCTGCACCGCTCCAGCTACCTGCCGGAAGGGAGCAGTATCGCCGCGCGCGCCACCGGCTACGGCATCCCCGGCGTGTGTGTAGATGGCAACGACGTCGTGGCCGTCCACGAGGCGGTGCAACAGGCGGTCGCGCGAGCGCGGGCCGGGGAGGGACCAACGCTGATCGAAGCCGAAACCTACCGCATGGCCGGTCACTGGGCCGGCGACTCGGCGACCTACCGCGACCCGGCGGAATTGGAGCAATGGCGGCAGCGCGATCCCCTCTTGTGCCTGGAAAGCCGCCTGAACCGCCAAGGCGTCGCCACCGCCGAGCAGACGGCCGGCTACCGGCGGCAGGCCGAGGCAGCGGTGGAACAGGCGATGGCCGAAGCACGGTCCGCGGCGTCGGCTGGGCTGGCCGAGCTCGGGCTCGACGAGGTCATGGCGTGAGTGGCTCAACCGGCTGGCAG
>CALBSQ010000407.1 GCA_937967325.1 uncultured Chloroflexota bacterium
ACAGCGGCTGGCCCTTCACGCCGATAGGGATGCGGTAGACGGACGCGGTCTCCACCTCTGTGATGGTGAGCGCGTCGAAGTTGGGACCGCCGAAGGCGACGTTGGTGGGCTGGCGCCCCGGCATGCCGATGTGCTCGACCTCCCGCCCTTCCGGGTCCAGCACTGTCACCCGCCCGTTGCCGTGCTGGGCGATGAAGAGGCGGCTATCGGCGGCGAAGGCCATGCCGTCCGGACCGGAGCGGCCGCTCAGACGGGCGAACTCGGTACGGCGACCAACGGCGCCATCGGGTCCAAGCTCGTAACGTAGGATACGATTGTGTGGCGTCTCGGCCAGAAACACCGCCGTTGCATCGGCGTTGATCGCGACACCGTTAGGGAAGGCCAAGCCACTGTCGATCTGCTCCACCCGACCGTCGGCGAATGCGCGGTAGAAGCCGCCGATCGGGTTGTCCCTTGACGACCGCCAAGGGTCGGAGAAGTAGAGCACGCCGTTGCGGTCGAAGACAAGGTCGTTGGCGCCATTGAGCGGCCGGCCCTCAAAGCTATCCACAAAGCGCGTGATGTGGCCGGTTGAGTCGATCTTGATCACGCCGTGGATGTGCTCCCCTTCATCGGCGCAATAGAGCGTGCCATCACGATGAAAGGCTAGGCCGGCCGGGACGCCGCCCGTGTTGGCAAATTCGCCCGGCGCGCCGCCCGGGCCGATGCGCACGATCGAGCTGCTCAGCCAGTTGACAAAATAGAAGTCGCCGTTCTCGGCGAAGGCCGGCCCTTCCGGCGAATTGTAGCCCCCTGCTACGGTTTCGATCGGCGCTGATGCACTCATCGGCGGCTCCTTTCCCAATGAACGAACAAGCCCTGCCGCGACGCCGCGGCCGGGCCAGTGTAGCAATGTCGGAGGCGCCCAGGCCAGGGCGGGCACGGGGACCCGCACCTACACGACCGGCGCCGATGGAGCACGTCGCACCGACGTCTAAATTTCCATTAGCGTCCCTTGGATTTGTCACCGATTGCATGGCATCGTACCCTTGGTGCGAACCAGGAAGGACAATCCGTGCAAGCTTGCGGGTGGGGATTCCAAGTGAGCGTGGCTTACTCTCCTTCATGGAGCAGGCGTCAATGAGCCGAGGCCACCTCACGGTCCTCGGCGGTGGCAACACCGCGTTTGCCCTGGCGGCCAATCTGGCGCTGCGCGGCTATCAGGTCACCCTTTACGAGCTGCCCCGCTACGCCGCCAGCCTGGAGCCGTTGCGGGACCAGCCTTCCATCCGTCTCACCGGCGTCGCGGAGCAGGGCATCGCCGACATCGCTTCGGTTACGACCGACATGCAGGAAGCGGCGGAGCCTGACCTCCTCCTGATCGCCGTGCCCTCCTACGCCCACCAGGCCTTCGCCGACGTGCTCATCCCGCACCTCCGCCCCGGACATATCCTGGCCCTGCTGCCGGGTAATCTCGGGGCGCTTGCGTTCGGGCGACAGGCCCGGGAGGCCGGGCGTGGTGATGGTGTGCTGTTCGCGGAGGCCGACACGGCGCCCTATGTATGCCGAAAGCTGGGTCCGGCGCACGCCCACATCTGGGGCGTCGCCACGGGACTGGGTCTGGGCGTCTTTCCGGCGCGGGAGACGGCGCGAGCGTTGGATCTGCTGACGGATGTGTTTCCCGGCCTCCATCCCTACCCCAACGCGCTGGCCTGCGGCCTCAACGCCACCAATCCCGTCGTCCACCCGGCCGGCGTGTTGCTCAATGCCGGCCGCATCGAATACGCGCGTGGCGAGTTCTACTTCTACGAAGAGGGCGTCACACCGGCGGTGGTTCGCGCGATCAAGGCGGTCGACGCGGAGCGTCTGGCCGTGGCCGCCGCGTTCGGCCTGACGCTCGATCCGGTCGAGGAGAACTATTGGAAGGCCGGCTTCGGTCCGCGCGGTGACCTCTGGGCGACGATCAACGGCAGCAGGATGCTGACGCAACTGCGAGCGCCCGGCTCGCTGGAGACGCGCTGGCTCAGCGAGGACATCCCCTACGGCATCGCTACATGGGCACTCCTGGGCGCCCAGCTCGGTGTGCCGACGCCCGTGATGCGCGCCTGCACAGACCTCGGCTCGGCCGTCACCGGTCTGGACTGCTGGCGGGTGGCACGGACGCCGAACGATTTGGGCATCACCGGCTTCGGGCGCGAGCAGCTCGACCGCTACCTCAGCGAAGGGACTTGAAACCGCGGGCGAGGGGGCGATGAGGCGAGGGGGCGACCGGGGATTGCGGAGTTGGTGGCTGGACTGCGGCGCCCCTCATCTTGGCCTAACCGGCTTCCCGTCTCCAGTTCGCCCTTGCGCCCCCTCGCCTCATCGCCCCCTCGCCCCCTCGCCGCGAATCATCCCGCGAGGTAACGCGAAGTAGACCGCCAGCAGGCCACAAACAGCGAGTCCGGCGACCGCGTTCAGAAAGGAGAGCACGAACGCGAAGAGGTACAGCAACGGGCCGAAGCGATAGGCCCGGGTAATGTCTTGCGCTGCCTGAGCGTCGACGTGACGGCTCAGTAGGCGATGATCCCGTGCCGCGTAGAACCAGAGCAGATTGTAGGCGACGGCGATCAGGACACACAGCCCGCAGTACACCTGCGCCGCGACGCCCTGGTCGCTTCGCTCAATATACTCCGCGGCCAGCGCCGTGGGGAACGGCAGCACGCTAATAGTCAATAAGAGCAACCCGTTGATCATCAGAAAGACGTGATCGGTGCGCGTGATGAGCTTGAACAGCGTGTGATGGTTGATCCACATGATCAGGATGGTAAGAAAACTCACCACGTAGGCGACATACGAGGGCCATTGCTCGAGCAGCGCCGTAAGCAGCCCCGTACCTGCCGGCAGATCGCCCGCGCTCGGCACTTTCAGATTCAACACGAGTAGGGTAATGGCGATGGCGAAGACACCGTCGCTAAAGGCTTCGACGCGACCGGTCTCTTTCTCTGCTTCGGTCTGTTGACGCCCGACCACCGACATACCGGCGCCGACCACCCCTCACTACCACGCCAAGCTCACAACTCTACCGAACTATAGCCGAGCGATGCGCCACTGCCACTAGACAAAGGACCAGTGTCGCGCCGTCGCGGTTACCCCTGTACGAGCGGCTTGCCGCTTCGGATGCGGACTAGTGAGTCGCGATGTCATCGAGCGCGTCGAAGAACCGCGCCACATCGGCCTCGCTATTGTAGATGTGGACGGATACGCGCACCCGGCCTTCGCTACCCCACACCAGCACGCCGCTGGCGGCCAGGTGCGCGGTCAGCCTGGCGGCATCTCCGGCCAGGAAGCAGATGTTACCGGCGCGCTCTTCCGGCGCTTCGGGCGTCGTGACCTGGTAGCCACGACGATTCAACCCGGCAATGAGCTCACCGCCGAGGCGCAGCGAGTGGTCCAGCGAGGCGGTTGCGCTGACCTCGGCCAGGCGCGAAAGGGCGCTCTCCAGCACGTACACGGACACGAAGGAGGGATTTCCGGCCTCCAGCCGGCTGGCGTCTTCCCGCAGGTGGATGGCGGTTGGATCAGTCTGGTGGTCGCGCTGCTGAACACTGTGCCAGCCCAACGACGCCGGGACAAGGCCGCCCACGAGTTCGGGCCGGCAGGCGAAGATGCCGACGCCGTGGGTGGCAAGCAGCCACTTGTAGCAACTGCTGACCAGGAAGTCGCAGCACGTCCCATCGACAGGCATGACGCCTAGCGCGTGTGTGGCGTCGACGGCGAGCAGCGCCCCGCGCTGCCGCGCCAGCGCGGCGAGCGCAGCCAGGTCCAGCCGCTGCCCGGTGAGGTAGCTCACCTGGCTGGCCACAATCAGACGGGTCCGCCCATTGATGGCCTCGCTAACATCGGCGAGTCCGACGTAGTGGTTGCGGGCACGCAGGATTCGCGTCTCTCCGCCCAATGGCCGCAGCGCCGCGAATGGGAGGATCCCTGAGGGAAACTCCACATCGGCCACGACTACGTTGTCGCCCGCGCGCCAATCGATCGAGCGTGCAACCTGATTCAGCCCCTCAGAAGAATGGGCAAGAAAGGCGATGGAATCCGGGCCAGTGCCCAGCCGCTTCGCCGCAAGCTGCTTCGCTCGGCCGTACACGGCGAAGAGGCGGTCGCGTCCGGCCATGCCGCCGCTCTTGTCCGCGGCGAACTGGCGGAGGGCATCCAGGTGCCGGCGCAGGAAGGGCGCTTCACCACCGCTACAGAGGTGGGCGATACCGCCAATCCCCAGAAACTCGCCCGGGTCAATCAGCGCTTCAGGCTGCATAGCGATCCCTTCTGGCCTAACCGCGGAGTCGTGGCGCCTGTAATACCTAACGGCGGCCGGGACCGTGACATCCACACAGCTAAATGCCGTAGAGCGTGGCGTACTTGCCGCGCAAGTACTGCGCGAAATAGGCGGGATTTAGCGGCTCGCCGGTGACGCGCTGGATGAGCTCCGCCGCCGGATAGGTGCGACCGAAGCGGTGGATGTGTTCGCGTAGCCACTCGCGAACGAACCGCAGATCGCCTCCGCCGATCCGGTCGTCGAAGTCCGGAAACTGCTGGCGCAACGTCGCCAGAATCTGGGCACAGTAGAGGTTGCCGAGTGAGTACGTGGGAAAGTAGCCGATCGCGCCAGTGGACCAGTGGACATCCTGCAAGACGCCGTCGGCGGCGGTGGAGGGGGTGATCCCCAACAACTCCAGCATCTTGGCATTCCAGGCGTCGGGCAGGTCGTCCACCTCCAGCCGGCCGTGGAGGATCGCCGTTTCCAGCTCGAACCGCAAGATGATGTGCAAGTTGTAGGTCACCTCGTCAGCTTCGACACGAATGAAGCTGGGCGCTACCGTGTTGATGGCGCGCACGAAGGCCTCCTGGGAAACGCCGGCAAGCTGCTCAGGAAAGGCAGCGGCAAGTCGCGGGTACCAGTGTCGCCAGAACGGCACGCTGCGTCCGATGGCATTTTCCCAGAGGCGAGACTGCGACTCGTGGATGCCAAGCGACGTGCCCGATCCCAATGCAGTCCGATCGAGCAGCGGGTCGATACCTTGCTCATACAGCGCGTGGCCACCTTCGTGAATGGTCCCGAAGAGGGCGGAGCGGAGATCATCTTCGTAGGCGCGTGTCGTCACGCGCACATCTCGCGAGGAAAAGCTGGTGGTGAAGGGGTGCGCCGAGTAGTCCTGGCGTCCCGCTTGGAAGTCGAAACCCATCGCATCCAGTACCGCAATGCCGAAGTCCCACTGCTTCTGCTTGTCATAATGCCGGTGTAGCACGGCGGTGTCCGGTGCGGCCCCGCCGCGGCGAAGGTCGGCCAGCAGTTGCAACGTGTGCTCACGGAGGCCGGCGAATACCGTCGCCGTCATTGCCTCGGTCTGGCCCGGTTCGTATTCATCCAATAATGCGTCGTACGGCGACGCCGAATACCCGATGTAGGCGGCTTCGCGTCGCTTGAGGTCGATCACCCTGGCCAGGTAGTCGCGGAATCCGGAGAAGGCGGAGTCCGCCCGTGCCTGCTGCCAGGACTGAAAGGCCAGGGCGGTGGTCTCGGCCAGCTCCTTTACAAAGGCGGTGGGCAGATTGACCGCGCGCTCCACCTCGCGGCGCGTTTCGCGGAGGAGGGCAACCCCTGTGTCCTCGGTGAACGGCGGTGGACCACTCCCTTCGGCCTCCGCGCCATCGAGCGCCCGCAAGAGATCGGGCGAGGTCACGCGCTCGTGGTAGAGCGCCTGGAGCGTGCCAAGCTGAAACGAGCGGCTCTCGGCACTCTTCGGACGCATCATCGTCTGTTGGTCCCAGTCGAGTAGTGCGCTCGCAGCGCCGAGATCGGCCAGCTCGTGTAGCCGTTCCAGCAGGTCTGTCCACGCCGCCATCGCTGTATTGCTCCCCTGCTCCCGCTTTGTTACGCTGTAGCCAAGACGCCCTGACGGCATCCTACCACAGCAGGAGCAACCAACAAGGCGAAGAAGTTGCAGATACGCCAATCGGGAAGGGCACAAATGATAGCGTTAATACTGGCAGCCGGGTACGCTACCCGCCTTGGCGAGCTCACTCGCGACCGGCCGAAGCCGCTCCTTCCCATCGCCGGAAGGCCGATGATCGACCACTTGATCGACAAGCTGGAGATCATCCCGGATATCGAAAGGGTCACCGTCGTCACCAACACTCGCTTCGCCCCGCTGTTCCGGGCGTGGGCGCCGACGCGACGAGACGGCCTGCCCATTACGGTGCTGGACGACGGCACCGACAGCGACGCCAACAAACGTGGCGCCATCGGCGACATGCTGTTCACGGTGGAGCAGGAGCAGATTGCCTCTGACCTGTTTGTCGGGGCGGCAGACAACCTCTTCGACTTCGACCTGCGACCATTCTTTGCCCTGTTCCAAGAACGCGGTTCCACCGTTGGCCTCTACGACGTCGGGCGGCTCGACGACATGCCGCAATATAGCGAGGTCCGTCTGGACGCCGACCAGCGCATTGTGAGCCTGGTGGAGAAGCCGCCTGCGCCCGCCTCCACCTTCATGGCCACCGGTCTGTATGCCTACCGCGCCGAGCACCTGCCGCTGTTGCGCGAATACAAGGAAGCAGGGGGGAACATGGACTCCCCTGGCTACTTTCCGGCCTGGCTGTACCGCCGCGTCCCCTTGTTCGGCTACGTCTTTCGGGGCAAATGGTTCGATGTCGGCACGCCGGAGCGCTACCGCGAGGCCAACGAGGTGTGGGAAGGGAACCTCACCCCCGGCCCCTCCCCTACGAAGGGAGGGGAGCCTCTACGGTGAGTCTGGTCGCCCTTCCTGGCAACACCAGCCGACGATGCGATGAGGCACAACCATCATCCCCGGTGAGGCTCCCCTCCCTTTGTAGGGGAGGGGCCGGGGGTGAGGTTGACGACGCGGTGCTCCTGGCCCGATTGGTAGGCCGCGACGATGATCTCGAGGGCCGCACGACCATCTTCGGCCTTCACCGGCGGTTGGCGCCCTTGCAGCACGGCGTCGGCAAAGCCGCCGACGATGGCGGCCCGATCGCCGGCTGGTCCAGAGGAGGGAACCGGGACCGGCTGCCATTCGCGAGCCGGCAGTCCGGCCGCCGGCTCGGTAACGAAGACCTGAGTCGGTCTGCCGAAGACGATCTGGCCGCGCTCACCGTAGATGTGGTTCGCCTCCTTGAAGGGATCGCGTCCTCGCACCGCCGACCCTGCTTCCAGCGAACCGATGGCGCCGTTGGCGTAGCGGTAGGTCAGGCTGATGAAGTCCTCCACTTCCACCGGCGTCGTGAAGGTGTCGTATTCCGCGTACACCCGAGCCACCTCCAGGCCGGTGACAAAGCGGATGGTGTTGAGGTCGTGGACGGTATTCATGATCAAGATCCCGCCACCCGCCTTCGCCTTGGACACACGCCAGTCTGTCTGGATGCGTCCGGAGTAGCCACCGTGCCAGTAGGTCTCGGGCTTGTCGGTCCGTGCCACAATCCTCGTCCCGGTAACCTTGCCGATGGCGCCGTCAGCGATCAGATGTTTGATGGCCTGACACGTCGCGTCCACCTGGGCGCTGTAGGCGACCGAGAGGGTACGGCCGGTGTCCTTGGTCGCGGAGATCATGGCGTCGGCTTCGGCCAGAGTCGTGGCGATCGGCTTCTCCACCAGCACGTGCTTGCCCGCCCGCAGCGCCTGGATCGTCAGCGGCGCGTGGAGGAAGTGCGGTACGGCGATGTAGACCGCCTCGACCTGTGGGTTCTCCAGCAGGTCGTCGACACTGGTGGTGGACGGGACTCCGTACGTCTGGCCGAGATCGTTGGCGACGCGCGCGTCGATGTCCATCACCATGATGTGCTGGGTGTTGGCAGCCGTCGCGATTCCCTTGGCCGTTTGCACGGCGATCTCGCCACAGCCGATCATACCAATGCGAAGCTTGTTGGGCACGGAGCAGTTTCCCTTAAGTGCGCCACACGTTGTCGCGCCGTTAGCTCGCTTGTGTGGGTTGGCGG
>CALBSQ010000408.1 GCA_937967325.1 uncultured Chloroflexota bacterium
TCCGCCAACCCACACAAGCGAGCTAACGGCGCGACAACGTGTGGCGCACTTGTGGACATGTACAGCACCCCATTGATGACTTCGTAGCGGTTACCATCGGCGGGCAACCTTTCCCAGCGATCCCGATTCCATGTGGCATCAGGAGAGCGCAGGATGAGACCAGGGAAGGCTTCGGCGAGGGCCATGGTGTCCTCCTGTCGCGGGTTTCCGCATTGGCGGCGCTGCCGGTCGGTATAGTGTAGCTGCCCAGGTAGGGTACGATGGCCGTACGGGAGATATCGCGGCCGCGTTTCTCACCAAGGCCGAGCAGAGCCTGGCCGGCGCTCAGAGCGAATGGGCCAACGGACGGTAGGCGACTTAAGGAGGGCGTCGCCAGTCGCCTGAGGGAGGTCGTCCGGGAGGGGCGGGAGATTCGACGAGAGCGTCTTCACGATCAGCCCCTCCAGCGGCTGCTGCGTGAGCATGGCCAGGCGCTCGAGCCGGCGGTGGAGGGCATCGGGCAGGTGAATCGTGATCGTGTCCGCGGCCATCAGGACGGCGCGCTCCCTCCGCGACTGTGGCCAGGTCGCTACCACGTTCGTCATGGTACCTCGTGGCGCCGCTGTGCCGGAGACGATGAGGCCTCGTCGTAACGGTCCTGCACGTGCCGGGATGAGACGCCTAGGTAGGGCTATCGCCGTCAGGTCGTCAACGCGGTCGGCTGAGCCGCGCAAGACGGGGACGACTCAGCCAAGCTCCTCCGCCTCGTGGTAGAGCATCGGGCGCGCTGTTGGCGGCGGGTCGCCTGGCGCTGAACCGCCAGGCTAACAGGACGAACCCGGCTGCAGCCGGCTGGGGACATGGTGTCGTGAGCGCCCTCTGGACAGGGGACCCTGGCGTGCGCGGGACCATCACGGCGAGGCGCCATGGTCCTGCGACGCGTTCGCGTCGTCATCGCCAGAGCGCTCGAACAACGCCCACAGTTTGCCGTTGGCGTGGTGCTGGTCCTGCTCGCGCACGTAGCGGACGATCACCGGCAGGCTGCGCTCGCCGAAGGTGAACAGGCCGTAGCCGCGCTGCCAGGCGAACAGTTCCCCAGGCAGCCGGTGCGCACCGATGGCGTGGCTGCTCGTTCCCTTGGGCTGCGCCACGACGAAGGCAACGGCGCGACTGGGCGGGATGGAGACAACCAGGTGGACGTGCTCCGGTTGCACGCCCACGGCATGCACCACGCAACCCAAATCCTCCGCCTTGCGTTGCAGCAAACGTGTGCTCGCCGCACGCAACGGCGGCGTGAGTAGCGGGCGACGTTCCTGCGTCGCGAACACGATGTGGTAGAACGTCCGCCAGAGTGGCACGACGCCTCCCTCCGCCAGACACCGGTGTGCCGACCGCCTCGTGATGGTAGCAAGACGGCGGTGCAGACGCGAGTCGTGCCGGATGAGTCGGTCGGTTGGCTCGGGCCGATGGGCTGGCCGCTCACCGCGGTCTTTCGCGCCCAGCCGGCTTATGGAAGTTGTTTATTTGATCCAGTGTTTGCCGAGGCGGGATGCCTGGCGGACGCCGCCGCCCTCCACGGAGCGCGGGCGTCTCGCCCGCCCGGTCGCTTGCTTCACGAAACCACTGGACTTAATAGACAACTTCCATCAGCCGGGTTGGTCCCGGTGATCCCGACGGTTCAGCTTCGGGCGGCCCGCCGGCGAGGGCGCGCCTTGCGCTCGGTGACAAGTCAGAAGAACCTGGCGGTGTCATACATGCCGTGTCGGATAGCGCGGGCGGCCGGCGTGCAGCCTGGCTAGCTTCGCCGCCCGCGCTCGTGGCCACGCGGAAGCTCCACGCGGCGCGGCTGCTGGCGTAGCCGCAACTGAGCCTTGCCGCCATCGAGATCGAGATCCACAACCAGTCGGTCCTTCGCATCCTTTACGACGTGGATGGCGGTTATCGTTTTGCCGACCGCCGCCATGATCTCGGCATCGACCGACAGGTTGCGGACGGCGTAGAACTGGGCCAGCTTCCAGCGCAAGATCCGGCGCGCCGGCTCGCTGAGGGCCGCGAGGGGACCCCAGAGGAGCTGGCGGCTCACCGGAACGGTCCGCACGAAGTCGACGTAGCCCTCGTCCACTTCGTCGCTCTCGATGATGGGGAAATAGCCGGTCGTCTGCGCTTGCCGGACCGTCTGTGCCGAGGCAAAGCGCAACTGGTGATAGGGAAGGATAGGAGCCACGGGCGCCAGCGGATCGAGCGACGGATCCGCCCGAGCCTCCGCTTCGGCTTCTGCCTCCGTCGCTCCCGCGCGCAGACGCTGGTCGATGAAGCTATTGAACTCCTTATCCAGGACACAGTCGTCGGCCACGATGATGGCCGGGCTCAGCCAGCACTCCACAGCCGGAGCTGCGAACGGGCCGCCGGCCGACCAGAGCTCATAGACGGTGCTGGCGGAACCGTCGGGGCGCGGGGCCGGTTGCGGATAGCGCATGGCAGAGCGCTCCGATCGTTCCCAGAACACGGCCGTCGGCACGATGACCAGGTCGCCGAGCGCCCAATCGTCCTGTGGGGCGGCGTAGAAGTGGTTGGGATCGTCGAGGACGCCCATGCCTACGCGCGGCCCCGCCGCCGTTGTGGCATTGCATCAGGCGCACCGAGCGCGATCATCTGCTCCTCGGAAAGTGCGGGAGCCGCGACGCGGCGGCCGCTGCGCCGGATGCCTCGCCCGGCGCGCATCGGAACATCGCCGGCAACCAGGCCTCGCATCAGCTTGGGGAACGGCGACTGTTCGTTGAGTAATGCTGCCGCCACCGCCTCCGCCACCGCTTCAGGGTGGCGAGAGGCCGGCCCGACCAGCCAGAGCCGGGGCTCGATCTCGACCCAGGTGAGCGCCGTCTCGGCTTCGACGGCCGCCGTCTCGCGCAAGTCAACCGGGATCGTGGTTACCCCGCGATCGCGCGTCACCGAGGTATAGGAGCGCACCGCTTCGTTCTCGATTCTGCATTTATGCTCTGCTATCGATGTGCGCATCGTATCACAGCCACGCCGGCCATCGCAACCATATGGAGCGCTCGCCAGACTCGGGGTCGTGCTCAAGAAGCTGGGGTGGATACCGTGACATCGCGGCCCAGACCGATGCCCACCATCGATCCGGACGAGTTCCGGACGTTGATGGACGAACTGGGGATCGATGCGGCCGACGCTCGGCGTCTGCTCGCCATCCGCCTCGGCCACACGGACCACCGGACAGGACCCGCGGACGAGGTCGCCGAGCGCCCGAAGCAACGGGCGGCGCTGAGGAAGCGCTGACCCGTCGAGGCGCCTCCCTGCCCGATGCCCTCGACCGCGTCGGCAGAGCGTTCGAGCAACGCCCATGGCTTTCCGCTCGCGTGATGCCGGTCCTGATCACCGTCGTGCCGGATGAGTTGGTCGGTTGGCTCGGACCGATGGGCTGGCCGCTGCCCGCGGGCCTTCGCCCCCAGCCGGCTTCAGCCGGCTTCGTCCTGTTAGCCTGGCGGTTCAGCGCCAGGCGACCCGCCGCGGCGAGCGTTGCATCGCAGCCACGACACCGCCGCTGACGCCCTTGATCCCAACACGCGGCAGCGCGTAACGCGCGGGGTGAGGACAGACACGCGCCCTCGTGTCGCACACACGACGTGATGGATCAACCGCCGCAACGCCATCGCGCCCTCCGATCGTGAGCCAGCCGCCAACCGCGCCGTGGCTGCCGATCAGGCACGACACCCGCCGGACGCGCAGCCTCGCCAGCGCCTGATCATGGTAACCAGATGATGTAGGACTCCGTTGGCGAACTCGAACCGGTCCCGCTGGGGGAGCCGGAAGACCGTGAACGGTCCGTTCAGCCAAGGAATTTACTTCCTGGCCCGTTGCTCTTCGTGGGGCGGCCCGCCGCCGACGGCCCGGCGCCGCCGCCAACCCGACCTCATCCGCCTGACCCGACTGAACTATGTCCGCGTTCCGCCACGCTGTCGGCGAAGATCGATTCGGGAGGTCGTATCGAAGACGAGACGTAGCGGACGTAGCGGCTATTGTCCGACGTTGCTCACAGAGAACGTGTAGATTACCTCGTTCCTGGTAGGGGTCAGCCAGGCGTAATACGTCCCGCCGGTTGCAGCGGTGTACTGCTGCGCCAGAGAGCCATCGTTATCCGTGTAGTGTTCTATGATCTCCAGTGGCTGGTCTTCAGTTGAACCGGGAGCGTACGCATAAAAGTCGCATATGCAGTTGTGGATCGTGAACACCACAGTCTGACCGGCGAGTAACGGGAATGAGTACACGTCGTGCTTTTTCGTCGCCCCGTCCATCACCGATGTCACGGTCTCGCCTAAGCGGATCGGGGTGCCTGGGATCGTGCTTGCCATCTTCCCAACCATGTTGATAGCCGCGGGCGTGGCCGTGGGCGGCACCGGCGTAGCCGTAGGCGGCACGGCCGTTGCTGTCGGTGGCGCCGCTGTAGCAGTGGGCGGGACGGGTGAGGGCGTCGGAGGCACCGGGGTTGCCGTTGGCGGATTCGCTGTAGCAGTAGCCGTGGCAGGGATCTGTGCCGACGTGCTCGCCAGGGCCACCGCGGCGCTGCTGGCGGCGCCGGCGCTCGCGGTGGGGCGCGGCCGTGGGCCTGGGTGAGGGCGAAGATCAGGGCGGCGCCGATCAGCAGCACGATCAGGCCGGCCAGCCCGCCGAGCATGAGGGGGCTACGCGGCGTGGCGCCCGTCCTCGCGGGTGGCCGCGGCGTGAATCCCGTGGCCACCCTGGTCCCCACGCCGGTTGCCTCGCCCACCAGCGCCTCGGCCATGGCGTCGGCCATGGCGTCGGCCATCTCGTGGCCTGATTGGTAGCGCTCGTTCGGGTTCTTGGCCAGCGACTTCTTGACGACCTCTACGACGGCGACCGGGAGGGACGGCATTACGCTACGCAGGGGTAGCATGGGCAGCGGGTCCTTCTGGTGCTTGATCAGCACCTCGGTGTAGCTGTTGCCGCTGAAGGGGACCGTGCCGGTCAGCATCTGGTAGAGGATGATGCCCAGGGCGTAGAGGTCGGAGCGGTTGTCGGCGCGGCCCTGCGCCTGCTCGGGAGCCATGTATTCCGGCGTGCCGACGGCGATGCCGGTTCGGGTGAGGCGGAGCGCCTCGCCCTGGACCAGGGCGATGCCGAAATCGGCCAGATAGAGGTGGCCGCGGTCGCCCATCAGGACGTTGTCCGGCTTGACGTCGCGGTGGACGATGCCGTGCTCGTGGGCGTAGTCCAGCGCGTCCGCCATCTGGCGCAGGTAGCGGAGGGCGGTGCCGGGTGGCAGGGGACCGCGCGTCAGTTGGTCGGTGAGGGGGCCGCCCGGGACGAAGGGCATGACCAGGTAGAGGATGCCGTCCTGCTCGCCGTAATCCCAGACCGCCAGGATGTTGGGGTGCTGGAGCGCCGCGGCGCTGGCGGCTTCGCGCTGGAAGCGCGGCACGAGGTCGGCATCGCCGGTCGGGCCGACCGGCAGTACCTTCACGCCAGCGGCGCGGCCCAGTCGCAGATCCTGGGCCTGCCAGACCTCGCCCATGCCGCCGCGACCGATCAGTTCCACAAGGCGATAGGAGCCGAGCACGTGCCCCGCCTGGATTGGCATCGTGGGTACCTCCTAACCTCAACTTCGACCAGATGCGTTACCGAGGACGCAGGTGCCACTACCGCCCTGAAAGCAGTAGTAGCCGCTGACGGTGATGCCGGGGCCGCGACTGCGGTCGGCGGCCAACCATGGGGGGCGACTGCGGTCGCATGGGCACTGGCGATGCTTCCTGCCGCCAACGACCGGCCTCGGGATCCGGGGATACGGCGTTCGGCCACGTCCCGTCTCTCACCGGTGGGCCTGCCCAATCGTGGGTCAGGCCATTCCGTCGCCGCGCGACCGCAGTCGCCCCGGTCGGTTGGCCGCCGACCGCAGTCGCGGCCCCGGCGCCCCCGCCACCATGGCTGCCCCCTGCCATCACATCAGCGCCCCGTCCCTCCGCTTCTGAAAGACCAGGCTGGCGATGCCGAAGATGGCAGTCATCGCCAGCAGGATGAGCCAGCGGGAGAGGAGGAAGCCGGCGTCGTGGGTGTACTCCGCCGGGTCCAGGCCGCCCAGCGCCGGGGCGAATTGGGCCAGGTTTGCGGTCGACCCGAGCGCCTGCACCGACCAGTGGCTGATCGTCAGCCAGGCGACCAGGCGGCTGGCGCCGGACAGCGGCGCCACCACGAAGATGATCTGCGGGATCAGCAGGTAGGGGACGAGCGCCGTGGCGCGGTCGGCGTTCTCGAACAGGGTCGAGACCATCAGCCCCATGGCAAGGCCGGCGACGGACGAGAGGAGGAGGGTCACGTAGAGCTCGAGCGGGCCGGGCAGCAGCAGGTCCTGCGCCGGCAGGCGGGCGCGCAGGGCGACGATGGCGAGCAGCAGGGCGGCCTGGACGAGGCACAGCGCGCCGAGGATCACGTACTTGGAGGCCAGGTAGGGCAGTAGGCCCAGCCCGACCATGCGCTCGCGGCGGTAGATGGGCAGCTCCTTCACCACCTCGCGAGCGGCGTTCATGGCGCCGAGCCAGATGACGCTGCAGCTCAGGATTACCAGCAGGTTGCGGCTGCCGGCGGCGGCGGGGAGCGCGGTGAAGGCGCCGGGCTTGGCGATCAGCGCGGCCAGGATGGCGATGATCGGCGCCTGGAGCAGGAGCAGGGTGAGGTTGCGCCGGTCGCGAGCGGTGGTCTCCGCGTAGCGCCGGACGAGGACGCCGAGCTGGCGGTGGATGGGCAGGGCTGGCGCGGTAAGCGGCGACGTGGGAGCGGGACTCGACTCGACCTCGATGCTCTTCTGCTCCGGCAGCCGGGCCTGCACGTACCGGCGACTGGCGTCGTGGAGTTGGTAGCGCTTCGCCCAGTCCTCGCCATCGCCATCCTGCAGCCGACCGTAGATGCCGGCGTAGTCCATGCAGTCGAAGTAGCTGAGCGCGGCGCGCGGCGGGCCGAAGAAGGCCAGGTAGCCGCCGGGGGCCATGAAGGCGACGTGGTGGCACAGCTCGATGCTCTGTGTGGCGTGCGTCACCAGCAGGACCGTCCGCCCGCGGTTCGCCAGCACCCGCAGGAGCTCCATGACGTGCTTCTCCAGGCCGGGATCGAGGCCGGAAGTGGGCTCGTCCAGGAAGAAGAGGCTGGGGCCGGACAGCAGCTCCACGCCGATGCTGACGCGCTTGATCTGGCCGCCGCTCAACGAGCCGACCTGGACGGTTCGCCGGTCTGTCAACTCGACATCGCGCAGGACATCGTCCACGCGCGACGCGCGCTCCTCGCCGCTGGTGTCCGCCGGGAGGCGCAGCTCAGCGGCGTAGCCCAGCGCGCGCTCGGCCGGCAGGTCGCGATGCACCACGTCGGCCTGCGGGACGTAGCCCACCATGAGGCGCATGGCCGCGAACTCGCGGTAGTAGTCGCGCCCGTTGACCAGCACCGTGCCGCTGGTGGCCGGCTCGAAGCCGCTCAGCGCCTTCATCAAGGTGGACTTGCCGGCGCCGCTCGGTCCGACGACGGCGATCATCTCGTTCGGCAGCGCGCTCAGCGTCACGTCGTGGAGGATGGTGTCCCCGTTGCTGACGACGCGCGAGAGGTGCAGCCCGTCCAGTCGGGCGCGCTCGGTCTGGTCGTGCGGGATCAGGCGCTGCCCGTCGAACTCCAGCTCGTAGGCGCCGATGCGGATGCGGTCGCCCGCCCGCACGTCCCGCTGCTGATCGACGCGCACGCCGTTCAGGAAGGTCCCGTTGGTGCTGTGCTGGTCCGTCAGTCGGGCGCCGTCCAGACGGATGTCCAACGTCGCGTGCCGCCGCGAGACCAGGGGGTGATTGAGGATGAGGTCGTTGCCGGCGTCGCGGCCGATGCGGATCCGGCTGGGCAGCGGGTGCCGTCTCGAAACCTTGACTGCCGAGTCAGTGGACGCCTGCGAGTCCGCCCTCGCATGCTCCTGTACGATCGGTGTCGCGACATCGGCATTACCAACTACGTAGCTCAGCCGCGCGACGTCACCGGCGTGCGGCCCCACGATCTCGGCCACGTCACCCGGAGCGAGCACACACTCCTGAACCGGTCGGCTGTTCCAGCGCAATCCAAACGTCGACCCGGCGTCGGTCAGCCGCAGGCGGTCACCCTCCCAGGTGAGCCGCGCGTGGTGGCGCGAGACGAAGGGGACGCTGACGACGAGGTCATTGTCGGGCGCCCGACCGAGCGTCTGCGGCCCACCGCTCAGGCGCAGCCGCGTGCGCACGCCGCTGCTCTCGATGACGAGCCAACCGGGAGGCATCGACGCCACCTGGCTTTCCGTTACAGGTTTGCAACGACACACAGGACATCGTGTCGGGCAGGAGAACTCCACGCGACTAATGATGCGCAATGGTAGCACGCCAAGCATTGGCGGTAGACCCGGATGTGCTACGTGCGACTGCCAGTGAACCGTATCGCGGCTCGGGCGGTGGCAGGCCCCCGCCAAAACAATGCGGCAGTGGCAGGTCAGGTGACCCGTGTGGCATACTTGTTAGCTGGCCGCCACGTCAAGCGACGCGTGGCGGCATCTTTTGGTCTCGATCGGGCCTAGGCGAACACGATCGGGCCGGCGCGAGCGCGCCGCGAGTGAACATGGTCGCCGGGAGGGAATACGATAACTCATGGCAGGCAAGCGGGACGTGGCGACGTCCAAGACGAACGTGACGGGGCGCGACAAGTCGGCACGGCTCACCACACACATTTGTGGACGCTGCTCCAAGCAGATCACCGATCGTGATCTGATGGTAGTCAAGCAGCTTCAGGGGTGGCAGACCTCGACCTATCATCGGGATTGCTACCGCCTGGCTGGTTAGCCGCGGCTCTGGCCGGCTGGGTACACGCTCCGAGGTTATGGCTGGCGAGCGTCAGGGGGCATCGTGCGCGACGGCGCCTGCTGCTGAACCAGCAGGCTAACAGGACCAACCCGCCTGAAGGCGGCTACGGTTACCGTCCGCGACTGCCTTCGTCCTTAGCCTGCTTCAGCAGGGTTGGTCCTGTTAGCCCGACGGTTCAGCGTCGGGCGAGGCGCCGCAGCACACTGACCGACTCGATGTGGTAGGTCTGTGGGAACAGATCGACGAGCTGGACGGATGAAAGCTGCCAGCCGGCGCCGGTGAGCCGTCTCAGGTCGCGAGCCAGGGTGGAAGGCTCGCAAGAGATGTAGAGCAGGAGCGGTGGCTCCGCCGCGACCAGCCGGTCGATCAGTCGCCCCGGCAACCCCGACCGCGGCGGGTCCATCATTACCAGATCAGCCGACCGGAGTATGTCGAAGGGCACGGCCTCCGCTTCAGCCGCTACGAAGCGGACCCGGCCATTCTGGACTGCTTCGTCTTCGTGCTCCCGGAGATGATGGTCCCAAGCCTGACGCGCGAGGTCGACGGTGTCTTGTTGCGCCTCCACGGCGAGGATATCGGGTACCAGATCGGCGGCCGAAACCGAGAAGAGGCCCACGCCGCAGAAGAGGTCCAGCAGCGTTTGGGGTCGCTCTCGTTGGATAATGTCTCGAACAATGTCGACCAAACGGCGGGCCTGGGCGCTGTTCACTTGAAAGAAGGCGCGGGGACCCATGAAAAAGCGCCAGCGGCCGACATCGAGCGGCAGCGTGGCCTCACCGGCCAGCAGGACCGGGGCGCCCCGGCGGAGTGCATCGGCGTCTGTCCCCTCGCCGCCGAAGGCGAGCCAGGCGCTAGCGACGGCGGGGACAGCTCGTTGCAGCTCATCGACCAGGCGGCGCGCCGATCGCGGTCGG
This sequence comes from uncultured Chloroflexota bacterium, assembly GCA_937967325.1. GTDB lineage: Bacteria > Chloroflexota > UBA4733 > UBA4733 > UBA4733 > UBA4733. The sequence continues at coordinate 9,773 of CALBSQ010000408.1, forward strand.
CCGCCGTCTGCTCCAATCACGAGCTGCAGTCGAGCTTGCCCAGCGGCAGTGGCGACACGAGCCGCTATCGACCGGATGGCGGCGACGCGGTCGCGCAGGATGGCGCGAGCGAGTGGAGCATTGAGCGCCGTGATGAGATCGTTCAGGAGCGGGTGGGCGATCAGGCAGCGGTCCACGGGCACGACCTGATGGGAGTGAGCCATCGTGAAGCCGATAGCCCCGCCAGCATCCACGTGCAACTGGACCGCGTCGCGATAGGCCCAGACCGCCGGGGCAGGGGCCGGCTCCGACAATGGAACGTCCTGCAGTTTACCCAAGCGGCGCAGCGTTTCCCGCAGCAAGTGCTGCTTTTGTTCAAGTTGGGTCGCGTAGGCAAGTTGCTGCCACTGGCAGCCCCCGCAGCCGGCCAGGAAGAATGGGCAGGGCGGTGGGACGCGTCCCGGCCCCGGCTCCACGACGCCGGCCAGCCGGCCACGCAGCACGCCGCGGGCTGCACCCAGGATCTCGACATCGGCGACGTCCTCGGGAGCGCCCAGTGGTGCAAAGGCGACGCGGCCATCATCCAGCCGGAATACCGCGTCGCCGCCCAGCGCCATGCCCCGCGCGACCCCGCGGGCGACTGTCATTGGCTCCATGCGTTCCACCAAGTGCGCCATTCATCGTCGCGCTGGGCAGCGTAGGGTAGCATGGCGCGGGCCGTGAGCGATGGCCCCGGGGATCGACGCGCAAGAACGGCAGGCTGTGGCGAAGGCTCCGGTGCATCCGCTCCCCGGCGTCGCAGCCGGGCCACCCGGCGCCGGCTCTGTCGCCCCAGCGGCGCTGCAGCCCGGTCGTCGTGGCCCTTGGTCCCGAGATCGGATGCTCCTGGGCGGCTTGCTGATCGGGTTCTTGCTGTGCGCCGCCATGTACAGCCTCGTTGTCCCGCTGTGGGAGGCGTCGGACGAATCGGAGCACTTCCAGTACGTCGTGTATCTCCTGCAGCGGCATGCCCTTCCCACGCGTCTGCCGACAATTCAGCCCAACGGCAATAACGAAGGCAACCAGCCGCCCCTGTATTATCTGCTCGCCGCGCCGCTGGCAGCCGGTGTCGACCTTAGCGGAGTGGATCGCATCCGGTTGAATCCCCAAATGGGTTGGCACGACGATAAGGCCGGCATCGCCGCGGCCGCTCACCTGTTGGATGAGGGCTGGCCCTATCACGGCATCTTCCTGGCGGCGCATCGCATCCGGCTGCTCTCGGTGCTGCTTGGCGCTGCTACCACCGCCCTTACCTACGGCATTGCCCATCTCTGCACAGGCAATAAGCGAACTGCACTGTTCGCCGCTACCCTGATAGCGCTACTGCCGGGCTTCCTCTTCGCGTCGGCGACAATCGACAACGACGCGCTGATCAACGCCCTCACTGCCCTGCTCCTATTCCTTACTCTGCGCGCGACCCCAGCGCCGTCGCGTCGGTTTGCGGCGGCCTACGGCTTGATCTGCTGCCTTGCGCTGCTCACCAAGTTGCACGCAGTTGTCCCCATCGCCGTGGGGATAACGACGGTGCTGGTACGCTCCAGTCGCCCGAAGCGAGCCGAGGTTGCGGGGTGTATCAGCCTGCCGCTCATTCCTGCCGGCGTATTCTGGCTGTGGCGCTTCGGTCACGGGCAACGCAATCTTATCGGCGATCGTGTGACGTGGCCGCCCCCCCTGCCCGGCAGCACCGGCCCCCTCGATTGGTCGGTACCGTGGCGGTTTACCGTCGATGTCTGGACCTCCTTTTACGGGGTGTTTGGACGTCAGAACGTGTTCATGCCCTGGTGGCTGTACCTTGTCTACTCGGTCCTATTTGTGGGCGGGCTGGTTCTCGCGGCGGTGGCCTTGCGCCGGCTTCCCATCACCCGGATGAACGCCCAGGCAGGACTCCTCCTCTCGTGGACTGCCCTGGTGTTTGGCGCCATCGTGGTCCGGTACTTCATGCTCACGGGAGATCGCACCGGATACGACAGTAGCCGCTTCCTGTATCCCGCGCTTCCGGCCGTTGCCACCTTGGTTGCTTACGGCTGGAGTCGAGCCGGCGGCATGCTCCCGCGACTGCGCACCTTTGCCGCCCCTGCCTTTGCTGCCGGCACGGCCCTGCTCGTTGGCCTTCCCTGGCTGGTGATCCGCCCGGCCTACGTTGCGCCGTATCCCATCGGCGACAGCGTGCCGGTGCAGGCGACGTCGATGACGACCGGCAGCTTCGCCCAGAGCGCGCAACTGGCGGCGGTGGAGCTACCGGCGACGCCGATTGGCGCCGGGCAAGGCGTCTTTCTCCGCTTCTATTGGCGGGTGCAGCGTCCACTTCCTGATGGCGACTGGCTGTTCGTGCATGTGGAGGACGACCACGGCCGTGTGGCGGCGGCGTTTGATGGCGTCCCTCTTTCGGGCACGCTCCCGTTGTCCTACTGGCGCCGCGGCGACGTGATCACGGATCAGGAGGTATTGACGATTCACAACGACGCGGTGAGCGGTTCCTACGCGGTCAAGGTGGGTTGGTACAACCCCAAGACGGGAGTGCGTCTACCGCTATCGTCGGGCGGCAATGAGGTCGATGCCGGGCGTGTCCAGGTACTGGGGCGCTAGCGATCCGACCGCCTTTCCGGTATATGCTCCAAGGTCGGCGAGTTCCCGGCACCGTGCGGTCCGTCCGGGGTCATTCTGAGCGCAGCGGTCGCCCCGACTTCGCGGGCGCACCACCTATCGCCCCCGTCGCAGCTCATCGATCTGCCGACGCAGCTCGGCCAGCTCGGCGGCGTGCTCCCGATGGGCTCGCTCCAGCTCGTCCGCGTATTCTTGGCGCGTGCGCTCCAGTTGCCGGTTCACCTCCCCCTCCCGCAACTGGCGCCGGCCGTCGGCGGTGTACACCGCAGCGCGGGCGCCCTCCAGGGCGATCAGGACGGGGATCTCTCGGCTTTTCCAGGCGCCCGATGGCTCCGGTGGCCAGGTTGTGTAGGAGCCTTCCTGGAGCCGCCAGGCACGGACGCCTTCAGGGACGTACTTGCCCATCGGGTCCAGCACCAGATATTCCTGGACTCCGCCATCGGCGTAACTGAAGCCCTTGCCGCGGACCAGATCGAGGTTGCTCTGGTAGGTCGACTCGCTCGCCACCTCGATGATGAGCAGGGGAGGCCCGTCGAGGGCGCGGGACAGCGACTGCCGCTCCTCGTCGATGGGCTGGCGATAGACGAAGATGTCGGGCAGGACCGTGTAACTCGAACCATCGGGGTGACGGAAGCCGGTGATCATGGTCTGGCCGAGCGCCTGCCAACGAGGCGCCTGCTCGGGCGTAATCGTGGCGAGGGCAGCCTCGTTGAGGCCCCAGCGCAGATTGGTGATGGTGGTTTGGTGGAGGTTGGTGCCCAAGACGCTCTCCTCGGTATCGTCCGGCGGCCAGACCGCCACCGGCCGTGACTCGAGAGCGACGCTTTGCCGGCTGTCCATCGCTACCCTTTCCTTCCATTCGGTCCACCACTAAAGTGTACTGTGCCCGACTACTGGGGAAGCTGCACGGACCGGCTCTCCGGCGTGCTCCCGTCCGGTAAGGCGACTGGCACGCGAATGCCCGATTGAGGGTCGTAAATGCCGACCTCGAAGGACGCAATCGCTCGATCACCGAGAACTTCGAGCTGATGGGGATCCCTGATGAGCTCCCCGGCAGTCCAGATTGGCATCGGGGCAGAGCCGGCGGCGGGCTCGCTATCGCCGGTCCCGATGATCCCGCCGTTGCCGTCCAACGCGTGCACAAACACTTTGTACGGCCGCGGCGGTGTGGTTTCGGCTTCCCAGAAGAGCGTCAGCACCGGCTGGCCGTTGACGGCGCCGACAAGGTAGCCGGCTAGCGCGCCCACACCAGGGAAGCGGGCGCCCGCCCGGTGGGCGCCCGCTGGCAAGGCAGGTGGGGCGATGGGGCTGGCTGCAGCGACGGAGGTCCGCTGATCCGGCAGCTCGATCGCCAGGGGGAGCAGGACACTGCCGCCGTCTGCGCCGGCGCCCTGGGCGGGCAGGGCTTTCAACGTGTGATGATCGTACACGAGCAACTGGATCCGGTAGGCGCCTGGCCCAGTCCACGGTTGGAGCGCCAGGCGCTGCACGGTGTGGAACTGGGCGCCTGCTTGCCAACTGGTGGTGGGGAGCCGGCCCTCGGCGGGCTGGCTGTCGGCATCGCCGTAGTCGTTGCCGGCGGGGTCGAGGAGGTGCGTGGCAATGGCCAGGTCAACTGATGGCCGGGCGAGCGACTGCCAGTACATGTCGAGCTGCAACACTCGACTGTCGGAACTTGGTCCCGGCGCCGCGTGGGCGATGTAGCCGATCAGACGTAGCTGGCCGCCCAGGACGGCGCCGGACGGCTCGAGACCCACGGCCGGCAACGCATCAAACTGGAGCACTTTGATGCCGCCGGGAACGTTCACCCAATCGCTCGCATAAAAGTGCCGCTGCAGCCATTGCCATGCCAGTTCGTGGGGATCGGCGTAGTAGTCTTGCCAGAGCACCAGCCAGACCTGGGGCCTGGCCGCGGTAAAGGACGTCAACGTCTCGACCAGCGCCGCCGGGTCTGATAGTTCGGCAGATGGGAGCGTGCCGACCGGCCAGCGCGCGCCGGCGTAGTAGTCCCACGCCGGCCGAGCGTAGGGGGCGTCCAGCACCACGCCGGCGCCAGGCCGCGCGCCTCGCGCGACGATCTGGACGGCTGCGCGATTGTCGTCTCGCGCGTAGGCAGGGTCCGCATAGAGCCGCTGGAGGGTAAAGACGCTCACGAGTGCGACCGCCAACCCGCACGCGCCGGAAAGAGAACGCAGACGACTTGTCTGCCAGCCGGCGACTAGCCCGGCGGCCACGACGACGAAGAACGCCGGGGCGGCTTCCATCAGGTAGCGGGCATTGAAGTCACGCTTGCCGGCGGAGAGGAGGACGATGGCGGCAATGGGAACGGCCAACCAGCAGGTGAGCAGCAGGCGTTGCTGAGGGCGCAGCGCTGCCAAGCCCAGCACGGGCGCGAGCAGGAATGGGATAATGAGCCAGCGGGCGAGCACCTCCGCGTTGATCGGTCCGGCCAGGCCCGGAACGCTCGTCAGCCCTGACGCGGGGTAGCCGAGGGAGAAGACCGTTGCCGTCTGGGCGAGCACCCAACCCAGCGAGCTACCATGGCCGGGGCTGGTGTAGACGTGCGCCTTGTACCAGGCGACTGGAATCCAAGGGCTAAACATGAGCACGACCGCGGCTTGGGCGGCGAGCCAATGGATCACCGGACGCGCTTCGAGATGGGCGACGCCGGTGCTCCAAGCACGGGAGGGGAGGCGTGGACGAGGGGCGTCGCCGATCATCCGTCCGTTGGACGTTATCAGGACGTTTCTCCGGCGAGCGAGAGCGTGGTTTGTCAGCAAGAGGAGATACCAGGCGTTCAGCGCGGCAACCAGCAGGGCAGCGTACAGCTGGGTCCAGAGCGCCGCGGCCAGTGTGAGGCTGGCCGCGATCCACCAGCACGCTGCGCCGGTGGCGGCGCGAACAAAGGCGTACCCGCCCAGCGTCGCCAGAAACGCCAGGAGGGTGTACATCCGCGTCTCCTGGCCGTAGTACACCAGCAACGGACTGAAGCAGCCAAGCGCGCCGGCGATCATGGCCGCTCGCCGGCCCGCCAGCCGAGCCGTGAGCGTGATCAAGGCCGCCACGGTGAGCGTGCTGAATGAGGCCGAGAGCGACCGTACCGCCCACTCGGACGTTCCGGCGCCGAGCGTCCACCCTTTCAACAGCGTGAAGTACAGTGGCGGGTGGATATCTGTCTGGATGAGGTCACGGATCATCTGGGGGAACGGCTCGGCCGCTTGGGAGACGCTCAGCGCCTCGTCGTACCAGAGACTTTG
>CALBSQ010000409.1 GCA_937967325.1 uncultured Chloroflexota bacterium
TGGCCGAGCTCGGGCTCGACGAGGTCATGGCGTGAGTGGCTCAACCGGCTGGCAGACCCGCGCGCCACCAGCCGCCTGACCTACGCCGAGGCAATCGTGGACGCCATGGCGGAAGCCATGCGGGCGGACGAGCGTGTCTTCTTCATGGGCCAGGATGTCGGCCGGTTCGGGGGGGCGCTGCAAGGCTCCAAGGGCTTGTGGGAGGAGTTCGGTCCTACGCGCGTGCTGGAGGCTCCCATCGCCGAGTCGGCCATGGTCGGCGCGTGCGTTGGCGCGGCCCTGTTCGGTCTGCGGCCCATCGTGGAGATCTCCTTCGGCGAGTTCTTGCCGACGGCCATGAGCCAGATCGTGCTGCAGGCCGCCAACATCCACTATATGACGGCCGGTAAGGGCAAGGCGCCGCTGGTGCTGCGAACGCGGGTCGGCGACGGCCCCTACCGTGGCCACCCGCAGAGCTACGAGGCCTGGTTTCCGCATGTCCCCGGCCTCAAAGTCGTCATGCCGGCGACGGCTCGGGACGCCGGGGGACTCATGCGCGCGGCCATCCGCGACGACGGTCCGGTGCTGTTCTTCGAGCCCATGTCCCTCTATCACAGCCGCGGCGACGTGCCGGAGTGGCCGTCCACCGTGCCGCTCGGCGTGGCCGCGGTTGTCCGAGAGGGATGCGACGTCACGGTCATCGCCTCAGGGGCCATGACGCCGCGCGCGCTCGCTGCCGCCGATGTGCTCGCCGCCGAAGCCATAGACGTCGAGGTGGTGGACCTGCGCACGCTGGCGCCGCTGGATCGGGAATCCATCCTCGCGTCGGCCCGCAAGACGGGGCGGGTGGTCGTGGCGCACGAAGCCTGGAAAATCGGTGGCATCGGAGCGGAGGTCGCGGCGCTGATCGCCGAAGAGTCGTTCGAGGATCTGCTGGCGCCTATCGTCCGCGTCGGCGCACCGCACGTGCCCATCCCTTCTGCCCAGTCCTTGCGCGATCTGGTCATCCCCAGTGCGGACACTATCGCCGACGCTGTCCGGCGCGTCTACGCGGCGTAAAGGGAGCCGGCGAGACGACTCGAAGTTTCTTATTCCTTGCCTATCGCAGCCGGGCGCTCGCGCTTCTCCTCCTCATACGTGCGCTCAGTGACGAACTCCTTGATCAGTGTCTGGTATCCCGTGCGCCTCCTACGGGCAAGATCCTTCACACGTCCAAGGGTATGGGTGTCGAAGCGGATGGCCACGGACGTGGTGCCGGGGCGAGCCGGCGGCAACACTCCTTCCGGCACTGGCTCCATGCGCGCCACGATTTCCTCGCCTAACTCGTGACTATCCCAGAATGCCGCCTCCTCAGCCTCGTTCGCAAAGGACGGAATCCCCTCGAAGCTGTGCAGCGTGACTTTTGGCCGCCGCGCTCGTGCCACCGCGCTGTCACCTCCTCCGATATCGACGCTTCTGGATGGTGCTCGCGTTACGGGCCGTGATGACCCGCACCAGCCCCGGGCGGCGAGTGAAAACCACCAAGAGCACACGCCCCGACGTGGTGGCGCCAACCACCGCCCAACGTTCCTCCTCCTCGGTGTCGTAGGCTGGGACGCCGATGCGCCGAGAATCGGTGAGTGCTTCCTCAGCCTCTTCCACCGTGACACCATGGGCGGCGCAATGGCCGATGTTGTGGTCGTCCCAGTCAAACACCAAGCGTTGTCATCGCTATTCGGCACCGTCCCACCCAGTATATACCATCGTAAATACGAAATCAACCTGTGGCGCTTCATCCTGCTACAACCGGCAGGTCCGAGCGCTTCGATCTTGATCTTTGTTCTAAGATACTCTGGTTGAGGAATGTTAGCTCTGAGCTTTGGCTTGGGGCGCCGTTGCCGCTGACGATCGGCGCGACCAATCCGCACACGTCTCGCGTGTCAGATGGTACTTTTCCGGACAGGGCGTGGCGTGCAGTCCAGGCCTGGAGAGGAAATCACCAGTGCTGAGAACCGTCGAGCAGTACGTGGAGAGCCTGCGCGATGGCCGCCGCGTCTACTACCGTGGCCGGCTGGTACCCGACGTGACGGAACACGCCGCGCTGCGGACCGCCGTCGACCACGCCAGTATCGACTATCGCATGGCAGAGGAGCCGGGGGAGCATCGGGCCCTGGCAGTGACTTGTGACGAGCAAACCGGTCAGGAGATCAGCCGCTACTTCGCCTTGCCGCGGTCCAGCGAGGACCTGATGGCGCGCAGCCGCCTCATCGACGCGGCGACTCGCCAAGGCGGCACGCTGGTGGTGCTCATCAAAGAGATCGGGTCCGATGCGCTGTTCGCCCTGCATATGGTGGCTCACCAGCTTGCCCAGGGTGTGCCGGGGAAGGCCGGTCTGACGCCGGAGCCGCGGTATCTGGAGAACGTGCGGCGCTTCTATGCCCACTGTCGCGATCACGACCTGGCGATGGCCGTGGCGCAGACCGACGTGAAAGGCGATCGCAGTCTCGGTCCGTCGGAGCAGGAGCACCCCGACTACTACCTGCGCGTGGTCGAGCGCCGGCCCGACGGCATCGTGGTGCGGGGCGCTAAGGTCCACACCTCCGTGTCGGCTAACGCCAACGAGCTGATCGTGCTGCCGACGCGTGCGCTGCGGGAGGAGGACCGCGACTACGCCGTCGCCTTCGCCGTGCCGCTGGATACGCCCGGGCTAACGCTGGTGGTCAGCCCGTATGGTGACGGGGAAAAGCAGGCTTTCGAGCACCCCATCAGCGCACGGCACAAGATGCCGGAGACGCTCACCATCTTCGACGATGTCTTCGTCCCTGCCGAGCGCGTTTTCCTGGATGGGGAATGGCAGGCGGCTGGTCCGCTGGCGCACACTTTCGTGCAGTTCCACCGCTTCACCGCCGTCTCCTACAAGCTGTCCCTGGTGGACGCGCTCGTCGGCGCCGCCGCGCTGCTGGCCGACCTCAACGGTCTGGACAAGGTGACGCACATTCGCGAGAAGCTGACCTGGCTGATCGCCTACGCCGAGACGCTCCGCGCCCTGACCGCCCAGGCCGCCGCCCAGTGCGATTGCAGCAACCCGCTGGGCCTGGCGGTCCCCAATACGCTGTTGACCAACGTGGCCAAGCTGCACTTCGCCGGCCAGTATCACCAGGCGGTGGCCCGCGTGCAGGAGATCGCCGGCGGTTTGCTCGTCACAGCGCCCGGCGCAGAGGATTGGGACGACGCTGAGCTTGGTCCCAAGCTGCGCCGCTACCTGGGCGGCCGGCGCGGCGTCGCCGCTGAAGAGCGCATGCGGGCGATGCACCTGGTACAGGATCTGACGTCGTCGGAGTACGGCGGCTATCAGGAGGTTCTGGCGATCCACGCGGAAGGCTCGATCGAGGCGGAGAAGCTGGCCATCTTTCGCGGCTACGATCTGGCGGCGGCGAAGGAGTATGCGCGGCTGCTGGCCGGCATCGGCGGTGAGCGGGCGTGAAGGCGGGCCACGTTAGCCTCAGGGAGTTCTGGCGCGTCGTCCCCTTCGGCTTGGCCGGATGGGGTGAAGATGGGTGGTGAGATGCCGGGGGCGGCGACTGCGGTCTGCCGCCAGAGCACGCGACTGCCGTCGGGACAAAAGGTGAAACCGTTCCCGTATCGGGCGCGGGCAGTTCCTGCTGGAGCCGTACGGCGCACCGCAGTGCCGTGCTCTGGCGGCAGACCGCAGTCGCCGCCCCCGGCACTGCCGTTGCAAGGACGGTTTCCAGGCCGGGACCATGGTATGAAGGAGCGAGGCTGTGGTCGCGCAACATGAAGGCGGTCGGGGGCCTTTGCAGGAACACGGTACCGGTCTGCCCCTCGCTCTGGACGCCGACCAGTTCCGTCAGCTTGGCTACCTGGCAGTGGACATGGCGGCTGATTACCTGGCCGGCATGCGCGAGCGCCCCGTCTTCCGGCCAATGACGGAAGCGCAACGACGGACGCTGTTGGAGCAGCCGCTGCCTGATGCCGGCCTCGCGCCGGAGGCGGTGCTCCAGCGCTTCGCCGAGACGGTGCTGCCGCATCCGATGGGCAACGGCCACCCGCGCTTCTTCGGGTGGGTCAACGCCCCGCCGGCGCCGGCGGCGATCCTGGCCGAGCTTTTGGCGGCGACGATGAATCCGAGCTGCGCGGGCGGCGATCACGCCGCTATTTACCTGGAGCGCTGCGTGGTGCGCTGGCTGATGGAGCTGGTCGGCTTCCCCGTCGCGGGCAGCATGGGGCTGCTGGTGAGTGGCGGCTCCAACGCCTCGCTCACCTGCCTTGCCGCAGCTCGCCATAAGGCCGTGGCGTCGAGTGGCGGGAACGTGCGCGCCGACGGTCTACAAGGAAACCACCCTGCCTTGGTGCTCTACGTATCGGACGAGGGGCATAGCTGCCTGCGCAAGGCAGCGGAGCTGCTGGGGCTGGGAGCCAACTCCATCCGCACCGTGCCGTGCGACCTCGAGTTCCGCATCGACGTGGCGGCGCTGCGGGTCGCGATCGCCGCCGATCGCGACCAAGGTTACCGCCCCTTCTGCGTGGCGGCCAGTGCCGGGACGGTCAATACCGGCGCGATCGATCCCCTGGACGAGCTGGCGGATTTGTGCGCCGAGGAGGGGTTGTGGCTGCACGTCGATGGCGCCTACGGGGCGGTGGGGGTGCTCGACCCCGACGCCGCGCCACGCTACGCCGGGCTGGCGCGGGCTGACTCGCTGGGGCTGGATCCGCACAAGTGGCTGTCCGTGCCGGTGGAGTGCGGCTGCGCGCTGGTGCGCGATGGCAACGTGCTGCGGCAAACCTTCAGCCTGGTGCCCTCCTACCTCCAGACGGAGGAGGGGAAGGGATTCGGCGGCCTGCCCTGGTACTCCGAGTACGGCTTCCAGCAGTCGCGCGGCTTTCGGGCGCTGAAGCTCTGGATGACGCTGCAGCACCTGGGGCGACAGGGGGTGGCGCTGCAAGTCACGCGCCACAACGCGCTGGCGCGCCACCTGGCGGCCCTGGTCGATGCCGCTCCTGACCTCGAACGCATGGCGCCGGTCAGCCTCTCCATCGTCTGCTTCCGCTACGTCCCACCGGCGTTGCATGGCGACGAGGCGCGGTTGGACGCGCTGAACAAGGCGATCATGGAGGCGGTGCAGGAGGGCGGCGAGGTCTTCGTGACGAATGCCATACTCAACGGTCGCTTCGCCTTGCGCGCCTGCATCCTCCATTACGGTACGACGGAGGCGGACATCGCTGCCATCGTCGATGTCGTCCGCCGCATCGGATCCCGTCTCGCCCCTGATTGCTCCCGCGCCTGACGCTGATACATGGCTCTCCGACTTTGAGGGAGTTTTCATCGCCTCGTTACGGCCATCTGCCAAGCGGGCCTGCGTGGTTGTGTATTGGTCCTCGACTTACTGCGCCGCGTCGTCCTCTTGTTGCCGTTGCAGTGCTTGGGCTAGCCGGTCGGCGTCGATCTGGCCCATCTCCTGGAGCAGCTCGCCCAGCCGCTTCCGAGGGCCGTCGCCTGCTGCCCCTTGGCGCTCCACCGCCGCCTGAATCTGGCTCGGCGCCAGGCCGCACTCATCGGCCAGATAGCTGCCCAACAGGCGGTGCTCGGACAGCGGCTTAGGAAAGCTGACGCCCAGCCGCTGGGCGACGGCGCTCACCTGGCTGATGGTGTCCGCGGGGAGGGGGATGGCGCGAGCGCGCAGCCAGCGGGAGGCCTGTTCCGGCTCCCCGGGCGCCTGAACCTGAGTGAAGCCGGGCGCCGGTGGCGTGGCGTGGAGGGTATCCAGACCTGACGCCACGGCCTGCGTGAAGGCGTCGCGGTCGCCGAAGGCCGCTGGGTCCAGCACCACGAGGAACACGCCGCCGATGCGGCCGGCCGCGTTGTGGCCCGCGAGGCCGCCCCAGAGCGAGGCGATGACCGAAAGGGCGTAGCCCTTGTGGCCCCCGAACGGCAGCAACATACCGCCGCGGTAGAAGTCCTCGACGTCGGTACTGGGCGCGCCATCAGGGCCGACGATCCAGCCGGGCGGCAGCGCCTGATGTTTGGCGCGGGCGACACGCAGCTTGCCTTCGGCCACGGACGAGGTGGCGAAGTCCAGGACGACCGGCGGCCGATCGCCTGCCGGGATGCCGATGGCCCAGGGGTTGGTGCCAAGGACGCGCTCGGCGCCGCCGAAGGGCGCGGCGCCGCCGCTATTCCTTCCCAGCGAGCCGACGGTGAGCTGGGCAATGTAGCCGTCGCGCGCCAGCGCCTCGACCCAGCCGCCGACGCGCCCGATGTGGCCGCAGTTGCGGACGGCAATGGCGGCCATTCCCGAGGCGCGCGCTTTGGTCGCGCCGAGGCGGCAGGCGAAGTCGGCAGTGGTATATCCGAAGCCGTGGACGCCATCAACCACGGCAGTCGTCGGCGTCTCATGCAGGATCGCCGGTCGCGCCGCCGGCATGAGCTGCTGGCGCTCGATCATCTCCAGGTAGGATGGCAGGCGCAGCACGCCGTGCGAGTCGTGGCCGGCCAGGTTGGCGCCGACCAGATGATGCGCCACCAGCTCGGCGATGTCCGTCGGCGCTCCGGCCGCTGCCACGAATTGCCGGCAAAAGTCCTCCAGATCGGACGGACGATAGCTCGTGCTTGCCGCTGGCATGGCCTAATCGCCCTTCAAGATGCCGTCGATCGCCGCCATGTCGGAGGCGGAAAGCTCCACGTCGGTGGCGGTGGCGTTCTGCTCGACCTGCTCCGGCCGTGTGGCGCCGGCGATCACGGTGCTGACCTCGGGATGCGCGGCGAGCCAGCCGATGGCGAGCTGGACGAGGCTGTGCCCGCGCTCACTGGCGAAGGAGCGGAGCTTGTCTACCTTGGCCGCGTTCTGCGCGTCGTTGATCTGCTGCTGCATGCGCTGGTTGCGCGCGGCACGCGTCCCGGCGGGCGGCGCCTCGCCGGGACGGTACTTACCGGTGAGCAGGCCGCTAGCGAGCGGGAAGTATGGGAGCACACCGATCCCGAAGGCGGAGCACGCCGGCAGCAGCTCCCGCTCGACGTCGCGGACGAACATGTTGTAGTGCGGCTGGACCGACACGAACGGCGCCAGGTTGTGGCGCGAGGAAACCCACAGCGCCTGCGTGAGCTGCCAGGCCGCGAAGTTGGAGCAGCCGATGTAGCGCACCTTGCCGGAGCGCACCAGGTCGTCCAGCGCCCGCATCGACTCCTCGATCGGCGTCTCCGGATCCCAGCGGTGCAATTGGTAGAGGTCGATGTAGTCGGTGCCGAGCCGGCGCAAGCTCTGTTCGCAGCCGTCCATGAGGTGCTGGCGTGACGCGCCGCGATCGTTTGGCCCCTCGCCCATCTGGCCTACTACCTTGGTGGCCACAATTGCTTCTTGGCGGCGACCGGCGACGGCCTTGCCGACGTACTCTTCCGACACGCCGTGGCTGTAGCCGTCGGCCGTGTCGATGATGTTGATACCCAAATCGAGGGCCTTGCGGACGACCGTGACGCTGGCTTCCTCGCTACACGCGCCGCCAAAGTTGTTCCCGCCCAGACCGACCACTGACACCTTCAGTCCGGACCTGCCCAGTCTGCGATACTTCAAGCCGATTCTCCTTGTGCGTGTTCGCCAAACGCGCGGACGGTGACCAGTGTAGCACTGGCGTCTGCCGAGCGCTTGGCGTTGGAAGGGAAGCGGGCCAGCCGGCTACGGCGATCGTTCGGCTGACGGCTTCTGCTTGCCGGCGTAGTAGAGGCCCCAGGGGAGCTCGTCGATGAGCGCCAGCGCGCCCTCGATGTTGGACTCGGCGCCCGAGTTCGGGTTGAGCTGACCGTCGTCGATACCGTCGGATACGGTACCCTGCACCGTGTCGTATACGGGTTGCGACGCGGCGTTCCGTCCACGGAACCAGGCCCTCGCCAGGAACAGCAGCTCGCGATAGCGGTGATTCCCGGTGACCTCGGCCAGAATCTTGAGGTCGGCGACGACCGAGCTCACTTCATAGGCGATCACGGTAGTGTGGGGGAAGGCGGCGCGCACTCGCGAGGCGAGGAAGCGTGACACGGTCTCCTCGGCCAGCCGCAGCCAGTCGCTCCGTTTCAGCGCGACGGAGGCGCGGGCGAGGGCGGCGGGCTGCACGTAGCCCCAGAGGTGCGGGCGGTACTCGTGCGCCCAGTTGAGGAGCCGGCCCTTGTCGTCGCGTAGGCCCGCGATCTCGTCGCACCAGCTCACAATGTGTCGCCTGAGCGCCGCTTCTCTTGTCTGCTCGTAGAGCTCCAAAGCGGCAAGGACATGCAGCGCCCGGATGTCGGCATACTGCCGGCTCTTCGTCACCTGGGGGAGCGCTCGGTCGAAGGCTTCGCGATACCGATGGTCATCGGTGGCGACCGCCGCCAGCGCCAGCGCGCGCAAGGCCCGCGCGTTCCAGTTGGGACCGTGCGGGACCGACGTTGGCCCGGTGAGATTTTGGTCGCCTTTCCAGTTCAGGATGAAGTTGGCGAACCGGCCGTCCGGCTGTTGCATATACAGCACGAAGCGCAGATACCCCTGCGCCTCCTCACAGGCCGGCGCAAGCTTGAAGCGCCGCCAGGCTTCGAGAAAGAGCGTCGCGGCGCGAGCGGCGTCGTCGACGCAGGCGACCCCTTCGTAGCCGGTGTCGTCGGCGTCGTCCAGGCGCCAGCGGTCGCCCTCCCGGACCATATAGACGCTGATAGCGCGGAGCGGCTGGCCGTCGACCACGATGGTACGCGATAACTTACGGATCTGGCGAATCAACCGGCTCTCCCTTGCCGCTGCTACGCTGAAGCGCACGAGCGAGTGCATTCTGCCATGCCATGGTCGCCTCGGCGCCGACCATTTCACGATCAGTGGGACCTCCTTCAGCCATTCCAGACGACGTAGCAAGGCCGGTACCGGTTCGGTCGTCGGGAACTTGACGCCGGTGCAGCCGTGTTCGACACTAGCCGCTACGCGACGGTCAGCGGTTGCCGGCGGCGGAATGGAGCGGCGGCGAGAGCGTACGAGTCGGCCTCGTCCCGCGTTGACCCTTGGGACTGAGATCATCCCCTACGAGGAGGTTTCTCGTGAGCCAAGACTGGAATATTGGCAAGCTGGCGTTGGTCGGCGCCGTGTCCGGCGTCATCGGCGGCTTCGTCATGATCGTGCTCATGATGATCGTGACCACGATCACCGGCCAGGAGTTCTGGGCGACGCCCAAGTGGATCGCCTCTGCCATCTATGGCGATTATTGGCTGGGCTTCAACGTACAAGATGTCGTGACCGGTCTCATCATCCATTTTCTGCTCTGCATCATCCTCGGCGCCGTCTTCGGGATGATCGCGGTGCCGCTCACGAGCCAGCCAAGGCAAATCCTCATCTTTGGCCTGGTATGGGGCATCCTTGCCTGGATCCTGCTGACGTTGCTCGCCATGAAGGCGGTCGACGAGACGATGGCGCAGCAAGTGCCGGTGGTCCCCTGGTTCGTGGCGCACCTCATCTTCGGCCTGATCCTCGGGTATCTGGTCAGCACACTCCGCCAGGTCGCCGCCACCGCGTGACGTGACGCCTATCGTGGGGCCGGATCGGGACGGGTTAGCCATCCACGTCGATCAGCTGGTCAAGTCCTATGGGGCGCGCCGCGTCGTCGACGACCTTAGCTTCAGCGTGGCGCAGGGCGAGGTGTTCGCACTGCTGGGGCGCAATGGAGCCGGCAAGACCACGACGGTCGAGATGCTGGAAGGGTACCGGACCCCGGAGGCCGGCCAGGTGCGCGTGCTGGGACTGGACCCGCGTCGCGATGCCGCCGCGCTCAAGCAGCGCGTCGGACTCGTCCTGCAACAGGGCGGCATCTACCCGACGATCACGGCGCGCGAGGCGCTCCGGCTGTTCGCCCGCTTCTATGACAAGCCGGCTGACCCGGAGGCGCTACTGGCACAGCTCGGGCTGTCGACGGTAGCCGGCACGCGCTACCGGCGGCTTTCGGGGGGGCAGCAGCGGCGTCTTGCCCTGGCGGTCGCCCTCGTCGGACAACCGG
>CALBSQ010000410.1 GCA_937967325.1 uncultured Chloroflexota bacterium
CGCTCCTGGCAACTCCCGCCGCGCCCCTGCCGCCCACAGGCCGTGAACGGGTACCCTGCAGAAGAAGTACCAGTTCTCCGATGACGATTTCATTGACTTCAGCTATAACGGAGTCCGTCCGGACAGCGGCAAACCAGCCCCCTATGAGTGCTTCGACCCGTCTCACGATTCCCTGGATAGCAGTGCGGCTGTGCTGCGCAACATGCTTCGAGCCAGCCTGCATGCCCATCCCGACTGGCGCTATATCCTCGTCGGTCACAGCCTCGGAGGTGACGTTGCATTTCAATATCTCATGAACTATGCCAACGATCCCACCGTCAGCTACGTCGACGGGGTGATCACACTGGATAGCCAACTCGGTGGCACCCCATGGAACGCCACCATCTATGGATATACGGAATCGATCTACCCACCGTGCGTCGATCACCAGGGAATCCGTCAGGCCGCCGGCTCGGGCCAGGCAATTAATGACCTCAATGACCGATATCGGAGTAGTCTAACCACCGGCGCAGTACGCAGTGGGCTCAAACAGGCGGCAGTCGCACTCACCGATCACGGTGGCGTCGTCAAGACGTTTGGTAACCACCTTGATACGTTGATGTGGCCCTCCGCGCCCTGGAACAAACCAATGTATGGAGAGTCGGACGTAGCGCTGCGCCAGACCTATGACGGGAAATCCGATGATGTAATGTCGCTCACCTGCCCGGGGCCATCCTACGTCAAGCTCTCGAGCGAGGTACTGTACTGTAACCATGAGGTGATCCTGTTCGACCAGACTGCGGTGCAGCGTATTGGTGCGGCAATATATCAAGCTACGCAAGTCCGTGTGCCTTCCAAGCTGGTACCCGTGCTCAGTTCGGAGCAGGAAACAGCGCTCATATTGGGGACCTTCGGGCTGCAATGGCTCCCGGACACCCACATGAGTTTTCTAAGAACAGGCAACGGCGTCGAGGTCTACATCACATCGCGGGTCGAGTCGTACCGCTTTGTCGGCACATCGTTCGACGATCTGCATCCATCGCCCTCCTCAGGCAGCAAGGCAGTTCCCGTGCTCAGCCCGACCGGATCCGGCTTCGACAGCGATTACACCGGCCTCGGGAGCGTCCTGACCCTCCCGGGCCATGACCCGCATTTCCGTCTCGGCTTCTTCCACGCCGAGCAATGCGACCGGAACAACTACACGGCGTCGGTTGGCTTGGCGATCTCTACAAACGACGGCCAAGCGTGGAGCGTAGCCGGCCAGGCTATCACTGGGCAGAGACTCGCCCCCCGGTGCCAGCAAGTCACCGGGGCAGGCCAACCCGCGGCGCTGATTGTCGGCAACTATGTCTATGTCTACTACACGGACTGGCCGAGCTCGCCGGGCGTGACGGACGTGCCGGCCGAAATTTACTTAGCCCGCGCGCCGCTCAATCAGGCGACCGATCCTGGAGCCTACCAGAAATACGACTCCGGGCAGTGGACGCTCGGCGTCGGCGGGGCTAGCTCGCCCGTCATCAGCCCACCATCCGACAGTCCGCTCTACGCGGCGAACGTCGGGGTGTCCCTCAATAGCGCCCTCGGTGAATACCTGGCTACGGTCGAGGTCAATGATGGCTTCGGCTACGCGACTAGCCCCGACGGCATCACCTGGTCGCCCGTGCGGCTCTTTGCTCGCTTCGAGTCGCCGCAGTATCCGGCCCAGATGGGTGCGACCTGGTACTCCTATCCTTCATTGCTTGATCCTACCGCCGCGAGCGATCAAGTGACCGGGTCAAATGACTATCTCTACTATGCCACCGGCATCCAAGGTATCGAGCCGCACTACATGGTGCGACGAGCACTCACTCTCGAACCGACCGCTTCGACCGTGGTTACGCTACCTCGACCGGTCCAGCAGGTTGTGGTCGTGCCGTATCAGCAAACCGCGCAGGTCCCTCCGAATTTCGCCTGCCCGTGGGATAATCCGGTCAACGGAGTCAAGTACTACGACGATGATTCAACGACCGCCCTGATCCAGGTAACAACACAGACCGTCACGGTACAGAACATCTACGATCCCAACGGTGTGACGTGTATCCCGTTCACGCCCGTGAATATGGACATCCTAAGAGCAAGCATGCCCACGAACCTGCGGAAGATTGACCTCATCGACGTCCCTGGAAGCGAACTGCAGAATCGCGTGGTGGCCCCGATAGGCCAACCAACGCAGGTCCCTGCCGGGTACGTCTGCCCGGGCGACAACTACATCAACAATGCCAAAGTGTTCGACGACAATCCGGCGACAGGCCTCGTAGAGATTACCACTCAGCCCGTGACCCTGCTGCACACCTTCCCTGACAGCGCCGTCACGTGTCTCGAAGCCACCGATGCCAACGTGAGCGCAATATCGCACATGACCGGGGTCCAGCGAGTGGACACAATCCATGTTCCCGGAGAGACGCAGGGCGGCGCGAGCCTAGCGCTCCCTTCGGCGCAGGGAAGCACGACCGTTACGTCGGTACCGGCCCCGGCAACAAAGCCCCCCGTCCTCGTTCCGCAAGGTCAACCGACCACAGTGCCGGCCGGATATGCGTGCTCCGGGGACGCGAAGGTGAATGGCCTACAGGTGTACGACAACGATTCGACGACCGCTCTCATCGAGGTGACGACGCAGGTCGTCACACGAACGAACATCTACGGCGACATGACCTGCATCGATGCGACCGACGCGAACATCCAAGCTCTGAAAGCAAGCAAACAAGGGCAGGCCACCCGCGTCGACGTGATTGATGTGCCAGGGCAGGCGCAGCCCGGAGCACCGTCCCAAGGATGAGCTTCGTCCGTCGTGCGATAGCGGCCGAATTCGTCGCAATCGCGCAGGTTGCCAAACTCTATCCCTATGTTGGCGCGGCGTCCGCGGGTAAGAGGGCCAGATCGCCGACCCCGGCATAGTCGTCGCGATTGTTGGTGACAAGCGGAACCCCGAGCGCAATCGCCGTCGCTGCGATCCATGCGTCGGCGACCTGGATTGGCCGCCCACGCCGGCGAGCCTGATCACCGACCTTCGCCCAGGTGTGACAGAGTGTGCGATCAGCCAGAACGATCACGAACTGCTCAAGCATGGTTGCCATTCGCGCCTGGCGCTCCAACCCCCAGTTTCGCTCCAATGCCCAACGGTCTAACTCGGCGACGGTCATAAACGAGTCAGCCAGGAGCTTGCCCTCTAGGTGAGGGCGATAGATCTCGGCGCGGGTGTCACCACGAAACAAATAGGAGATGACGCCGGTGTCGACGACGCGGCCCTCAGCCATGCGTGTCCTCGCGTCGCCATCGACGAACGGCGGCGATGAGGTCGTCCGCGGTCTCGTCCTCCGGCCAGAAGTTGCCGAGCAGGCGGTCAAAGTTCTCGACCGGTTGGACTCCCTGTTGCGTCGCGAGTGTCCTCAAGTCCGTCTTGCCTTGAGCAAAGAAGGCCCGGCCCGAAACCGCGCTCGGTCCCAAGTTCCGGTCGTCCTGAGTGGCGGATACGTCGTTTGACCCCTCGCCTGTATCGCGGAGCCAATGGAGGTAGACGAGCGCCACCGTCGCTCGATCGCCGTGCAATTCGTCCACGAGGCCGTGCAGCTCTTCCTTGATTTGCACCGTCCGTCTCCCTTCCACCGTCATTTCGCTTATTGGCGCCGCCTTTGGTTGGACGTCAGGCGCCAATGAGTCTCCCAAGGCGCATTATGCCACCTTCCCGGAAGGAGAACGTCACGACGGCGTCGACGTGCGCAGACCCAGACTGGAAGCCGCCGCCAACGCCGCCGCCAGGACGACCAGCACGAATACCGCGTGTACCCCCGCCGGCATCGGACTCCCAGAAGTACCGCTCAGCAAGCCGGGCAGGAGGCTCGCCCCGGCGATGCTCCCGAGGTAGCGACAGGTGGAGTAGATGCCCGAGGCGGCCCCCGCGTCCCGGGGCGAAACCGCTTCGACGGCGGCCGTTTGCATCCCGGCGGACGATAGGCCGAGCCCGATCCCCGCCACCCCCAGGGCGCCGACCAGCTCAGGAACGGGCAGAATGCCGGACTCGACGGCAAGAGGAATGAGGCCAAGGGTCAGGAGCGTCAATCCGGCAACTGCCGGCCAGCGGCGGCCGTAGCGATCGGCAAGTCTCCCTCCGAGCGGCCCGGCGACGACG
This sequence comes from uncultured Chloroflexota bacterium, assembly GCA_937967325.1. GTDB lineage: Bacteria > Chloroflexota > UBA4733 > UBA4733 > UBA4733 > UBA4733. The sequence goes on from CALBSQ010000410.1 coordinate 4,145, forward strand.
TTGGTGGCGGAGAGCGCCGTGAGCACCAACCCGATCCGGGCGGCGGGCCACACCTCGTCCTGGGCGAGAATGATGGGCAAGGCCAGGAGGGTTGTGTACATCGCTAGATTGCTGAGGGCCACCGCGGCGGACGCTGACGCGAAGGCGGGATGCCGGAAGAAGCGCGGGCGGAACACTGGGTCCGGGTGCCGGACTTCCTGCCAGCCGAAGACGACGAGCGCGCCGATGAGGACTGCCGCTCCCACCAGCCAGGTGGACGATAGGCCGGCGCCGCTCTGCCGGAGCAGGAGCGCGAGTCCCGCGACGATGGCGAACATCAGCACGGCGCCGAGGCCATCGAATGAGGAGGTCTTGGCGCGAGGCGGCACGCTGGGCAGTGTCCGCCAGCCGGCCAGCAGCGCCGCGAGGACGACCGGGACGTTGACCCAGAAGATCGCTTGCCAGCCGGCCGTGCTCACCAGGAGCCCGCCCAGCGGCGGACCGGCCGCGGCGGCGAGGCTCACGATCGCCCCCACCATGCCATACCCTCCAGCCCGTCGCTCGGCCGGCAGCACTTCGCGGATGAGCGCGGAGCCGTTGGGGAGGGCGATGGCGCCGGCGACGGCCTGCTGGAAGCGACAGAGCAGTAACACCGGCAGGTTGGGCGCCAGCGCAGCACCCAAGGACGCCAGGGCGAAGTAGACGAGGCCGCCCAGCAGCAACGGCCGGCGCCCCAGCCGGTCGCCGAGCTTGCCGGCAACCGGCTGGAGCGCAGCCATGGTCACGAGATAGGAGGTGATCAGCCAGCCGGCCGTACCGAGGTCAGCCCGAAAGGAGCGCATGATCTCCGGCAGTGCCGTCGCGATCATCGTCGAGTTGAGCGGGGCCAGGGTGGTGCTGAGCGCAACCGTGATTAGGATCCCGCGCTCAGCACCCGGTCGTGCGGCGGTGGCCTGCCCGTCTGCTTGTGGCGAGGATACGGACAACGCGGGCGTCGCCATCGACCTCCACCGGTTGCCCGTCCCGGATCGCTACCGTCGCCGAGCCGGCGCCGACGAGGGCGAGGATACGGTACTCGCGCGCCACGATGGCACAGTGGCTCAGGATACCACCGGTGTCCGTCGCCACAGCAGCGGTTCTGGCGAAGGGCGGCGGCCAAGGCCGCGTGGTCATTTCGTGGCGCGTTTAGCCAGGCAGCCTCGGGTAGGACCCCACTTGCGATCGCGTTAGCAACAGGGCGGTTGGATGCGGACAGCTCCGCTCGCGCCGTCTACCTCTACCCATTCGCCATCGAGGAGACGCGTAGTGCCGTCACCCGTCCCGAACACCGCGGGGATTTCGCGGCCGCGCGCGGCCCCGGCGAGAGCACACAAGGCGCCGCCCTGGCCACTCACCACGGCCAACGCGCGGCCCAGCCACGGCGCCCATGCCGGGTCGGCCGTCGGGATGACGAGGACTTCCCCCTGTTCCAGCCATTGGGCGTCAGTCGGAGAGCAGAGAACCCGCACACGCCGGCCGAGACGGGAAGGCCAAGCAGCACCATTCGAGAAAGCCGCGGATACTCCGGTACAAGCATTGCGCTTCGCCACTCCGTCCGTTGCAACTACCGTCCCAGATGATGAACGACGCTCTCGGCGCTTTTGGGGACAGTGTCGACGCCGTACGTCAAATTGGGGTTAAGCGAAGCATGTTAGTCTGCACCGTTGCTGGCGGACGCTCTGGCAACTGAGGCGGCGGCCGCACCCGACGACACATTGAAGAGGTAGAAATTTGACCGCGTTCGTCCAACCCCTTGATGCCGTCAGGCGCAGCGACGCTGCCTCCGTAGGTGGCAAGGCAGCCGTCTTGGGTACCCTGAAGGCGGAGGGCTTTCCGGTGCCGCCCGGACTGTGCCTGACCACCGACGCGTTTGTCCTGGCGCTCGCACCGTACCGGGACCAAATTGCGCACGCCATTCAGGATCGCGACCTCCGCGATCCTGCGCAGGCCAACGACGCAGCCGATGCCATCGACGCCCTATTGGGGAGCCTCGCCGTGCCGGAGCCGGTCGTCGAGGCGCTGCGTGTTGGGTTGCCTAACGTGGCGAGCGACGATGCGCCGGTCGCCGTCCGCTCCTCGGCCACCGACGAGGATGGCTCCGAGGTGAGCTTCGCGGGGCAGTACGAGACGGTCCCGGGTGTGCGCGGCGAGGCGGCGATCATCGCGGCGGTGTCGACGTGCTGGCGCTCGCGCTTCAGCGCCAACGCGCTGGCCGCGCGGGCCATGGCCGGCCGCGGCGTTGACGACGGAACGGACGGCGCGATGGCCCTGCTGATCCAGCCGCTGATCGACGCCGAGTGCGCCGGTGTTTGCTTCACACAGGATCCGGTCCGGCCGGAACGAGACGCCATCGTCGTCGAGGCGGCATGGGGGCTGGGCGCCGGAACGGTCGATGGCTCCGTCGCCACCGATACTGCCTGGCTGATCCGCGACCAGCCGCGCCGGATCGAGGACCGCCGCATCGTGGAGAAGACCGAACGCATCGGACTCGACCCTCTCGGAGGCCAGCGGCGAGAGGCCGTAGCCGAGGATCGGCAGCGTGCCGCCTGCCTGCCGGAGCCGTGGCTGCAGCGTATTGCCGAGTTCGGTATCGCCGCCGAGCTGCTCCTCGGCCGGCCGCAGGATGTCGAGTGGGCGATCGCCGGTGGACAGGTCTGGATCCTGCAGAGCCGGCCGATCACGACGCTGCCCGCCAAGTACGCTCGCACCTGGGACTTTCCAGTGACGTGGGAGCACGACGCGGATCGCCAGACCGTTTGGTGGCTGCACGATGAGGACCGTGACGCGCCGCCGACGCCACTAGAGATCGATGTCTCGGCCGTGTTTGCCCAGACGCAGGGCGACGCCATCGTCCTTTCCGGCTGGGGCGGCTCCCTGCTCGAGCGCGTGATCAACGGCCGGCGCTACGTCAGTTGGGTACCGAGCCAGTCGCCCGCCGGCCAGAGGCGCGTGTGCCAGCAGGCGCAGCGCGATCTCGCCATCCGGCTGCGCGCCGAGGAGAAGACCATCTGGGACCACTGGGCGCCGGAGATCAGGACGGCTATTGCGCGCCTGCATGCCTTCGATGCCGCGGACGACGGCGCCAAGCTGGCGGACCACCTGGAGGACGCCATGGGCGCTTTCCAGCGCCACTGGAC
>CALBSQ010000411.1 GCA_937967325.1 uncultured Chloroflexota bacterium
GGGGCGATGAGGCGAGGGGGCGATGAGGCGACTGAGGATTGAGAAGACGGAGGCGAGACGGGATCATCTCTCCGTCCTGCATGTCGAGATTCCCTCCCCGGTTCGCCCTTGCGCCTAGTCGCCCCCCGCCTCATCGCCCCGTCACCCCGGCTGGTACGTCGGTGGCAGGGACATCGCCCACGGTGGCCGGTGCAACAGGGGGCGCCGCGGGACGTGTGTTAGCATGCATACGACACAGCGCAAAGGAGCGTGGCAGGTGGCCGATGGGACGATGCACGTTCGGGGCTACGTCAGCCTCCTGGCGTTGGGCGTGTGCGTCGGTTTGCTCGCCGGCTTGGTGCTGGCCCCGCGCAGTGGCTCCGATGTGCGCCGGCTCGTTTCCCAGTGCATGCATTCGGCGACGACTTGGATGAGCGTGTTCAGTCGGCCCGGGGAGGAACTAGCGGAAGACCTTTCGGTATAGCGCACCTAGGTCAAGCCGATTACTTGCTATTGGGCGTTGCTGTCCCCGCTGTTGCCGGCCTCGCGCTGCAGATCGTCCGTGTAGAAGGCGATCTCTTGGCCCCTGAACACGGTCAGCAATAAGTCTTCGCGCGGCGTGTCGGCTGAGACGACGAGATCTTCATCGAGTTGCTCCACCAGCTTGAGCAACTCGTCTTCCGGTTGCTCCTCCAGGAGTATCAAGGTACCAGACACCTCCGTGGAGCCGAAGTGCAGATCCAAATGCCCGAAGGCCCGACCATCCTGCATCAGGATGTAGCTTTCGCTGTTGGGGGTGCGGAACTGCCGCTGGTACGTAATATCTGCCATCGACGGCAGTGTAGCAGGTTTGCAGCGGCTCCGCGCCGCCGGCGATCTCCGCCCCCCTGGTGCGGATTCGCGCTTCCTGGGCGGGTATACTCATGGCACTGATTGGTGCATCGGCGCGCGCGCAGTCCAATGACATTGCGCCGCTGCCACTGGACGCTATCCGTGGTATTTTCTGGGTGACCTCCTTGGGTCACCGAGGACGCCAAGACTCCCGGGCATAGTCCAGCCGCGCCTCCGTGGCCGTATAGTGTCCAGGGCAATTGCACGGACAAAGGATCGAGCATGTCGAAAACATTAATTGTCGTCGAGTCGCCGACCAAGGCGAAGACGATTAGCCAGTATCTCGGGCGAGACTACACCGTCAAGGCCAGCATGGGTCACGTGCGTGACCTGCCGAAAAGTGAGCTGGGCGTCGACACCGAGACGTTCGAGCCCAAGTATGTCACCTCCGGTCGTCCGCAGGTGCTCAAGGAGTTGCGCGCGTCCGCCTCATCGGCGGAGGACGTGCTGCTGGCGACCGACCCCGACCGAGAAGGGGAGGCGATAGCCTGGCACATTGCCAGCCTCCTCAAGTTGCGGGAGCCGCGACGTCTCGAATTCCACGAGATTACCCGTCCGGCGATTGAGCAGGCGCTGCGTCATCCGCAACCGCTGAATCGCTCGCTCATCGATGCGCAGCAGGCCCGCCGGGTGCTTGATCGCCTGGTTGGCTATAGCCTTTCACCGTTGCTTTGGCGCAAGGTGCAGTCCGGCATCTCCGCCGGCCGTGTGCAATCGGTTGCCGTCCGCCTCATCTGCGATCGCGAGCGCGAGATCCAGGCCTTCGTCCCGGTGGAGTACTGGAGCATCGACGCGGATCTGCGCAAGCTCGTGCCACCGACCGACCCGTTCCGGTCGCGTCTGGTTCAAGTGCGTGGCAAGAAGCCGGAACTTGGAAACCAGGAGCAGGCCGCCGCGATCGTGGACGACCTGAGGCGCTCCAGCTTTGCCGTGAAAGACGTGGCCACCAAGCCGGTGCGTCGCAATCCGCCGCCGCCGTTCACCACCTCGACCTTGCAACAGGCCGCTTCTCATCGCCTGGGCATGTCGGCCAAGCGCACCATGACGGTGGCGCAGCAGCTCTACGAAGGCGTTGCTCTGGGAAGCCAGGGTCATGTTGGTCTGATCACCTACATGCGCACCGACTCGGTCAATCTGGCCGAGTCGGCCATTCAGGCAGCTCGACGCTTTATTCAGGCCGCCTTCTCGGCTGCGCATCTCGCGGACAAGCCGGTCTACTACCGCACCAAGAGCAAGGGCGCCCAGGAGGCGCACGAGGCTATTCGGCCTACGGAGCCGGAGCGGCCCCCCAATGAGGTCCGCCAGTTCCTCGACGGAGACCAGTTCCGGCTCTACCAGCTTATCTGGCAGCGCATGATCGCTTGCCAGATGGCGCCGGCCGTCTACGCTCGCACGACAGTCGACGTAGCCGCCGGGCACGACGGTGAGACGCCCTATGCGCTGCGAGCCACCGCGACCCAGCTCACTTCGCCGGGCTACCTGGCGGTGTACGGCATCAACGCCGACGAGCAGGCGGAGGAGCCGCGCGAGGAGGGCGCCGAAGGCCAGAACTCGGCCCTTCCGCCGCTGGCAGCGGGCGAGGCGCTGGACCTGGTTGCGCCGCTGCCCGAGCAGCACTTCACGGAGCCGCCTCCCCGTTTCAATGAGGCGTCGCTCGTCCGTCTGTTGGAACAGCTCGGTATTGGCCGCCCATCCACCTATGCCCAAATCCTGAGCACTATCCAGGAACGGGGATACATCGAGAAGCAGGCTAAGACGCTCATCCCGACTCCGCTGGGCTTCGCCACCAACGACTTCCTCGTCGAGCACTTCGGCAACGTCGTGGATGCCGGCTTCACGTCCGAAATGGAAGACCACCTGGACGACATTGCCTCCGGCCAGCGGCCCTGGCGCCAGCTCCTGGCCGACTTCTATGGTCCATTTTCGACCGATCTCCTCGCCAAGCAGGACGTGCCTCACGTCAAGATCGAGAAGCCGCCGGCGGTCGAAGTCGGAGAGAACTGTCCCGACTGCGGCAAGCCCCTGGTCGAGCGTCGCAGCCGGTTCGGCACGTTCGTGGCCTGCTCCGGCTACCCGGCCTGCCGCTACATCAGGCGCGACGCGTCCGCGGCAGCGGCGCCACCCCCGGAGCCGACGGGTGTGCGCTGTCCGCGCTGCGGCAAGGGTGAGTTGGTCAAGCGCGTCGCCTCCCGCGGGCGCAACAAGGGGAACGCCTTCTTTGGCTGCTCTACCTACCCGAAATGCCGCTTCGCTACCAACGACCTCGCCAACCTGGAGGATGGCGGCGCGGAAAAGGCCGCGGCTACCGCGACAAGTGCCAAAGGACGGAAATCGGCAAGCGTGGCGACTGGGCGCCGCCGGTCGCGGACGGCGAGCAAGGGCGAGGGAGCGGCAGTTGCGTCCGATGGCGCCATCATTGCCGGCAAGAGGTCTCGCCGTCAGGTCACTACCGAGGCGGAAGCGAGTCCATTGCCATCAGCGGACGGCGCGACTACCAACGGCGCCGTACATAACGGTCCCCCGACCGGAAGGAGCAAAGGGGCGAAGATCCCCACGGTCCGTACGTCACCGGCTCGGAAGCGTGCCGAGCGGGCGGCGGTGGGCGCCACGATTGCGTCGGAGGAGGCCTGAGGCGATTTGGCGAGGCCGGCTGGTGGGGGGGAGACCCTCACCCCCACCAGCCAACATCCCCCAATTAGCGCGAATCCCTTACGGCAGCATCGGCTCCGGCATGCTGACGCCGAACTCCGACGACAACTGCCGAAACTCCTCGACAACAGCGTCGGGGAGCGGGATGCCCTCGCGGAGCCGGCGTTGATGCTCCTTGCGCTCGATGTCGCCGGGGATGAGCACTCCCTTGGCGCCTTCCGCCGGCGGGCAGGATCGCAGCTCGCGGATGGCCTGGTCCATCCGTGCCTTGAAGACGGGCAGGGGCATGAACCGGGCGGGATCAAGGGCGCCGAAGAGGTGTCCCACGTCCATTGGGTGGACCATGTCATCCGCCAGGCCGCCATGGAAGTGCGAGCCGAATAGGGCGCCGGTCATTACGCCGGCGAGCATGTCGATGACGAGCGCCAGCGCGTAGCCTTTGTAGGCGCCGACGGGCAGGAGCGTGCCGTCGAGGGCGTCGGCGGCGCTGGTGGTCGGGCGGCCCTGCGCGTCGAGCGCCCACCCTTCCGGCATCGGCAGGCCCTGCTTGTAGTACAGCATGATGCGACCACGGGCCACGACGCTCGTCGCCATGTCGATGACCACCGGCGGCTCTTCGCCGGCCGGCAGGGCAAAGGCGATCGGGTTGGTCCCCAACATCGGCTTGCGCCCACCAGTTGGCGCCACCGAGTGCATCCCATTGGTCATGACGATCCCGACCAGATTCTGCTCTGCCGCCATCATGGCGTAATAGGCGGCGGCCCCGAAGTGGTTGGAGTGCGCTGTGCCCACCCATGCGGCGCCGGTCTGTTGCGCCTTCTGGACGGCCAATCGCATGGCGCGCTCCGCCACCACCTGGCCGATGCTGTTCTGACCGTCGATGAGGGCGGTACTGGGACTCTCCCGAACCACCGTGACGTTCGTCTGGGCGCTGGTCACCCCGCGGTGGATGCGACGTACGTACTGGGTCAGCACGCGGGTGACCCCATGCGTATCCACACCGCGCAAGTTCGCCTCGACGAGCGAGGCCGCCGTCAGGGCGGCATCGCCAGGCTCCACGCCAACGCGCTCGAACAGCTCCTTGGCAAACCGCTCCAGGTCCGCCGCACGGTACGGTGTGCCCCCCTCGACTCCCGGCACAATAACCTCCTACGTTCGGCGGGGGCCGGGGAGCAGGGGAGC
>CALBSQ010000412.1 GCA_937967325.1 uncultured Chloroflexota bacterium
TAGACGTTGTAGGCGACGATTGGCCCCTGCGTCACGCTCACCGGCCACAGCAGCAAGCCGGGGAGCTGGATGGCCGGATTCCACATGAGGTTGACCCCGGTCGGATAGTTGATGCTGACCGTGTACCAGGGATTCTGCAGATGGCCGATGGCGTAGGGTATCCAACGGAGAAACCACATCCCCTGCTCCGGATCGCAGCAGCCGCCAATCCAGCTTGTCTGTGGCGCGAGCCAGGTCTTGCGGAAGAGCAGAATGGCCAACCAGAGGAAGACGACGAGAGCGACCGCGGCCTGCCCCCCCAACGCGCGGACGAGCGCGGACATCCGACCAGCCTGGTCAGCCGTGGAACTCGCGTCCCCGACGGCAGCAACGGGGGCAACGCCGGCGGCCGAGTCGTCGTCTCCCGAGGGCTCGATCACGAGCCCGACGCCGACAGCGCCACGACCCGATCGGAGCGATCGACGCTGCGCTGCGACGCGAGAGCGTCCTGGGCGGCAGCGCCGTCCGGCGCCGCGTCATTCGCCACCGCGGGAAGGCGTCGCCAGATGGCGACTCCACCCACCTCCTCTGGAGCCGCGCCGAAGAGGTCGGTGAAGAAGGCCACCATCTGGTCATAGTATTTCATAGGTCCCACGATCACCGCGTCGACGTGGCGGAAGCGCAGGTCCCCTTGGATCGCCTGGCGGGTCGGGGCGTCGAGGATAATCGACGACCCTTTCTCCTGGACGATGTCCATCGCGGTCATCACCGTGTCCGCCGCCGTGTCGTAGAGCGCCGTTCCGTTGGCGTCCGGCACCAGCATATAGCCGTTGGGCATCCGGAAGGCGTCGCCCGTCTCCGCCTGCCAGAGCATGATGTCGGCGCCACCACCGTCGCGCGTGAGCGGCGCCATCAGGACGACGCTCCCGTCGGCGATGCCGCTCTGCTGCCAGTTGGTGAAGATCGGCGGGACCGTGGTGCGCGACCACGACGGATACGGCTGCAGTGGGTAGAGCGGCAGGAGCGCGACGGCCGCCGCTGCCAGCGCAGCAGCGGTCGCCCAAGCGGCGTGCTTCCCTTCGAGAAACGCATCCAGGAACAACGCCAACAGGAGGGCGGCGCAGAGGTACATGTAGAGGGTGAGGCGGCTGGGCAGGATGTTCTCCATCAACGGCAAGCGGGCCAGCCACGACCAGGGCAGCATGATCGCGGTGACCTTCCCGCCGACATGCAACGACGGGCCGAGCGAGAGCACGGCGATGCCGAGGCCGACGATGAGGCCAATCCACATGGGAATGCTCCGCCGCAGCCGGAAGGCGATGAAGCACAGCAAGATGAGCAGCGGCGCGCCAAGGTAGGCGTTGTCCTCGTGCTCGAAGCCGGTGAAGGTCGCCACGATCTGCTGCGCCGCGGGCGGGTCGATCGCCTGCACGGAGGTCGGCACGACAAAGTTCAGCAGGTCGGTGACGTACAGGTTCGGCGGGTGGATGGCGCCGACGAGACGCTCGGCGCCGAGGAATTGCACCGCCAGCGGTCCGGCCGCCAGCACCGCGAAGGTCACGCCGGCGGCGATCGCCGCCTTGATCAAGTAGGGCAGCCGGGAAAGCACCTGGCGAGGACGCATGACCACCAGCAGGACGAGCGCGATGCCTCCCGCCAGCCCGGCCATGGCGAGCAGCTCCTCCGCGATGAGCACTTGCGCCACCGCCAACAGCCCCAACAGGATGCCCATCCGCACCGGCGGTCGGCGCTGCCGCACGACGACCTCGTCGAACATGATCAGCAGCAGCGGCGGCACGGCGATGAGGGAGAGGTGGGCGTGCTGCAGCGCCTGGGAGAGCAGGTAGGGGGAGAAGCCGTACAGGGCGCCGCCGACGAAGGGGCCGATATGCCCGCGCGTGAAGCGGCGCAGCGCCAGGTAGGCGCACCATCCGGAAAGCGCGACGCTCAGCGTGATATAGATGTTGTAGGCCAGCACGGGCCCCAGGGTCACGCTCACCGGCCACATGAGCAGGCTGGGGAGGGGAATGGACGTGTTCCACATCAAGTTGGCGCCGACCGGATAGTTCACGCTGTAGGTATAGAAGGGGTTGAGCAGGTGACTGGCCGCGTAGGGGACCCAGCGCAGGAACCACATCCCTTGTTCCGGGTCGCAGCACCAGCCGATCCAGGTCGTGCGCGGCGCCACCCAGGCCCCACGAAAGAGCAAATAGGTCATCGCCAGGTACGCTGACAGCGCCAGCAGCGACGGCCCGCCACGCGTGCGGAGCCCGCTGCCATTGTTCGTGACAGGCTGCGGCGAATCAGCGGGGGTCGCCGCGGGCGCCGCGGGCGCCTCGCCGTTGCGCTGGGTCTCCTCCCGCGGCTCGATCACGACGCCCTTTCCTATCAGCCATTCGGCGCGCGTAGTATAGCCCGAGCGCCGGCAGCGGAGGTGGATATCCCTGTTCGTCAGGATCTCCGCCACCGGCGCTTCACGGTAGCCCAGGCGCCGCCAGAAGGCGCGGCCGTGGGTGCTGAAGAGGTACAGCGCGAGGAACGCGCGCAGCGCCACCCAGTCGGCCGGGCCGGCTTCACGGATGAGCAGGTCGTCGCGTGTTGGCAGGACCTTTCGCCTGGTAGGATATCCCCATAGTTCACACCAAGCGTTAAAGTCGCCGGGGACCGGTACCGAACCTGCCGTACCCGCCAAACAGTTACAACAACATTACAGCATGGCGCGATGTGTGCAGCACGAGCGGCCGTGGTGTATTATCCGCCCGCGTTGCCGGGCGCTTGGTGTTGCCTGGCGCTACAGCGAGCGCCCGGGCGGAAATCGGGCCAATGTCGGACATCCGGTTGGTGGAAATGCAAGGGCGAGCGTGAGTACGGCGGACTCGATGGACGCGGCAAGCGACGGCCGCATCGCCGTCGCCATCCCCGCCTTCAACGAGGACCGCTTCATCTGCTCGGTCGTGCACAAGGCGCGCCACTATGCCGGCCGGGTCCTGGTTATCGACGACGGATCCACCGACCAGACCGCCGCCCTGGCGGAGGAAGCGGGCGCCGAGGTGGTGCGCCACCCGCGCAACCTCGGCAAGGCCGGCGCCGTGCGCAGCGCCTTCCGCTGGGCCGCGGGCCAGGCCTGCGCCGTGCTGGTGCTCCTCGATGGTGACGGGCAGCACGACCCCAGCTCCATCCCCGAGCTGGCCCGCCCCGTCTTGGAGGGGGAGGCGGACATGGTAGTCGGCACGCGCTTCGGCGCCGTTCGCAGCCGCATCCCCGCCTACCGGCAACTCGGACAGCACGCCCTGACCTTTGCCACGAACGCCAGCTCCGGCCTGCCGATCAGCGACTCGCAGAGCGGCTATCGCGCCTTCTCCCGGCGCGCCCTCGAGCGCATGCGGCTCTATCAGGACGGCTTCGCCGTGGAGTCGGAGATGCAGTTCGTCGCCAAGCAGCATGGACTACGTGTTGTCGAGGTCCCCGTCCACGCTGCCTACGTCGAGCGTGCGAAGCGCAACCCGCTCGCCCACGGGATGTCCATCATGCAAGGGATACTCTACCTGCTCGAGCGGCAACGCCCGCTGCAGCTCTTCGGCTTCTTCGGGTCGCTCAGCTTGCTCCTCGGCCTCGGGCTGGGTGTGCACGTGAGCGCGGTGTATGCCCAGACGCAGACCCTGGCGGTCGGCTTCACCCTGCTCACCGTGCTGCTCATCAGCGTCGGCGTCCAAACCGCCTTCGCTGGTATCCTCCTCCACGCCATCCGCCAGCATCTGCGCGAGCCGCGCGATGCTTGAGGCGCCAGAGGGGACCGGCTCGTCGCGAGGCCTGGCCCTCGGCTGGAGCGTGCTGATTGTCTTCTACGATGATGTCGCGGCACTGGCCCGCTGTCTCCAAGCGCTGGAGAAACAGGAATCGGTCGGCGTGGAGACGATCGTCGTCGACCACCGCGGCGGCCGAGCGCTTGATAGCATCCGGCGGCAGTATCCGAACGTGCGCGTGCTTTCCCCAGGCCGCAATCTCGGCTACGGTGCGGGCAACAACCTTGCCGCGAGTATAGCCGGCGGGGACCGCCTCCTCATCCTCAACCCGGATGTCGTGGCACGACCGGACATGCTGCGCCATCTGGACGACGCGCTGGAGTCGCTACCTCCTTGCTCCCTGCTGACGCCGACGCTGCTCCTGCCCGACGGCGCCGTCAATGCGCAGGGAAACGCGGTGAGCTACGTCGGTCTCGCCAGTTGCCGCGGGCTCGGCCAGGCCTGTCCGCAAGTGGGCATCCATCGAGTCGCCGCGGCGTCAGGCGCCGCCGTTGCACTCCGACGCGACCTTTTCCGCTCCTTGGGCGGCTTCGACGAGCGCTTCTTCCTCTACCTGGAGGACACCGACCTCTCGCTGCGCGCCCGGCTGCGCGGTAGTGCCTGCTGGTGCGCGGGGGAGGCGATCGCGGAACACGACTATTCCTGGGACCTCTCGCCCCAAAAGCTGGGGGACCTCGAGTTGAACCGCTGGCAACTCCTATTAAAGATCTATCGGGGCCGCACGCTGCTGGCGCTGGCCCCGGGGTTGTTGCTGGCCGAGGCGGCTACCCTGGGCTACGCCGTCTCACGTGGCCCCGCCCATGTTCGCGCCAAGCTGGGCAGCTACCGGCAACTGTTTCACCTGCGATATGACCTGCTGACACGGCGCCGCGCCGTGCAGGCAACCCGACGAGTTGGCGATGGCCGGCTGCTCGCGGCCTGTACCTATCGCCTCCCGCTCCAGCAGCCGCTCGGCGGCCGCTGGGCGCGCGTCCTCGAGGTCCTGATAACCCCCATGCTGGCGCTGCCCTACGTGCTGGCCCGCGCCCTGGCGTCCTGACCCCACCGATGAAGATCGCGATCGCCACGGCCACCTACCCGCCCTACCAGGGCGGCACGGGGCGCGTCTGCGCCGACCAGGCGCGGGAGCTTGCCGCGCGCGGCCACCGGGTGACGGTCTATTACCCGCGCACCGGGCGGTCCGGATCCAGAACGTCAGATAATCCCCGCGTGGTCGGACTGCGCCCGCTGGTGCGCCTGGGCAACGCGGCGCTGCCGCCCGGCCACCTGGGCATCGAACGGCCCGACCTGCTGCACCTGCACTACCCCTACTACGGCGGGGGCGACCTCGCCTGGCTCGACGCCACATTGCGGCGGATCCCGTATGTCGTGACCTACCATCAGGACGTGGAACTGCCGGGGCTGGCCGGCGCGGTCGTACGGCGACATCACGCCCTCGGCGGTCGGCGCCTACTGGCAAGGGCGCGCCTGGTGATGGCGACGTCACTGGACTACGCCCGTCACAGCCGGCTGGCCCCATTGCTGGCCCGCTCGCCTGGCCAGGTAGTCGAGGTACCAAACGGCGTGGACACGACCAGGTTCACGCCCGGCACGGCGCCGGCCGGTGTCCGCCAGCGCTACGGCTTCGACAAGTCCCATTTCGTCGTCGCCTTCGTGGGCTCACTGGACCGCGCTCATTACTTTAAGGGCGTGGACGTGCTGTTGCGCGCGATCGCGCTGCTGGGCGACTGTCCGGTGCGTCTGCTCGTGATCGGTAGGGGATCGCTGCTGCCGGCCTACCAGCGGCTGTCGGGGGAACTGGGCATTGCCGGCCGAGTCCGCTTCGACGATGCGGTCGATGACGCCGCTCTGCCTGATCGCTGCCGCCTGGCCAACGTGCTGGCGCTCCCCTCACACACCCGCGGCGAGGCCTTCGGCGTCGTCTTGCTGGAGGCGCTGGCCTGCGGCACGCCGGTGATCGCCAGCGACTTGCCCGGCGTGCGCGCGGTCGTTGCGCGGACCGGCGGCGGCCTGCTCGTGCCGCCCGGCGATGCGGTCGCGCTGGCCGGGACCATTCGGACGCTCATGTACGACCCTGCTCGGCGCGCCGAGCTCGGCGCCAGTGGCCGCGTGGCTGTCGAGCGATATTACGCCTGGCCGCGCATCATCGACGAGCTGGAGCGGCGCTACCGGCAGGCCCTCCTCAGGACATCGGTAGGCGCTGGATCGCGCGAGGCGGGCTGCCCCGCGACCCGGTAAAGTAGAGTGAAGAAAGGTGGGGTCGATGAACCAGGTCAGCCAGGAACACATCGAGCTTGCCCCGACACCCGGTGGCCCGAAGGCCCGCATCGCGGGCCACCGCATCCGTGTCCAGGATGTGGTCGTCTGGCACGAGCGACTTGGTATGTCGCCGGACGAGATCGTCCATCACTACCCGACCATTACGCTCGGCCGCCGCGACAGCAGGCCAACTTCTTGCTACAATCATCCGTAACAGCCGGGACCATGTTCGTGTGTCGCCCTCGTTAAGCGCGGTTTCAACCGTTCCACGTAGGCTGAGCCGGGCGGTCCGTTGGCGCTGCTAGGAAGGCGGGAGGTTGGCCACACCGGCGCTCGCCCATTCGTCTCCCCGACGTTCCTGGAGCTGGCGCGACATCGGCCTGTTCGCCCTGTTTGCCGGACCGAACTTCCTGCTCCTCGCCGTGTTCAGTTTCTGGCCGCTCTTCTACAACGCCTACCTCAGCCTGGTGGCGTGGGATATGGTCGCGCCGGTGAAAACGCTCGTCGGCTTAGGCAACTACGCCGACCTCTTCCACGACCCGCTGTTCGGGCAGATCGCCGCCAACACCGCCGTCTTCTGCATCGGCTCGGTCGTGGTCACGCTCCTCCTGGGTCTGGCGCTGGCGTTGCTGCTGAACCAGCGCCTGCGCTTCCGTCAGGGAGTACGCGCCATCGTCTTCGCCCCCGTCGTGGTGAGCGGCGCCGCCATCGCCGTGGTCTGGTCCTACATCTTCGATCCGGCCTATGGGCTGCTGCGACCCGTCTTCGGGCTGGTGGGCCTCGCCGCCCCCCACTGGCTCACGGATACGGCGCTGGCCCTCCCTGCCGTGATGATCGTCTACGCCTGGAAGAACGTGGGCTACGCCCTGGTGATCTACCTGGCCGGCTTGCAGGCGATCCCGCCCGCCCTGCTGGAGGCGGCGACCATCGACGGCGCCGGGCCCGCCCGACGAACCTGGGGCATCGTCCTCCCCTTGTTGTCGCCGACGACCTTCTTCCTGACCGTCACCTCCATCCTGGCCGTCTTGCAAGCCTTCGACATCATCCAGGTGCTCACGCGGGGCGGACCGGTCGAGTCGACCACGACGCTCATCTACGACCTCTACAACCAGGGCTTCGTCGCGTTCAACGCCGGCCGCGCCGGCGCCGACGCCATGGTGCTCTTCGTGGTCATGCTGGTCGCTACCGTCTTCCAGGTGCGCTACGTCGAGCGACGAGTGACGTATTAGCCATCAGCGATCAGGTGTCAGCTATCGGCACGCCGCGTGCGGTAAAGAAGCGGATCAGGAGAGGAGCACGGCAGTTGGGACGGGATCGAGTCGCTATCGACCGATTCATGGGTGGCAGGCTGGCGCACGCGACGACACCATGCGTGCTGATAGCTGACACCTGAGAGCTGACAGCTCGTAATGGCCGAATTGCCGTTGCAGGCGCAGGCACGGGGCATCGCGGCGCACCCGGTTCGACTGGGCGCCCTCACCTGGACGGCGTGCAGCTACGCCCTCATGGCGCTGGCCGTCGTGGTGATGGGCGCCCCCTTGCTCTGGATGGCGACATCCTCGCTGAAGACGCTCAGCCAGGTCTACGCCTTCCCGCCCGTCTGGCTGCCGCTGCCTCCCCAATGGGGGAACTACGCCGCCGCCTGGCAGGCCGCGCCGTTTGGCCGCTTTTACGTCAACAGCATCGTGAACACCGGCTTCGGCGCGACGATCAAGCTCAGCAACGCCGTGCTCACCGCCTACGCTCTCGCCTTCCTGCGCGTTCCTTTCCGCAATGCCCTCTTCATCCTGATGCTCTGCGCGCTCATGGTGCCGCAGGAGATCGCCATCCTCCCCAACTACCTGACCATCGCCACGCTGCATTGGGTCAACACCTACGCTGGCCTGATCGCCCCGGGCGCCGGCGTCGCCTTCGTCACCTTCCTCTTGCGCCAGACCTTCCTCGCCCTGCCGCGGGAAGTCATCGAGGCCGCCACAGTCGACGGCGCCGGACACCTGGCCACGCTCCGCCACGTCGTGCTGCCGATGTCGCGACCGGCGCTCGCCACCGCGGCGCTCCTGCTGGTGGAAGCCAAGTGGAACGAGTTCCTCTGGCCGCTCATCGTCACCAACGCGCAGAATATGCGGACGCTGCCGGTCGGCCTGGCCTTTCTGGCGGAGCAGGAGACGGTGACGCAGTGGCAGGTGGTGATGGCGGGAACGGTCCTGGTCGTGCTGCCGGTATTGCTGGCCTTCCTGCTGGTGCAGCGCCAGCTCGTGCAGGGCATCACGGCGGGGGCAATCAAGGCATAGGAGCATAATGCAAGGCGTGGCGCGAACCAGCGCTGACGGGCCACCAGCGCGTGACCAAGGCGAAGAGGAGGCCGGGCAGTGTGCCCGGCCTGGAGGATCGAGCAGCATGAGGAGAACCGTGGTGAGCATACCGAGCGTGACCCAGTCCGTCCATCGCCGGCAGTTTCTGGCGGCAATAGCAGCACCGGTTGCCGCCCTCGCCCTCCTTGCCGCCTGCGGCGGGGGCGCCGCCACCACGGCCAGCGCCAGCAGCGGTGGCGCCTCCAGCAGCGCCGCGGGGCAGGCGAGCACGGCGGCAGCGGCAACGTCGGCAGGCAGCCAGTCGTCCGCCGCGGCGCCGGCGACCTCGAGCGCCGCCGCCGCGGCCGGCGCGAAAGGGGTCACCGTCAACTATTGGGACGCCTTCAGCGGCACCAACGGCAAGGCCATCCAGGAGCTGGCTAAGCAGTTCAACAGCAGCCAGTCCGACGTGACGGTGAACTATCAGTTCCAGGGTTCCTACGAGGAGGTGGCCCAGAAGATCGCCGCGGCGCTGGCGGCCCACCAGGCGCCGGACGCTGCCATCCTCTCCGACGTCTGGTGGACCAAGTACTACCTGGACGATGCCATCCTGGCGCTGGACCCGTTCCTCAAGCAGGAGCGCGTCGACCCGACCGGCTACGTGGAGAGTTTTTACAGCGAAGGGGTCAAGAATGGCAAGAACTACTGGCTGCCCTTCGCCCGCAGCACGCCGCTTTTCTACTACAACGCCGACGTGTTCACGCAGGCCGGCGTGCCGCCGCTCAAGACCTGGGACGACCTGGTCAGCGTCGGGCCGAAGCTGATGGGGACGGCCGCTAACGGCGCCCAACGCTACGCCTTCGCCAACGCCAACGGCAACTCCTACATCGCCTGGGTCTTCCAGCCACTCAACTGGGCCTTTGGTGGCGAGTATTCCGACGCCGACTTCAAGATGCACTTCACCGACGAGGCCACCATCGCGGCCGGCCAGTACTTCTCCGACCTGGTCAACAAGCAGAAGCTGGCCAATAATCCTACCGACGTCGTGGCCGCCTTCAACAACGGCCTCACCGCTACCGCCCTCATGTCGACCGCCTCGCTGGCGGGCATCGAGCAGACCAGCAAGTTCAAGGTGGGCACGTCCTTCCTGCCCACCGAAAAACAATTCGGCTGCTGCACCGGCGGCGCCGGTATGACGCTGTTCAAGTCGTCCCCGGCGGCAACCCAGCAGGCCGCCTTCAAGTGGATGGCTTTCGCCACCGGCGAGGCGTCGACCATCTATTGGTCACAGAACACCGGCTACATGCCGGTGCAGAAGTCGGCGCTCACCTCGCCCAAGATGACCGACTTTTACACCAAGCATCCCAACTTCAAGACGGCCGTGGACCAGCTCCCCAAGACCCGGCCGCAGGACCTCGCCCGCGTCGCCATCCCCAACGGCGATCAGATCATCGGCGACGCCCTGGGCCAACTGGTGATCAAGAACCAGCCGGTGAGCAGCGTGTTCAGCACGCTCCAGAGCAACCTAACCACCAAGGCCGAGCCGATCATCCGCGAGCTGGCGGCGCGGGCGAAGAGTGGCTGAGGAAGGAGGTGGCACAGTACCATGGAGCGCGGAACCACTACCCTTTCTCACAGGCGCCTGGAACGGCGCGCGCTGTTGCGGGGGGCCGCCCAAGCCGTCGGTCTCGCCGGGCTGCCATCCCTACTCGCTGCTTGTGGCGGCACGGCGGGCGCCACGTCGGGCGCGGCCACTGCGACCGGCGCCGTGACGTCCACAGCGGCCACCTCGGCAGGAACAAGCTCGGCGCCGAGATCGCAACAGCAGAGCTCAGCAGCACCCGCGCCGGCCAGCGCCGGCCAGGCGGCGCCGAGCCGAGCGGCCGGCCACGTCGTCTTCCTCGATCCGGATGCCGGCGCCCTTGGTGACATCAAGACAAAGGCGGTCGCCGAGTTCAACGCCAACGGCTCGGGCCTGACGGTCGAGCGCGTCTTTGGCGAGGGCGCCAAGACCTACGAGAAGCTGCAAGCCATGCTGGCCGGCGGTACTTCCCCCGACCTGTTCTGGTCCTGGGGCTACTGGAAGAACGCCACCGCCGCCAAGAGCCTGCTCCGCCCCTTCGACCCGTACGTCGCCCGCGAGCCGGCCGACTCCTACGTCCACACCTGGAGCGCCGGCGCCAAGGACAGCGGCACGTTCGACGGCAAGCTCTACGGCTTTACCACTCAGCTCGGCGTGCCTGCGGTCTACGTCAACCAGGACCTGTTCAAGAGCGCCGGGGTCGAGCTACCGCCCAAGGACTACGGCAGCCAGAGCTGGACGGTCGATGGCTACCTGGACACCGCGCGAAAGCTGACCCGCGCCGCCCCCGACGGCACGCCGCTCCAGTTCGGCAGCAACATGTGGGGACTCTGGTGGGCCGGCTTCAACTGGATCATCGAAACCTACGGCGGCGCCGTCTTCGACCCCCAATGGAAGGACTGCTGGCTGGACCACCCCGAAGCGATCGACGCCGTCACCTGGCTGGCCGATCTGCGGCTCAAGGAGCACGTCGCGCCGACGACCGCGCAGGATAAAGGGGGGACCTTCGGCTTCGACGGCGGCAAGGATGCGATGTCCGTAACCTGGGCGCACTCGGCAGCGGATCACGTCAAGACGATCGGCAACCGCTTCCAATGGAACGTCTATCCCCTGCCACGCGGGAAGGCGTTGCAGGTGAGCGGCTGCGCCTTCAACTGGTATTGTTTGCCTCAGGACGGTAAGCAGCCCGACGCGGCGTGGCAGTTCGTCCGCTCCATGGCGTCCCCAACCATCGTCCAGCGCTTCCTGGCGCAAGGCGTCTCCTTCCCCTTTATGTCGAGTGGGCAGGGGGCCATGTGGCAGGACTTCCCCCAGCTCAACCGGCAGATGGCCATCGAGGCCATGCCGCTGGTCCGCACCGCGCCGCTGCTGCCCCGCGACCCCGAGATCGAGGACGCCATCAAGCAGCAGCTCAACCCGGTGTTCGAGGGCCAGGGCGCCGTGCGCGAGGCCATGCTCTCCGCCAAGCACGCGGTGCTGCCGCTGTTATGAGCCTGTGGCCTGCGCTATACTGGCGGGTAACGAGTCCGGAGCGCGGACGATCTCCCGTAGTCCCCGGTGGCGCCTGGGACCAACCCTACGCGTGGGAATTCCAGCCCTCGGGGATGTGGTGACAATGAGGCAGATATGAAAACGCGGGACCGTCTCACCGAGAGCCTCCACGACTCACTCGAGATGCTCGCCTCTCCAGCATCGGAGCAGGCCGCGTATCTGGGGGGCCTTGGGGTAACCCCCGGCGCCGATGAACTGGCCTTGGAGCTCGACGATGCGATGTTTGCCGTGCCGGGACTGGTGCGCGACGGCCTGCTCACGAAGGAGCAAGCAAACAAGATATCCGCCCTCCACGACTATCTGTCGGGAATGAGCGGCGAGCAGCATGCCGATCTCTGGACAGAGGCTGCTCTTCGGCAACGTCCCGAGTGGGCAGAGGTGCGAGAAAAGGCAAGCGAAGTCCTTCGCGACTTCCTCGGGAAATAGGGCGACGTACGCGAGGTCCTGCCTGATCGCCCTGAGAGTTGCCACCGGACGTTGCGTCAGCCATTCCAGGGCGGCAAGCACATCTCGAGGAGTTGCTTCTCGACGGCCTTCCGTTGCGGCGTCGGGTGGAAGTACAGGTTGACGCGCCCGCCAGCCTTCGACACATCGAGCACCCAATGGTTGATCTTGCAGTTGGTCGTCCGCCCGCCCTTGTAGCAGTTCTTTGGGGAGATGTTGCCGTAGCCCGTATTGAACCGCTTACCGAGGTCCTCGCACTCGCCTATGTAGCGGATATCCCCATCCACGGCCAGGGCATAGATCCCGAGCAGCCCCTTCGGGACGGCGATGCGGAACTTGCAAAAGGCGCCATGGCCGTGCTTGTGCAGCGGGACAGAGTCGCGCTTCTCGTACAGCTCTTGTGGACTCAACTCGATGACGCCGCCCGATTCATCACGCCCCGGGATGATGGAGCCCATGAACTCGAATCTGCGTTCCCCCAACATGATTTCTGCGGGCGCTCCGGCCGGAGCGCCCGCTACATCAGTCGCCACTGGCTACCTCCTTACCGATAAGGTCACCCGGGGTTCGGGAGTCCCGAATCCGTGAAGCGTCTACACGACCGCCGATCTGAATGCCCGGGCGACCTGACTCGAGCCCGCTACGTCGAAGCGCTTTTGGTAGACCTTCGAGCTGTTCAGTTGCATCATGAATCCCTCCAGTTCCAGGTAATCGGATGCCCGGATACCGGGTAGCCTCCGCTCTCGGTTGTACTCGAGAAACGGCAGCAGCTTACCGTTCAGGTCGTGCAGGTCCCACTTCTGCTCCTCCAGCAGGTATTCCTTGTGCTCTTCGTACATTATGGAACCTGGTACTGGTGTGAACAGCATCGGCACTACCGACCCGACACGATGCGAGGCGTATAGCGCGGTATCTACAACCGCCTGCAAGTCCTCGTCCGGCAATCCAAAGATCACGAACGCGTTCAGGTCCTGCGCGCCGACGCGATATCCACACTCTTGGGCCACTGCCACAGCCCGGTCAAATTTCTCAATCGACGCTTGCCGTCGATTCCAACCGCGCGCAATGTTGTTGTCGATAGTCTCCAGTGCCAGATGGATTCGCCGGAAGCCTGCCCGCCGCATCCTCGTCAACAGGTCGTGCTCTAATAGTCGCGGTTCCATCCCCTCCGGAGCGTATATCTCCAGACCTAGCCCCCGCTTTTCGATCTCCTCCATTCGCGCCAGGAAGTTCTCGCGATGCAGCAACAGGTTGTCCTCGTAGAACGCTACCTCGCGGATTCCAAAGTCCTTCTGCTTCTGCTCGATCTCATCGGCTACGTCCCGCGGGGTCCGGCTACGAACACGCCGATTTCCATCGTTCAGCTTAAGTTGCGCACAGTAGCCACAGTTGAACGGACAGCCCCGGCTTCCTGTGATAATGGCATAGCACGGCGTAGCCTCGTAGATGGGATCGCGGTACAGCGACAGGTCGGTCCAGGCATTCGCCGCCTCGTCGCAGACCTCCCCCGGTACCACGACCACATCCGTATCCTCGCTCAGCCGGGCATCCGCGTGCTCCGGAATCAGCGTCGGATAGATACCCCCAACGTAGATGGTCGGTTTCGGCGTATCGAACACCTCGTTCACGAGCCGGATCACGTCCCGCGTGCTCTCCCACCAGTAGGTCATGATCGAGGTAATCCAGATCTCGTCCGGGCGGAATAGCTCACCCGCCGCGTGCCGTTCCAGTTCCGTCTGCAGCTTGCCCAATGGCCAGCCAAATTCGTAGAACCGGCGCGTGATGTCATCCCGCTTCACCGCCCCTCGCACCCGGAACGGGACGCGGCGATTCTTGTCCGTGGCCAGGCAATCGAGCAGCCGTAACTCCTCATACCTCTCGCTCCGCAACCACGTGGCCACCTTAAGCAACCCGTGCGGCTGGCTCCATCGCGCCCAGTACTGTGTGTCATAGATCGGCGGATTGATGAGCAGCGCCCTCCGCCCGCCCGCCAGCGACCCGGACAAATCACGCCTGATGCTCACGTCAGTTCCCCGCCGTTGGCACGAGCACAGGCAACCCTGAAGCAGGGTTCCTGATGGCCGGATCCCATCGCCCCAGCGCCAGACTATTACGGACGAGGTGCGCAGCCAATGTGGAGCCGAGGAAGTCGAAGGTCTGGCTGCGGTACTTGCTGTTCAGGAGTGCCGCCAGGCGCGTCAACTCCCAGTAGTCCTCAATCGCGGCTCCTGCCTGCCGCGCCAGCGGATACAGTTGCGCGTTCAATGCCGCCGGGTCCTCGAACCCCTGCACACCCGCCACCAGCTCCGCATACCGGTCTGCCTCCGGCTTCCCGGGTGTGTACTGATAGGGAACCAAATTGACCGATCCTACTATCGAAGCCAGGCGAACCAATCGCTCCACCACCCCTCCGATGGACTCGCTCGGGAACCCAGCGACCATCGCCGCACTGATCTGATCCGTGCGTGCTCGGAAGCCCGCCTGACGCAGCGCCTGCACGGACCGCGCATAGTCGTCATACGACGCCGTGCGCTCCACTCCGTCCGCCGCCACCTCGAGGTCGTCATGGAACGACAGCTGTCGGAACTTGGCCCGCCGGAGCAGCACGGCCAGTTCTGTGTCTACCAGCCGTGGCGAAAAGTTGCCGATGACCACGAACCCCGCTTTCGTCAGGGAAAGGTCACCCACCTTCTCCAGTACCGCAGCCAGCCCCTCCCGGTGTTCCGGCCCGAGCCACTCATCGAAGAAGGCGAATGTCGTGACCCCAAGCGCCGCCTTCCCCTTCACCTCCTTCGCGATGTCCTCCGGCTCCCGCACGACCAATCCACCTTCTGGCCCCTGCGCTCGACGCAAGAAGGGCAGCCCCGCGAAGCGCGGCAGACGCCCCGGCCTGTACAGCGCCAGGTCCCGCGTCGCCTCTTCAGTCTCTGCGACCGCGCCCGCCACCAGCACGTCGGCCGCCGTGTGCGCTTGCGCGTGCGCGCGGTACGCCATTACGTACGGCCCGCCCAGCACGATTGGACATTGGGTCACCTTCCGTAGCTCCGCGATCAGGTCGCGTGCCCCCTGCCACCACGTGCTCACCAGGCACGACACCAACACGCACGAAGGCGCCCAGCCGGCGTTCACCCACGCCCGGAGCTGCCGCGCCACGTGCGCCGGAGACCGGCCGAAACGCCAGACATTAATCTTCGTCCCGGCCAGTTCAACAACTCCGACTCGCTCGCGCGCCAGCCGCCCGTTCCCCGGCGACTGCAAGCAGTCGATCAGGCGGACATCGTATCCGCGAGCCTTCAGCGCCGTGCCTAATTGCAACAGGCCAAGAGGCTGGAGCCACCGCGCCCACGGTAGCCGCACGTCGACCGCCGGCGCATTGACCAGCAACACTGGACCTACAGACAAGTCAAGCTGATCCAGGGAGGGGCTTTCCAGGACCTTCATGCGGCTTCCCCGGCGCACAAAAGCCCTAACAAATCGCCCCCCAAGTTCGGTAGAGGCAGGTTACTCACGTCAGCGTACCGCAAACTGGAGCACAAGGTAGCACTTTCGGGTGG
This sequence comes from uncultured Chloroflexota bacterium, assembly GCA_937967325.1. Classification (GTDB taxonomy): domain Bacteria; phylum Chloroflexota; class UBA4733; order UBA4733; family UBA4733; genus UBA4733. Next base: position 15,464 of record CALBSQ010000412.1, read on the forward strand.
CATTGCCCCAATTAAATGACCGTTATGCACAAGCAGGGCTACCTTCCCTTGCAACAAATCCTTCAATCATGTGCACCATCCGCTATTGTCGGCGTCGTCCACCTTGGACATCTCCCTGTCCTAGCCACTTGCCCAACAGTACCGCCGGGCGCACCGAGCCTCGCGCCGCTGCCACGGTGTGCCAGGTCGCACGCGCTCGCTGCGAACAATCACGTGGACCGGCTAGCGAATACGGATGAGCCCGCCGCAGTGCAGGCACCGGAAGATTGCACCAGCCTCCTGCACAGCAGCGAGGCCATAGCGCCAGGCGCCACCACAATGCCCGCAAGGGTGCCCGGGCTGGTGTCCGATACGACGCTGCCATGGGAAGACCCCGCCTTTCACCTGGGGTGGGTCGGAGCCCGGGATAAATAGGAACTCCCGGTCACGGTCTTCCCAGTCGCCCGGCTGCGTCGGCGGCTGCTCTGGTTCCTTGGCGACCATCGCCGTCTTCCATTCTGCCGACATGGCAACGACGGCCCCTCATAGCCATCACCAGCCGGCGCCCTCTAATCCAGCTCCACCAGACTCTCCTGAATCTCCTTAAGCTCGTCCGCCGTCAGCCCCCACAACTCCGCCGCCGCCCGATCAATCTCCGCCTCGAGCTCCAAAACCAGCGCGGCGTCGCCCGCCGTCGTCGCCGCGTGGGCCTGCTTGGACAACTCTGCCAGGCGGCGATGTTCGGTGAGCTGGGCGTCGAAACTTGGCACTCGAACATGCTCCAATATGTGCGTGTTCATCTGAATATTCACAGCATAGGAAAGGACAACGAACTGGCCCGGCGACGAGTTAAGACAAGCTGCTACGTAACGTGCTGAATCCTCGTTATCAAGAGGCACTAACATAAGCTTGTGGTCCGGCACGGGGGGCCGGTCGCGCAGGGGCACAACTGCTGCAGTAAATCTATTAGCCTGCTCCCGCCAGACCACCTTATGGGGGGCAAACGTATACTCGCCGACGTTGAACATAGAGTAGAAGGCTGCTCCGTCCCCGAAATACCTCAAGAAAGCAGCCCGCGAACGTAGCGTATCCTCAAAGCGCTTTAAGTAGGCATATGTCTTCGGACACCTGACGCTCATCCAATTCTCTTCGTAGCCCCTCCTCCGCACCGGGTCCTGTGCCATGAGGATGTGTGCTCCCGTATCGACGTGCCAGCGGTTCACGTCGCGCCCTCGGACCAGAGGATAGACCAAATCAGGCTCGATGGCCGCCTGGACGCTATCTACATGGCGCTTCGCACCCTCGGTTAAGTTGCTCACAACGAGCATGCCGTCCGGTCTTTTTGCGACGAGTTGCATCCAATAGACGCCGTTTGCTCCGCCGGTGTTGCTTCCCTCAAATGCCCGGTATGCTCCCTGACCGATCACCTTCTCTACTGCTAGCAGGGCCCGTCGCCGGCCGGTCATCCATGAAGATGTCAGATCCCCAGCGCCAATTGGCTGAGCATCGAGCCGCCGTCTCACAGACATGGCGCTGACCTCTTCCAACGTGGCATCCTCAGGCACGCGCTTCCGGGATGTGGTCTTGCGCCACATCGTGTACGCTAACGGATAGCGCGTGGCTCGTCCCCGCTGCAGCACAACCACTGCGGTTCGGTTGGTTGCCCCCTCGAACGGTTGCACGTCCACCAGGTCGTCCACCCCCACGACCCCGACAGACGTCCCGCTCCCTAATACGAATCGTCGGAAGCCTTGCCCTGCACCCGATGTTTTGAAGACGCTCTGCGTGATGACGAATCCAAGCTTGCCCCGGTCCTCCAGGTAGTTGTCGGCCGCTACGAAGGTCAGGAGCATGGAGATGTCCTTCTTCCCCTTGCCCAGGATCGTGTCCATGCCGCCGTGTGGGAAGAGGTTGTGTACACCCACAGCGGTTTCGTCTCCTGGCGGTAGTCTCCCGGCAGGCTCTCCCAGTTCACCCAGGGCGGATTCCCCGCGACGTAGTCGAACCGGCCCTGGAACAGCGGCGCAAAGGCATTCTTGATGATGCGCGCCCAAATCCCGTCGATCCCCTGCCGTTCCAAGTCGGCTAGCTGATCGTACAACCCCAATACGAGCCTGATATCGCCCTCGTCCTGCTTCGTGTCCAGCGGGAACGTCGCCAGCAGCCGCTCGCGGAACTGCTCCGACTTCAACCCGCTCTGCACGCATTCCTCCAGTAGCCCCGCGAGCTGGTCGATGTAGCGCGCGTCCACTAGCGACCGAGGGACCGCGAAGCGCCCCACCGCCGTATTGAAGCTGTAGCTTCCTCGAGTAAACAGGTCGCCGCCCTCGCTCGGCGTTAGGATCGAATCCGCCAGGTACACCGGAATGCTGATATCCCCCTGTCGGTGCGCCAGCAGGTCGCCCAGCGCGAGCAGGTAGTTCGTGCGCGCGCTTATCACTGCCAGTGGATTAAGGTCGAATCCCACTACGTTTCCTAGCACCTGCTCCAGCACCCGAGCCTCGCTGAGCGGCTTGTCCTGTATGTACTTGCGTATCCGCTTGATCGCCAGCACCAGGAAGGTCCCCGATCCGCATGCCGGATCGAGCAGTCGCTGTTTCGGATCGCCCTCGTACCCCAATTGGTTTAGCAGCCGTTCGGCCAGCCAGTCCGGCGTGTAGTACTCTCCCAGCGCGTGCCGCAGCTTCTTTGGCATCAGGTTCTGATAGAGGTGCTTCAGCAGGTCTCGCGTCTCCTCCGGGTCCACGTCCAGCGTCACCAGCGAGTAGCCCGCCAGCTCACCCGCCAGCCGCCGCAGCGCTCGCTCCAGTTCCTCGTCCCAGATGTCCAGGTACCAGCCGAAGAAGTCCCCTTCCAGGAAGTTGCGGATGCCCAGCTCGGCAAAGATGCCTCCCCGCTCCATATCCCTGAGGTACGTCGCCAGCTTCTCCCCCGGCAGGCTCGCCACCTGAGCCAGCCCCGTCCCAACCTTCGGCATCAGGTAATAATGCGCCACTTGTAACGCCAGCAGCTTGATGAACGTCGCATAGTAGGTGTGGACGCTGAAGAAAAGCCGCTCAAGGTCCGGCGTCCGCTCCTTCACCGCGTACAGTTTTGCCAACTCTGCCGCCTGCAGATCTCCCGCCACGGCGTCATAACCCGACACTTCGTGGAACTGCCGCTGCCATTGCCGAAACAGCGTGCGCACCTTGGGGTTCTCCGTGCTCGCGATCGCTCGATACAGCGCCGGTACCACCTGCCGTGCCACATTGCTGTTTTCCCCGAAGTCACGCATCAGGTTCTCCGGGGTCAAGGCCAGCTCCGTCGACAGCGAGAGGAGATAGCGCAGGAAGGTCTCGGTGCTCTGCCCATCCACTGGCAGCGGGTCATCCACCCGCCAGCGCTCGTCCCGATAGCGGACGAAGATGTAGAAGCTGCCGTCGAGAACTACGCCCGCCAGCCGCTCTTTACGGTGGCGATCCAGCCGCTCCAGCCCTTGAATGTACTGCTGCACCTGATCGATGGCGTGCTTGTTCCTGGCGTTGGCATTGCTTGGACGCAGCGAGTTCGGTGGTTCGTATTCCACGACGAATCGGTTGTACACCGCGTCTGCGCGCCCGTTGATGAGCGTTCGTTCGTGCTCCAGGTGGATGCCTACATCAAAGTTCGTGGCGAAGCGCTCCAGCAGCTTCTCCACCTCAGCCACTAGGTCCGCCTCATTCTGGGCGCGCTGCGCTGCCAGTCGGATGCCCTTCGCGATCTCGGGCGCCCGCTCCCGAACGAAGGCTTCCAGCTCAGTAGGTGCGTACGCTGCCATCAGCTCTGCTCCTGCTTGTACGCCGGCCGCGGGAAGATAATCTTCACCGGCTGGCGGTATACTGCGTGACTCACCAGCAGCTCGCCCTTGCCCAGCCGGGTGACCGCCGCCCGGATCTCCTGGTCCAGGAAGCGGTAGTCGGGCGAGTTCACTTCCGACGAGCCGGTCCGCCCAATCACCTTCGTCGCGCTGTTCCCCGTCACTCGCGGATGCACCGCGCTCATGAACTGCTGCGCGGAGATCAGGATCACTCCCAGGCTGCGGCCGCGCTCTGCCACATCCAGCACCTGCTGCGTGATCGGGCTCTCTTTGCCGGCGGGTGCGTACTTGTTCAGCTCGTCGACGAAAATGATGACCTTGTCCGGTACTGGAGAGTGCTCCGTGCGATCCTCCGTCTCCTCCGCCTTCACCGCGTAGATCGTCCGCAGGATGTCGCCGAATACCAGAGTCTGCTCCTCGTCGGCCAGCTTGGCGATGTCCACCACATACGTCCAGCCGCCTTTGATGTTCGTCAACTCCTCGCTCAGCAGCTTCTCGTTCTTCGATCGACCGCCCACGAAGATGCCCGATTGGCGCGTCTGCACGATCCGACGCAACTGCCGGCGAAACATTCCGATCGACGAGCCCGCGAACATACCCCGCCAGCGCCCACTTGCCTCCTGCTTCTGCCGCAGGAACTCCAGTAACGCCTCCCAGCTCTGCACAGATTTGAACTCGCTGTCGCCCCCGGCGATGCCGCTCATGACCTCGCCGTAGATGCCCTCGATCGTTCCGCTCGTGTCCGAGACGCTGCTGAAGAGCAGGTCCAGCTTGCTCGCTGTGCCATCGAGGTCGTATGCATAGAGGGCATAGATATCGGGTGCGGGCGGATACGAGTTGGGCTGCCCCGGCGTTGTGCTCCTCGGCAGGAGGTAGCGTACGTTCTCAAAGGGCTTCGGCTCCAGCCCTGCCGCTTCCCAGATTTCCTTTTGCTCTGGCGGCAGCTCCGGTCCCTTCCTATCGACCTGCAGCAGGTCTGCCTGCTTCACGTTAAGGATGATGACGGCGATTCTTTCCTTGTCTTTCGCCGTTTGCAGGATAGACTGAAGCAGGAACATTGCGTACGACGTCTTGGTCGCCAGACCGCTGATCCCAGAGATATTCACGTGCGCCGACTCCGGCCCCAGCACGTACCGCCGGTCCAGGTATGCCACAGCCGCCGCTTCATTGCTCATCCTGATCAGCCCCGCCGGAATGGCATCCTCCGGTCGTTCCGCCAGCATTGAGTCGGTCCCTAGGGCCTGTTGGATATCGTCGGGGTCTGCGAAGTACACGAGCTGCTCGCTCGGGACCGGCATGTAGATGTCAGCCGTGTTGCTGAGCACGCTCGCTGCCGCGACCGTCGTGCCTTGTCGATTGGTGTTGGCCTCGCCATCCAGTTGACCGAAGTCGCTCGAGATAAAATTCGCCAGGTGGCTCGGCGCATCCGTCCGGTGCTCCAAGGTCGTCACCAGCCCGTACGTTCGACTCGGCCCCTGCTCCGGCCGATTCACCTGAGGCACGGCCACGATGTCGAACGGATTGACGATCACCCCCTCCGGTAACCAGAAAGAAAACTTCTCCGATGTAATCGGTTCCCGCTCGGTCGCCGAGGACCGGCCGATCGGCGCATTCTCTGCGTCGGCCCCTTCGGCGGCGTCCGCGGCGGTTTTCCCCTCGGACGCTAGCTGCGAGTCCGCCACCGCTGTCTCCTTCATATCGACCATGCTGTTCCCCTTTCAAACCGCCAGCGGCGCCAGCTTCGGCCAGCGGATCATGCCCGCCAGCACGTCCCTTGAGTAGAAACGGTTCTTGATCGCCTGCTCGGCCAGAAAGATTGGATACAGATGGCAGTGCCAACGCCGGTCGCTGCCATAACAGGTGACGTTGCGCTCCGCAATCAGCGTCCGGGATATTAGGTCGGCCAGCTCCCCCTCCACTGGATTCCCGTCCGGCCGTGGCAACTCAACCTTCACCACGCCCATCAGAGGATAGTCCACGTCGCCTTGCTTCCGCAGCCGCACGTACCAAAAGGCTACCTTGCCTCCGTGGGTTCTGAATGCCGCTGTGCGGCTTGCGTACGGCAATCCCGCCAGCAGTTTTGCCACGTCAAGCCGTTGACTGGTCTTCTTTCCAAACGTGAATACTGGGTCCTTCCGGAAGTTCTTGGCCACGCCGATCATGTGCGGGGTCTTGATGAACTCGTCCAGCTTGACCGCCCCGTCCAGAATGAGCCAGCGGTCATCGTCTCGGACTCCATCTGTGACGTCGATCATCTCGATCTCCAACTTGTGCATCCGGTTGCGTGCAATGCCGCCCGCCCGCACCCGCATACTTTCCGGTGTGGCCTCCACCGGCGTGTTGACCGTCTCCTCCGTTGTGTCCCGCACCTCGAAGAATCCGTCCGGCGCATTAAGCTTCTGCAGCAGCGTCCACAGCGAGTCCGAGGCGCCCAGCGGGCCACGCGGCAGCAACAGCAGCATGCGGTGCTTTACTCCCAGTGGCCGCACCTTCCCGCTGTCGCCGCGCGTCATAACCGCGGCGCCAATCTGCGCCAGCTCGATCGGGAACGACCGGTTCCCCTCGATCCCCGTCGCCAGGTAGTACGTGCGCAGACTGCCGTCGATGAAATACCGGTACAGATGCTTCTCGGTCCGAACCAGTGGCGGTGTCTCCCGATACAGCGTCGCCAAACTCGGCATCGGCGTCTCGAGGAAGTCCGTCACCTGACGCGTCTCGCCGTTGATGAGCATATCCTCGATCTCGTCCACGTCCGGCCGTTCCAGGTCCTCCATCGCCCCACCAGACGCAGGGAGGATGTCGACTTCCTTCGCGAGAAGATTGAGCGCATCGTTGAGAGCAGCAGACTGAGTGAGCATGGATCCTTCCAGGTAGCGCAGCCTCGGCAGAGCTCATGCTGAGCGCTCACGATAGCACCGAAGCAAGCAAAGTGGATTATATACGCTCAAGGACCACATTGTCGCATCCTGCCGACGCAGTAGGCGACCGGCAACGAGACAGTCGCATTCCAAGCGCGTGAAGAGAGCGGTTATACAGCGCGTGGTATAGTCGAGCCATGCAAGTCACGCTGTTACCGGAGGCGCGGCGCGAGTTTCGAGCGCTGGTAGCGGCGGAACGCGAGGCTATGCGTGCTGCAATGCGCAAATTGGAGTTGCACGAAGCCCAGCTTGGGTTCCCACATTCGAGCGCGGTTCAAGGCGCCACCAAACTCCGTGAGTTGCGCCCTCGCGGTGGGCATAGCTCATGGCGCGCCTTCTACCGGCGCGTGGGCGACGAATGGGTCCTCGCCGCCATCGGCCCCGAGGCCCAGGCGGACCCGCAGGGCTTCCGTCGCGCGGTTCGTCTAGCCGAACAGCGGCTGGCATTGGTGAGTCCAGCCCCCAGAGAGGAGCACTGATGACCATCGGCATCCCCATTGATGTCATCCACGAAGAGGAGTTGCAGCGCGATCCGGAATATCGCCGGATCTGGGAGGAGACCGCTCTCGCGCGGCTGGCATCGGAGCGTGTGCTTGCCTACCGCCTCGAGCACGGCCTCACACAGACGCAGTTGGCTAAGCAGCTTGGACTGCGCCAGCCCCACGTCTCCCGCCTGGAGATGGGCGAGCATACGCCCAGCCTCGACACCTTGCGCTTGCTTGCCGCCAAGCTCGGCATCAGCTTCCACCTGGACATCGTGCCAACCGGCGACCAGTCCGCTCAACTCCAGGCCAGGGCCAGCTAGACGGGCGGGCCACCAACCTTGGTGGGCTCGTTATGGGACATCCGACCGGACGTTCGCTCGCTAGGTCGCCTTGGATGGAACCTGCGGCGTGGTGATCTTCGCTCCTGGCGCCGGCTCGAACTGGATACCGTGGTCCCCCGGGTATGGCTGCTCGTGCGTGTGCTGGCCGGTCCAGATGTCCAGGGGTATCTGGCCGGAGAAGGCCGCGCACTTGCGGAAGCCGGACTCGTGTCGGCAGAAGGTGCAGACGGGGCTGAAGTGAGGAATCAATCGATCTTCGTCAATGACCGTGGTCACGCGTCGGAACCGACGGAGCAAACGCCATACTGCTCCACGTGACGCATGCCCAACGTGTAAATCTGGCCCGGCCATGCCTATTTTTCAGAATCCCCTACAGTCTTTCCAGAGGGCGGTCACCAGCACTCACTGCGCGTCGATCATGTGCGTCCACGGAGGGCGGACGCCGGCCTGTCTCCGAGACCAACGGCAACATGAGCCTGAACACCGATCCCGCGCCGACGTGGCTCTCCACGCTGAGGCGACCGCCGTGGGCCTGCACGATCCACGCCGCCATGGCCAGTCCCAGGCCGACGTGATCACCGGCGCGATCGCGGGAGGCATCGGCCCGGTAGAACGGATCGAAGAGGTGGGGCAAGTGCCGAGGCGCGATGCCGGGGCCCGTATCGTGTACCTCCAGCGCCGCCTGAGCGCCATCACGATGGGCGAGGAGACGGACGGCTCCGCCATCCGGCGTGTACGTCACCGCGTTGTCCAGCAGGTTGGCAATGACCTGCCGGAGCTTGACCGCGTCGGCGCGCACCGGCAGCGGCCCATCCAGCGCCAATTGGAGCGATTGCCCCTTGCCCGTCGCGAGCGGGCGCACGTCCTCCACCGCCTCTCGCGCGAGGTCAGTTAGATCGTACACGACCAGGTTCAGGGCGTCGGTGGCACGCTCCGCTCGAACGAGCGCCAGCAGGTCGGCCACCAGCTCAGCCATCTGGTGCACGTCGGCCACCGCATCGCGCAGCACCTGCTCGTACTCCTCGGGCGTGCGCCGGCGCAGCAGCGCTACCTCCATCGACCCCTGCAGCACCGTCAGCGGCGTGCGCAGCTCGTGGGAGGCGGCGGCCGCGAAGCGCTGCTGCCGCGCCATCGCCGCCTCCAGCGGCTGGAGCGTCCGCCCGGCCAGCACGTAGGCGCCCAGGGCCGCCAGGATGAGCACGCCGAGGTCGACGGCGACGATCTGCCAGGCGAGCACCTCGTTGGGAATGCCCGCCAAAATCGCCACCAGCTTGCTCACCGTCAGCCGGCCGGCCGGGATCTCCGGCGTGGGGAAGCGCACCAGGACGTGATACAACGCCAGGCTGAGCACACCGACGATGCCGGCCAGGATAGCGAGATACCAGACGGTCAGCCGCAGCCGCGCGGTGTCAAACACGGGAGATCAGGGGGCGCGTAGGGTGTAGCCGAGGCCGCGCACGGTGTGCAGGAGCGGCGTGTCGAAAGGGGCGTCGATCTTCTGGCGTAGATAGCGCACGTACACGTCGATCACGTTGCTCTCGACCTCGACGTCGCTCCAGACACTCTCCGCCATGAGGTCGCGCGTCACCACCTGGCCGGCGTGGTGGACCAGGTACGCCAAGAGCGCGTATTCCCGTGCCGAGAGCGCCACTTCCCGGCCGGCCCGGCGCACGGTGCTCGCGGCGGTATCCACTTCCAGGTCGCCCACCCGCATGACGCTGGCGCGCGCCAGGCTGTCGCGCCGCAGCAGCGCTCGCACGCGTGCTAGGAACTCTCCGAAGGAGAACGGCTTGGTCAGATAGTCGTCGGCGCCGGCGTCCAGCCCCAGGATCTTGTCCTTGTCGGTGTCTCGCGCCGTGAGCATCAGGATCGGTAGCGCCTTGCGAGCGGCGCGCAACTGGCGGGCGACCTCAATGCCATCCAGCTTCGGCAGCATCAGGTCCAGCACGAGTAGATCGTAGTGATTCCACCGCGCCTCGTGCAGGCCCGCTTCACCATCGCGGACGGTCGTGACGTGGTAGCCGGATTCCTCCAGCCCTTGCCGGAGAAACGCCGCGATCTTCGGATCGTCTTCCACCACCAGCAAGTGCATCGTGTCATCTCCGCAATATCTGGAGCACGGGGACAGCAATCGCGTCGCCACCGGCATGCCGAGAACCGGCGCGTTAGGGCAGGTCGGACGGGAACAGCCGTACCCTGGGCCGCCCGCTAGACATCATACCGCGTGCGGCCCTGGCGACGGAGCAGACCGAGCGCCGCTAACGCACCCAGCACGCCGACGATCACCGACCCCAGGAATGACGCGGGTCCGTGACCAAAAAGCAGCTCCCAGCCCCAGCCACCGACCAGAGCACCGAGCACGCCAAAGGCCACCCCCCCCACCAGGCCGATGGGCGCCCGTGCCGGTATCAAGGCGCCGGCCAAGCCGCCGGCCACAATCCCGACTATGATCCAGGTCAGTACATCACCACTGCCCATCGTCCCTGCCTCTCCACGCACCAATGATCTGATCGAGAGGTGAGAAGGCGATGAGACCGATTCCTCCTTATACTATAGTTGGCAGTTGAAACCATTGGAGCCGACACAGGCGGGAGGCGTTCATGGCGGCTGACGCTGTGTCCTTTGCTCGCGCGCCCGACGTGCGAGGCTCCGACCTGTGCCAAGCTATTGGTGGCATGGACGCCTGCCGCGAGCTCGCGACAGCATTCTACGCCCGGGTTGACCGGGACCCGGTCCTGCGTCCGATGTTTCCCCCTACCTTCAAATGCCCAATCGACAATCTCGCCGCGTTTCTTGTCCAGTTCTTGGGAGGCCCATGTGAGTACGCGCAACGTCGTTGGTCATTGAGCTTGCGCGAGGCGCACCTGCGTTTCACGATCGGGCAGAGGGAGCGAGATGCCTGGCTCAAGAGCATGCTGGCCGCTCTGGATGACCTGCACACCCAGGAGCCAATCCGCCGCGCCTTGCGTTGGTATTTTGAGCAATCTTCGGCCTTCCTAATCAACGACCCGAATGGATCGACAGGGGAGGCCAATCCGTCCTCCGGAGATGACCATGGAGAACGGCGCGCCCGGTCGGAAGGCCATATCCACCAGGAAATCGCCCAGCGATGGCGCGTTGTACGTGCCATGGAGGAAGTCGTCGCCGCCGTTCGGAAGGGCGATGTCGAGCACGTGTTGGCGCTGACCGACGGGTCCCTCGTCCAGACATGCTTCCGGTGGGATAACGCGGCATTCCTGAATCTGCTCGCGATCATGAGTGGCAGCGGACACGCCGCGCTGGTCGAGTATGTGCGCCAGCAGCTTGTCGGTAACCCCGAACTGGTACGGCAACGCTACACCTACGGCCGCACCCTCTTGCACGAAGTGGCGGCCGGGGGATGCCCGCCCATTGTGGAGCTAATTCTGCAACTCGGCGCCAACCCCAACGCTGCCGACCGCTTTGGGCATGTGCCGCTCTATGAGGTCGGCAACGCTTCCGTTACGGAAAGCGGCGGCAAGGTAGTTCACGCGCTCATTCGGGCAGGAGCGAACGTGGATGCCCAGGACCAGGTGAAACGCTGCACGCCGCTGCACATGGCGGCGCGACGAGGGAACGTGGGGGTCGCCGAAGCTTTGCTGGATTGCGGCGCGAATCTGGAGATACGCGATAGTCAAGGCGACACCCCGCTTCGTCGCGCGGTCAATTGCGGCAAGACGGAAGTTGTTGCCCTCCTGCTTGCCAGAGGCGCCGACATCCACTCTCAGGGAAATCGAGGGTTGACTCCCGCGCAGGTTGTGCGAAGTGCGACCATGAAGGAGCTCTTGCGAGCACATAGCGAACGTTAGGCCGCGGGGATCTCCATTCCTCGCTACAGATCGAGTTGGCCGTGCGGCGCCCACCGCCCGCGCACACAAGGGAGCGCGCTTTCTCCGTAGGGTACGATGGTCAGATGGCCAGAGCCGGCCGCGCACCGGGACTATCGGCAGGGAGCGCTTGCATGACGGACTGGCCGCCACGTCAGACCAAGATCGTCGCCACGTTGGGACCGGCCTCAGACGGCGAGTCGGTGCTGGGCGCCATGCTGGACGCGGGTGTCGACGTGGTCCGGATCAACATGTCGCACGGGACGCAGGCCGAGCACGCCGCACGGGTGCAGCGCGTGCGCACCCTCGCCGAGCGCAGCGGGCGCCCGGTGGCCGTGCTGCTCGACTTGCAAGGTCCCAAAATACGGACAGGGCCGCTGGTGGGCAGCCTCCCGGTCATGCTCCACACCGGCCGAACGTTGACGATCACGACGGAGGCGATCCTCGGCACGGCGGAGCGCGTCGCCACCACTTTTCCCGCGCTCCCAGCCGATGCCCGGCCGGGCGACCGCCTCCTCCTCGACGACGGCGCCATCGAGCTGCGCGTGTACTCGACCACTGTCACGGACGTCACTTGCGAGGTGATGCGTGGAGGGTTGCTGGGGGAGCACAAGGGAATCAACCTCCCCGGCGTGGTCGTGAGCGCACCAGCCCTCACGGCGAAGGACGAACAGGACCTGCAGTTTGGGCTTGATCTCGACGTCGACTACGTCGCGCTCTCCTTCGTCCGGCGCCCAGACGACGCGCTGGAGGTCCGCCGGCTCATCCGCGCCGCCGGCAAGACAATTCCAGTCATCGCCAAGCTGGAGAAGCCGGAAGCGATCGCCCATCTCGACGCCATCGTGGCGGCGTTCGATGGCGTGCTGGTGGCGCGGGGTGACCTGGGCGTGGAGATGCCGCTGGAGCGCGTGCCCATGTTGCAGAAGCAGATCATTCGTCGCGCTCAGCACTTCGGCAAGGTGGTGATCACGGCCACGCAGATGCTGGAGTCGATGACTGCCAGCCCCACCCCGACGCGCGCGGAGGTATCGGACGTGGCCAACGCCATCTGCGACGGCACGGACGCCGTCATGCTCAGCGCGGAGACGGCCATCGGGCGCTATCCGGTCGAGGCGGTGGCGATGATGAGCCGGATCGCGCGCCAGGTCGAGGCCGAGCTCCCCCGGCAGCATCTCCCGACCCTCCATGCGCTGTCCGGCGTGCAGGCCGTGACTCGCGCCGCCTGCACGCTCGCCGAGGAGATCGGCGCACGCGCCCTGCTCGTCTTCACTCGCTCCGGATCGACGGCGCATCTCCTGTCGCGCTGGCGTCCATCGGTACCGGCCTATGCCTACACCAGCGAATCGAGCACCTTCCGCCGCCTCGCGCTCTGGCACGGTATCCAGCCGGCGCTCCTCGCCCATACCGAGAAACCCGACGCGATGCTCACCGCCGCGACCGAAGACTTGCTGGCGCGGCGAGTTGTGCAGCATGGCGACCACGTGGTCGTGATCGGGTCGGGCCCGCTGTTTGCCGAGCAGCGGACCAGCTACGTCGCCCTGCACACGGTCGGCGGAGCGTAGCCGCCGCGGCGCATTGACGGCGTGCGGCGCCTACGGTCCGGGATCGTGGCGTCGAGCGACGACCAGGCGGTGACGCCGAGGTGAGGTCTTGCATGCCCTCGGCCACGACGGTCATCACCGCGTCTCGGTGCGGTACGCGGGTGTCCGCCCAGGTGGTGTCCCGCTGATGGTATGCTCGCGGCGTCGTCGGGAAGCCGGATGCTCGAAGGACGCTGTCGGTGTCGACGCGGGTGCTCGTCACGTCTCGTGGGATCGTGGACCATCCCGACGACGCGGCCATCGACGAGCTCCTCGACCGGCTCCGGAAGAACGGCGACACGGATGGCGACGACAAGCCGCCCAGATACGCCTATCTCGTCATGGACCAGATCGTCGATGGCACGTTCGCGGTGCTCGACACCATCGATACCAAGGTCGACGGACTCATGGACGCGATTATCCAGGGGCATGCCCAGGGCAAGCTCACCGAGATCACCAAGTTCAGCCATCAGGTCAGCGAGCTGCGCCGGGTGCTCGGCGCCCAGCAGGACCTCTTCCAGCGGCTCGTCAGCCCACGTCGTCTTCGCGGGCAATGAGGAGGTGTCCCACTACTACCGCGACGTGTACGACCACGTCATCCGCCAGTACGACATGGTCGACTCGCTCCGCGACCTCCTGAGCGGCGCGATGGACGTGTACCTCTCGACGGAGTCGAATCGGCTCAACGCGACGGTCAAGACCCTGACGGTCATCGCCAGCGTATTCCTGCCCCTCACCTTCCTAACCGGCTTTTTCGGCATGAACTTCGAAGTGCTGGTGAAATCGATCACCGCGCCGCTCGCCCTCATCGTCGGCGTCGGGCTGATGGTGCTGACGGTCATCGTTCAGCTCGCGCTGTTCCGGCGCCGCCACTGGATCTGACCGGTCGGACCTCATCGCGGTCTCACCAACCGGCGTTAGCCTGAGGTCACGATGGATAGCTTGGCGAGTACCGACATCTGGGTAGGGCTCGTCACGCTCACCGTGCTGGAGATCGTGCTCGGCATCGACAATGTCGTCTTCATCTCCATCCTGGTGGATAGGCCGCCGGTACGGCAGCAGGAGCTGGCTCGACGGCTGGGGCTGGGACTGGCCATGCTCACGCGCATCGCGCTGCTCTTCGCCATAACTTGGATCGCCCGTCTCACGACGCCGCTGTTCACCGTGCTCGGCCAGGGAATCTCCGGGCGCGACCTCATCTTGCTTGCCGGCGGCTTGTTCCTTATCGGCAAGAGCACCCACGAGATCCACCAACAGCTTGAAGGGGGCGGCCGGCACGCGTCCGCCAAAGTGCGCGCGTCGCTGGCCGGCGTGATCGTGCAGATCCTGTTGCTGGATGTCGTCTTCTCGCTCGACTCGGTGATCACGGCGGTAGGGCTCGCCAATCAACTGGCAGTCATGGTGGCGGCGGTGGTCATCGCGGTCGGCGTGATGCTGTTCGCGGCCGGCCCGATCAGTGGCCTCGTCAACCGCCATCCCACGGTGAAGATGTTGGCGCTGAGCTTCCTCTTGCTCATCGGTATGTCGCTCGTGGCCGAGGGCTTCGAGCAGCACATTCCCAAGGGGTATCTGTACTTCGCCATGGGCTTTGCAGTCCTGGTCGAGCTGCTGAACCAGCGAGCCCGACGGCGCCGTTCGGCGGAGGTGTCGCCGAAACCCGCTGCATGAGCTGGCGTAGCGGACCCCTGCTCCGATGGCAGGGAACGCAGGGGCCATCCACCGAGCCATCCATCGCCGCGGAGCGGCTGCGTGCCGCCGGTTATGAAGTGACCACGGGAGTCGGAAAGACCGGCGTGGTGGGGCTGCTGCGCAACGGCGACGGTCCGGTGGTCATGCTGCGCGCCGACATGGACGCCCTACCCGTCCGGGAGGCCACCGGCCTGCCCTACGCCAGCACGGCCACGGCCGCCGACCGCGAGGGGAAGACCGTGCCGGTGATGCACGCCTGCGGCCATGACATGCACGTGGCCTGGCTGGTGGGCGCGACCACCCTGCTCGCGCAGGCCCGCGATGCCTGGCGGGGCACGCTGATGGCGGTCTTCCAACCGGGGGAGGAGACGGCCCAAGGCGCCCAGGCCATGATCGACGACGGACTCTTCCACCGCTTCCCCAAACCCGACGTGGTACTTGGCCAGCACGTCATGAGCTCGCCGGCCGGCGCCCTCGGCACGCGCGCGGGGGTCATCACCTCGGCCGCCGACAGCCTGCAGATCCGCTTATTCGGCCGCGGCGCCCATGGCTCGATGCCCGAGGCCAGCATCGATCCCGTGGTGATGGCCGCCGCGACGGTGCTGCGACTCCAAACCATCGTCTCTCGTGAGGTCGCGGCGACCGAGGCCGCGGTGCTCACCATCGGCTCGCTGCAAGCGGGCACGAAGGAGAACGTTATCCCGGACGAGGCGATCATCAAGCTGAACGTGCGCACCTTCGACGAGGGCGTCCGCCAGCGCGTCATGGCGGCGATCGAGCGGATTGTCAATGCCGAAGCGGCAGCCTCCGGCGCCCCGAAGCCGCCGGAGATCACGCCGATAGACCGTTATTCCCTGGTGATGAATGACCCAGAAGCGACCAAGCGAGTCGTTGGAGCGTTCCGCCAGCACTTTCCTGCCGACCGAGTCCAGGAAACCAGGCCGACATCGGCGAGCGAGGACTTCGGGTGTTTCGGAGCCGAGTGGTACGTCCCCTCGGTATTCTGGTTCGTCGGCGGCAGCGATCCCGACGTGTACGCGAAGGCCAAAGCGGCTGGCCGGATCGGCGAGATCCCGACCAACCACAACCCGCGCTTCGCGCCGGTGATCCATCCGACCCTGGAGACCGGCGTGCAGACGCTGGTCGTCGCCGCGCAGGCCTGGCTGTCGTCCTAAGCCGTATGTTCGGGAACGAGCAGACCTTGGTGAATGCGCTCCTGGTCGCGCTCGACCTGAGCGGTACCTTCGTCTTCGCGCTCAGCGGAGCGATGGCCGGCGTCAAGCACCGGCTGGATCTCTTCGGAGTGCTCGTGCTGTCCTTCGCGGCGGCCAACTCCGGCGGGATTATCCGCGACGTGCTGATCGGGGCGGTCCCGCCGGCCGCCATCAGCGACTGGCGCTATATCGCGGTCTCCTTCCTTGCCGGTCTGATGACGTTCTATTGGTATCCGCGCGTCAACCGGCTGCGCAGTCCGGTCCTGGTGTTCGACGCCGCCGGCCTGGGGCTGTTCGCGGTCTCCGGCGCGCTGAAGGCGCTCGCCTTTCAGCTCAGCCCGGTCGCGGCGGTGCTGCTCGGCGTGCTAACGGGCATTGGCGGCGGCATGGCGCGCGACGTGCTGGTGACGGAAGTCCCCACGGTGTTACGCGCCGAGCTGTACGCGGTCGCCGCCCTGGCCGGCGCGGCCGTGGTGGTGATCGGTACCTTGCTGCAGCTGCCATCCGTCGCGGTGACGCCGGCCGGCGCGGCCCTCTGCTTCGGGCTCCGCTTCATGGCGATCCATCGCGGCTGGCAGCTTCCCGTCGCTTCCCCGCCCGAGCAATCTGCCGAGGGGACACCCTCAGGTCGATCGGACGGATAAGCGCGGAGGGAGGCACTAACCTGAATGCCGCCGATCTGGCAGGGCAAACGCTCGAGTCCGCGCCCTGAAGGTGGCCGCCAGCCTCGCCGCCTGGTTGCTCGGTCGTGATGATGGCAGCGTGCCGCCGCTACTCGACGCGAGCCGTTGCCGGGGTAGGCTGCTCGCCGAGGAACTCGATCCAGGCCTTCTTGGCGCAGGGGTAGTGCTTCGCAGCTTCGACCAGGTCCATGAAGGCGACGATGTTGCGCTGGAACCAGTCGGCCAGCTGCGGGTTGGCGATCCCCCCGGCCGCGTCGAAGGCCTGGTGCGCCTGGGCAAGGGAGAACATGTCCGGGAACACCCGCGCGCCAAGGTGTTCCAGCGGTATGCGTAGCGCCCACAGGCCTCGGTTGCCGCCTGCCATCGATGGCGAGGCCGAGAGCAGCAGACCATGGCGTTCGTTGAATGGCTGCGGCCGGAACCGGGAAACCCAGTCGATCGCGTTCTTGAGTAACCCCGGCATCGAGAAGTTGTACTCGGGGGAGGCGATCACGAAGGCGTCGTTGGACTCTAGACGGCGGCGGAACTCGTTCGCACCGGGTGGCAATCCTTCGCTCTCCTGCTCGTCCTGGTCGTACGAGGGCGCATCGAACTCCCGCATCGAGGCCATGTCCACCCTTCCCCCCTGCAGCTCAATCGTGCGGGCAGCGAGGTCCGCGAGCCGCGCGTTGAGCGACCCGGCTCGGAGGGAGACGGCAAACACCAGGAACCGGATATCCCGTCGTGCGGGTCGCGCAGTCCGATCGTCGATGGTACTCGTGACGGTTGCGCGGTCTACCATGAGATCCTCCTTACTGTTTCGGCTTCTGCCGCTGGGTCGCTCCCGTCCAGGGGATAACGCCGGTGATCTCCGAGTTCTCCCCGCCTCCAGTGAAGGAGGTGCGTCACCGCCGCGGGTGTACCAAGCAAGAGGCGCGAAGCCGATGCGCCCGCTCCTGAACCGGTGGATGCTACCGACTGGGATCTGTACCCGCGGTCCCCGGCATTATAGCTGCCAATGATGAACAAGGCGGCCTGCCCGCGCCGCCATCCCCGCCGCTGTACTCGCTCCTGACAACCGGGCAGCACAATACGCTGGGGGCGCCCCCTCGTGTTATCGTGTCACTGAGGAGTGTCGGCGGCCGCCTGTACGTGCGATGCTGACGCTTGTGAGGCGCCGGCCAGTCCGTGCGTCTGCAGCACGTCGCGCAGGTGTTGGACTGTTGCCCGCAGCCGGGCCGTCGCCTGCTGCTCCCACGGGATGGCTTCGTACTCGGTCGGTCCGACCAGCTCTCCCCGCCCTACCCTGGCCTCGCACACGCGAGCCAGTCGCACGACCGCTGCCAGGTCGCTCGCCGTCAGGTCGGGATGCAGCGCCAGCCAGGCCGGGTCGTAGATACGCATGCCGAACAGCCCTTTGTGGTCTTCGATCGACAGGTGGAGGTCGGGTGCGTGCTGGCCCAGGATGGGCAGCAGGACGTCCCACGGGATCACGCCCTCGCCACATGGCCGTGTCTGGCGCAGCAGGCCGTCGTCCACGAAGTACACGATGGCATCTTTGGTGTGCGTTTGATGGACGTAGGGCGCCGCTCGCCGCGCTGCTGCCACCGGTTCTTCTCCCCGGCACAGCACGTTCGCGGTATCGAGACAAATCCCGACGACGTCCGGTCCCACCGCCTCCGCGAGCCGGACGAGCTCGAAGGTGGTGGTATCACCGTGCGTCTCCAGGTTCAAGCGGCAGCCAAGGTCCCGCAGGAGCGGCGCGAGGGATGCCAGAAATGCGCGCGTGGCCTGAAGCTGCTCGGTCCAGGCCAGGCTCCCATCGAAGCGGTCGGCCTCGCTTCCCAGTGCGCTCCGCAGCTCGGTGCAGCCGATGGCCTGACTGGCGCGAATCTGCCGCTCCAGCCCCCGGCGATAGTCGCCGTCGCCGAGCTGGACGATGGCCGTGCTCGTCGCAAAGTGCTTCGGGTTGACCAGGCCCACGCCCAGCTCGAGGTAGAGGCCGAGCTCGTCGGCGCGCGAGCGCACGTCCCGAAGCTCGCCCAGGTCGAGCGTGGGACTGAGGACCAATGGCGAGGCAAAGAAGGCGCCGTCCAGCCCATAGTCATGCACAAAATCCAGCGTCTGCAGCACGGTGCGCCTGGGGCCAGGTAGGGCAAAGCCGTCCAAGCCAATCTTCACCGTCTCCTCCTGTTGTTGCCGTCCACCCGTCCATGCCTAGGCATCATCCCGCCGTGCGCACTAATCAAGCGCATGCGCCTGGCCGGTCCGCATCGCGGTAAAGGCACGCAGCGCCAGTACCGTAGCTCGCCGTCCATCGTGGACGTTCGCCGCGATGACCGGCGGACGGTTCTCTCGTACGCACGCGACGAACTCGGCGACCAGATTCACCGTGCCCTGGTAATCAGGCTGCCCTCCGTCGATGGGGCCATTGGCCGTGTGCTCTTCGACGCTGGGCGCGCGACCGAACGCACC
Organism: uncultured Chloroflexota bacterium; assembly: GCA_937967325.1. Taxonomy (GTDB): domain Bacteria; phylum Chloroflexota; class UBA4733; order UBA4733; family UBA4733; genus UBA4733. The sequence continues at coordinate 34,487 of CALBSQ010000412.1, forward strand.
TGAGGCCAGGAGCAGCGTACGCCCGTAAAGCGTCGCGCTGCGCTCACCCGCGTCGAACACCTGGTAGAAGGACTTGTCCCCAACCCAAGGCAGCGGTCCGAAGTCGCCGATAACGACACTAGCCAGCGCGCCGTTGGCGAACTGGATGGTGGCCAGGCAAGTATCGACCGTTGGCGTGACGGCCGGGTCATGACTGACGATGCCACCCCGCGCCAGGACGTTCACGGGCGCCGACCCGGCGAGATAGCAGACGAGGTCGAACGTGTGGACGCCCTGGGAGAGGACGTTGCCGCCGCCCTTGACCGGATCGACCGCCCAGAAGTCGTCCGGCCATCGGGGATCGATGATCTCGCCGACGACGACGCGAGGCTGGGGGATTCGCTGCTTGATAAGCTGCACGAAGTGGCGGTGCCGCGCCTGAAAACCCATGAGCAACTGGACTCCAGCGGTCGTGACGGCTTGCTCGATCTCCTGGCACTGCTCGATGGTCAGCGCCAGCGGCTTTTCCATCAGCATGTGCTTCTTCGCCTGCGCCGCGGCGACGGCCAGTGCCTTATGCGAGTCGTGCTGGGTGGCGATCACCACCGCGTCGACGCTGGGGTCCGCGAAGATGCGGTCGGCGTCGGCGGTGGCGTAGGCGCCGGCTGCTGCCTCGCCGAGCTGGCGCTGCGCCCGCGCGACAGTCTCCGGGTCGACGTCGCATAGAGCGGCGATCCGCACCCCCGGCAGCGTTGCCAGGTTCTGGGCGTGCGAGCGCCCTTTACCGCCGAGACCGATAACAGCGACATTGACCGTCGTAGGCATGAGGCTCCGTCTCCCCTTTACTCTCTCGCTGCCTGGCACACTCTGACAACCGTCTGCCGGCACAGCCGCCAGGCACCCTTCGGCGAACCGCCTTAGTACACAATGCCGACCCTCCGACCGGTCTTGCTCGACTCCTCAATCGCCTCGCTCACCACGGCGGCCTTATAGCCGTCCTCGAAGGTCGCCCCGTGAGGGCCAACGGGCTTGTCGTTGGCGATGGCATCAACAAAATGGTAGACCAGGTTGGCGTGCAGGTGCTCCCAGCCGGAGATATGGCCGAACGGCCACCAGTAGCGGTGGTAGGGGTGATGCGCCTCCGTCACCAGGATATCCTCGAAGCCGGTGACCCCGGCCACTTTGTCCTGGCCGTCGAGGTAGAGATGCAGACGATTGAGGTCTTCCAGATCCCAGACCAGGCTACCCCTGACGCCGTTGACCTCGACCACGAGCTGGTTCTTCCGCCCGGCGCAGACGTAGGAGGCCTCAAGGCCACCGAGGGCGCCGTTCTGGAATTCGACGTTGGCGACAAACGAGTCGTCGTCGACGACCTGCACCTTGCGTCCGGAGCCGTCGCCTGCTGGTCGTTCTCTGACAAACGTCGTGACCAGCCCGCTCACGGTCTTCGGCTCACCGATCAGGTAGCGGGCCAGGTCGATGACGTGCGAGCCGAGGCCAAGGAGCACCCCTGCCTTCCCCTCCCTCGGCGTGAAGGGGAGCGGCTTCCACGGGTCCGTCTGGTGATCCTGCAGGTAGCGGATGCGCAGGTGGTGGATGCGGCCGAGATGGCCGGCGGCGATGAGATCGTGGGCCAGACCTATGGCCGGGACGAAGCGGTAGTTGAAGCAGACCATGTGCTTCACGCCGGCCCTGGTGACGGCGTCGAGCATGCGGCGGGCGTCGGCGGCATTGGTCGCCATGGGCTTCTCACAGAGGACGTGCTTGCCATGCTCCGCGGCGACGATACACGGATCGGCGTGGGCGGCGTGCCAGGCGACGTTGTCGAGCAGGCTGATCCGCTTGTCGGCGACCAGGTCGTGCCAGTCCGTGTAGTAGCCTTCGAAGCCGTAGCGACGTGCTGCCTCCGCGACGGCCTCCTCTGTGCGGCCGCCCACGGCGACGAGGCGCACGCGCGCCGTGGGCGGCCAGAACATGTGGGGGAACTTGAGGAAGGCGTTGCTGTGCGCCTTGCCCATGAAGCCGTAGCCGAGCATGCCGACGCCTATCTCGGGGACGGCCGCCGTCTCGACGGGATGCACAGGCACAAAGCTGCCGGCCGCCATTTCGACTCCCCTCCCTGTTCCCCCACTGGAAGCCCGCATACCGACCCTCGACCGGAGCGCGAGCCGGCTACGGCCTGGCCAGGTCCGTCCTCATCCCGAGCTGGGCCACCTGCTCACGCAGGTAGGCGACGCTCTGACGGACTAGCTCCTCCTCCGACACCCGGCGCCACATCGACGCCGGATTGTCTACCTCGACGCAGAGCAGGCCCTGGTATCCCGCGTCCGCGAGGATCTGCAGGATGGCCGGGATGTCGATGGCTCCCTGTCCCACCGGCGTGGCCGGCCAGAAGAGAAAGTCCCACGGGGAGCCGCGTCCGGCGGTCACATCCTTGATGTGCGTGGCCACCGTGTAAGGAGCCAGTTTTCGAGCCGCTTCCACCGGGTCTTCCAGGATGCGTAGCGCATTCCCCGTGTCCAGAGTGACGCGCAGGTTCGGCGCGTCGACACGCTCCAGCAAGCGCAGGAGCGCGTCGGCGGTGAAGTCGCCGTGGTTTTCGATGGCCAGGACGACGCCCTGGTCGGCCGCGGCGCGGGCGGCCTGCCGAAGGATGGGCGCCAGGTTCCGCGTGAACTGCGCCTCCAGTTCCGTGGAGTAGCGCGTGAGGGATGCCACGATGCGCATCGTGCGCGTCCCAAGCGCGACGGCCGAGGCGACGTGCTGTTGGAGATCTGCCAGCGCCGCCGGGTTGGCTCCACCGTCCAGACCGGTCGGATGTCCCCAGGCCAGCACGCGATCCAGGCCGGCCTCGTCGAGGGCGCCACGCAGGTCACGAAGGAACCCAGCGTCAAGGGCCGGCATGAAGCAGGTCTCCAGAGACACTCCCGCGATCCCCAGCTCCTTGGCGAACCGGATGACGTCGAAGACGGTCCAGCGCCGGCCCGGGTCCTCGTCGATGCCGGGCCACAGGTCGCCGAAGGAGCGATGGAAGCAGTAGCTATCGATTCCTACGCGCATCGGCGATACCTCCTTCCTCATTGGATACCGGAGCCATGCTCGACCATCCTGCCGTGTCCTTTCCGCGGCCTGCCCGACGCGTCCGGGGGCCGTCGCCCACACCAACCGGTGTGGGCCCTGACACCTTACTGATCATCGGCATATTTGGCCAGGATGGCCTGCACCCGTGGCACGCTTGCCGCCACGGCGTCCGCGGCCGACGACTTGCCCGAGATAGCGTCCGTGTACATCGTATTGTTCACGTCGAAGATCTCGGTGATGCCGACAATGACGGGCACCCAGCGGGTGAAGGGCAGCTCGTCGGTGAAGAACTTCAAGCGAGGGTTCGCACTCAGGTAGCCCGTACTGTTCGCCACGGACTTGCGCGCGGGGATGGTGTGGCCGGCGAGGTTGAAGCGCAAGAGGGGCTGCGGACTGACCAGGTAGTCGATCAACTGCCAGGCCTCCGCCGGGTGCTTCGCGGCCGCGGTGAGGGTGAGGTCGAAGCCGCCGCTGTAGTTCACGTGCGGCCCACCGGAGGGGATCGGGAAGGGCGCGATGCCGTAGTCCAGGCTCTTTACCTTGTCATAGGCCGACATGGCGCCATTCGTGGCGTAGGCCATAGCGAGGTGGCCGGCGCTGAACATGTCTAGACCCGTTGGGACGCTGGCGGCCTTGGAGAGCTGCTGAACGGCGGTGTAGCCACCGGCTTGCTGCATCTGGTCTACCATCGTCTGCAGCGCCTGCACCCCCTCGCGCGAGTTGTAGGCCACAGTTCGGTGATCAGGGGTGAGGAACTCGCCGCCCAATTGCCAGAGGTAGACGTACCAGCCGAGGTAGGTCGGCGGATTGAGCCAGCCCGGGACGTAGCCGAGCTGCGTAAGGTCGCCGCTGGCGCTCTTCTTGGTGAGCGTCGCGGTCGCCGCCTGCAAGTCATCCCACGTGTTGGGTGGCCGGTCCGCCGGCAGCCCAGCCGTCTGGAACAGACTCTTGTTCCAATACAGGCCGCGCGCATCCGGATTGTAGGGGATCCCGTAGAGCTTGCCACGCCACTTGGACTCGTCGATGAAGCGGGGATAGAAGTCGTCCAGTTGGAAGGCCTGGGCGTTGGCGTAGCTGTCGAGCGCGGCAATGCCTTTGGTCCAGGCGAAGTTCGGGATGAGGTGGCGGCCCAGGTAGAGTGCGTCCGGTCCGGTGCCGCTGGCCATGGCCGTCACCAGCTTATCGCCGGCGATGATGCCGACGGGAGGGACCTGCTCCAACGTCACGCGCACACCCTGGTGGGTTTGATTGAACTCTGTCACGAGCTGATCGTCGGTTGGCCCTGGCTCATTGGGGCCGCTGATGCCCCAGAAGAGGACGGGCACGGCCGCGCCCGCGGACTGCTGTGCTGCCGGCACGGCGGTCGGGGCACTGGTTGGTGTCGGCGCAGCGACGGTTGTTTGTGCGGTTGTCGAAGTCGCTACCGTGGTGGCTTGCACGCTCCCACTGGAAACGGCGGTGGACGGCGCGACCGTGGCAGGACGGTTGGCGCCACAGGCACTCAGCAGCGTAAGCGCGCACAGACTAAGACTCGCCCGCACCAGCGCGCGACGCGACAGACTAGGACTTTCCAGGGGACAAGAGGGTAACCATCTGGGCATTATTGCCACCTCTCCCTATGCCTCTGCCGATCATCGCAGCGTTGGCGTAGCCAGCGTTTGGACCGGTCGTCCGGTTCCGACCACCGAGCGGCTGACGTGAAGGGCTCGTCATCGTCCGATTGGCCGCGAGTATAAGCAGGAGCCGTTCGATTGTCAACAATCGGCGCCGCCCATCTGCCCACCTAGGCGCGAGCATAGCAGTTGGGCGCCCATTTGGTCCGGTTACGTCGCACGGCCATGCTTCAAGGCAGACAAGCTGCGCCTGCGCCAGTGGTGCTGGTGCTCGCTCATTGGCCGAGGCGCAGTTCCATGTGGTGCACGATCTGGTGCGTCGCGAAGCCGCATTGTTCATACAAATGGCGCGCCCGGGCGTTCTCATCGTAGACCGTGAGCCGGATGGCACGCTTGCCCAGTCGTCGCCCGGTGTCGATTAGATGTTCCATCAGCATCCGCCCCAGCCCCTGTCCCGCCGCGTGGTCCGCCACCGCGATACCCAGGGTCGGCTCGTCGCTCTGTAGGTTGACAAGGAAGCCATAACCGACCGGCTCCTCGCTCGGCGGCGAGCCCAGCACCATCAAGAAGCGGAGCTCACGCGGATCGCCAAGGCGAGCCGTCAAACGCCGGGCGGTCGCGTCATCGAAGTCATGGGGATGGAAGAGGCGGCGGCTGTTGGCTCCCAGGGCGGCGAAGAAACGGACGAGCAGCGGCGTGTCAGCGTAGGTGAGCGGCCGAATGGAGGGATGCGCATCCGGCGCGGACGCTGCCGTCCTTGGTTCAGCGCCGCCGTCCGGCAACTCGTCTAACGGGAAGAGCGGGCGCGGCACGTGCCGAAATGGCAGGGCCCGCAGATCGGCGCTGGTCGCTCCCGGTGTGTCGACGAGCAGCACCTCCTGCGCCAGTGGCGCGTAGGCTGCGCGGAAGAGGTTGGGCGACTTCACGACGATCACCTGGAAGGCGGTGGGATCGAGTCCCACGCTCCGATAGAGGGCAGGATCCACCGTCCACGCCGGTCGCTCCGTAACGACCACGTACAACTGATCGCATTGGAGCACGGCCGTCCGTCCCATGGTCGCCTCCATGCCGGTGAACACCGGACCGGCGAAGCGAAATCGGCCATCGCTGAGGCTGCGCACCACCCCGTCTACCGTCACCGGCTGGAAGCGCTGGTCGAGCTGTCCGCCGAGGCGCACCGTCACCGACCGTCCCACCCCCGCCCGGACGGACTGACGAACGGCGGGCGGATCGACGATCGGCAGCAGCGCCGAGAGGCGGTCGCGATAGGGGAGCAGCGCCGCCAGAAGGCACGCACTGTCACCGGTCGCTCCCCCGCCGGTGGCGTCGCCGATATCCGCCAGCACGACCGGCCGAGCAGCACTCGCCAGCGCCTGCTCGACCGCCTCCGCCACCGGCACGGTGTTGACGAAGAAGGCCTCGCGTCGCGCCACGGCCTCCGCGCAGAGCCGCTGGGCCGCGGCCTCCGCACGCGGTAGGTCGCCGTCGGTGATGACTATCGCGCCAAACCCGAGTTCGGGAACATCTAGCCAGGGCTGGACCGGGAAGAGGGAGACCGACAGGGCCTCTCCCAATTCAAGCCGGGCAGCGGCAGCGACGAGCTCCGCCATCGGCCCGTGCGCCGTCTGCATGGTGTGCGCCGGGACGAGCATGGGCGCCTTGGCGAGCGCCATGGCTAGCTTGACCTGGCCAGTGGCGACACGCAGGAGGAGCTGGGCGGCCCGTTGGCCGGTCGCTGCCATATCGACGTGAGGGTAGGTCCGGTAGCCGACAAGGGCATCTGCCGCCTCCACCATTTGGTGCGTAACATTGGCGTGGAAGTCAAGGGTGGCCACCAAGGGTACCTTTGGGCCAATGAGCGCACGGACGCGCGCGAGCAGTGCGCCGTCTGCGTCGGCTATCCCGTCCGCGGCCATAGCGCCATGCATGGCCAGCAGCACTCCATCGAGTGGACCGGCAGCCGCGAGTTCCTGCAGCAGGATACGGCAGACCCGGCGGTAGACGCTCGCCGTCAGCGGCCCGCCAGAGAGCGCCCAGGCCCAGGCAGTTGGCGCCAGAATGGCTCCGGCGTCGCCGAGCGCCGAGAGGAAGCCGCCGAGCTCGGTATTCGTGCCGCCGGCCTGAAGGAGCTCATTCCCACGACGTAGCGTGCCTGCCTGGAAGTCCTTCCACACCGTCGGTCGTGGCGAGAAGCTGTTGCTCTCCTGCATTATTGCGCCGATGGCGACGCGCACCCTGCTCTCCTCTCCAGCGCCGGAGGGCCATCCTCCTTCACTGCCACGATTCGCAGCCGCGGAAGGGCACGTGCTTACCCGAGACCCAAACGGGTCGCGGCTGATACTCGTTCACCCCAGGCACCGCCCGGCCGCGCAGCAGGAACGTGGTAAGACTCCAGGGACCCTTGGTGATGCGCGTGCTGGTGGGAATATACCGAATGAGGAGACCGCAGCGACGGCGGGGCGAGGTGTTCGCGTTGGAGCCATGGATGATGTTCGGATGATGCACTTCCACTCCCCCGGCCTGGAGTGCGCAATCCACCGCCTTTGTCTCGTCGACGAGGGACGGGTCAATCTCCGAGTTCAGCAGGTTGGCGACGTCGGTACGGCGCTGCATTATCTGCAAGTCCAGTCGGTGGCTGCCCGAAATGACCCGCAGGCAGCCATTCTCTGGCAGGGAGTCGTCGATGGCCACCCAGAGGGTCACCACCTCCATCGGGTCGAGTGGCCAGTAGCTTCCGTCCTGGTGCCATAACACCTGCTGGCCCTCGAAGGGTGGCTTGCAGATGTAGCCCGTGGCAAAGAGGGCGATGTCCGGGCCGATAAACTGCTCGGCGATGTCGAGGAGCCGGTCATCGCCGGTCACCCTGCGCCAGAATGGATCGTCTCTGGCGAGTTGCAGATCCAGCCGTTCCCAGGGCGTGCCGGGGTGCCTGGCGATGAGCCACTCCACGTGCCGTCTCGCCTCCTGCACGAGATCCTCATCGAGCACCCGCGGGTACAAGACGTAACCGTCCCGTTCGTATCTCGTCCTGGCGTTACCAATGCTTGGCCATGCAACGGCCATTCCTCTCTCCCTCCAACAGACATGCTTCCCACGCCCCAGCGCTCTCAGGATGCCATGTGCCAGTCCGGGTTCTGCTTCAGAAAGTCCTGCCACTTCACGTCAACCGCATCCTGGAGCTGCTGGAGCCCTGCCGCCACGTCGACTTTGCCCTGATAGATGCTCGTCAGCGTTTGATTCAGCTGGCCGTTCTTCCAGTCGGCAAGCGGCGTATAGTCTGACGGAAAATAGGAGCCGCTCAGTGACATATCCAGCCATGACTTCACGTAAGGGACGTCCTTTAGGAGACGGACATAGTTGGGGCTGCCGGAGACAAGATCGCTTTTGAGCACCGGTAGGTTCGCTCCACCGGCAGGAGTGAATTCCGAAATGAGGATCGGCTCATTCACGTTCAGCACCTCCCAGTAGGCGAAATTTGCCATCGCGTCAGGATGCTTCGCGCCCTTCAGCACCATGAAGGAGTTCCCGGCGCTCAGCTGGCCACAGAAGCCCCCGGAGGCGTGGGGCAGGCAGGCATAGTCCAGGTTGGAGAACGTGAGTGCGCTGGCTGCGTTGATGGCCCCGGGGATGCCTTCGCCCCAGTAGATCATCGCGATCTTGCCGGTCGCCATGCCATCGACCACCCCATTCTTGAACTGCTTGATGAAGGCAGTCCGCGCCGCCTCCCCTCCTTGCGCGTTGGAGATCTGCTGCAACACCTGAAATGCCTCGATGTTGCGCGGATCTGTGATCGTAAACTGGTTCTTGGCCGCGTCGAACGTCTGCCCGCCGAACATCGCGATCCAAGGCTCAGCAGGGCCGTCGTCCACCCAACCGGAAAATAGATAGAGTCCCATTTGACTGAGTTGTCCGTCAGGAGTGTGCTTGGTGAGTGCGCCCGCGGCTGCCACCAGGTCCTGTGGCGTCAGAGGCGGTCCCTGCACACCTGAATCGTGGAACAGTTGCTTGTTCCAAATCAGTTGGGCGCCGTCGTTCTCCTCGGTGATCGACCAGAGCTTGCCACGCCAAGCACTGACCTGCCAGGCGGCAGGCACGAGCTTTTCTTTGATGTCAGCCACTTGATTCTGGTTGAGATAGTCGCTGAGCGGGAGTAGCGCGCCCTTGCTCGCTAAGCCGCTGACGTCGGTGGAATTGAAAGTGAGGAACCCATCGGGCGGTGTTCCACCCGCCACCATCGCCACCACCTTGGTTACATCGCCATCGGTGATTTCCGCCTCCATGTCTGGATGTGCCACGTTATAGCGCCCGAATATCTCGTCTCCACTCTTGCGCCACGTTGGGCCGAAGAAGCCTCCTGCAGCTACCTGGAAGATGGTCTTGGTGGTGGACGCCAGCTTGGTGCTCGCTGCTGCTGATGGCGTGCTGGGCGGCGCCACCGCGGTCGTCGGCGTTGCTATCGGGACCGAGCTCACTTCCGCCGGAGCAGTGGTGGCAGACGCGGGCGGTGGCGTTGTTGTCGCGGCGCCCCCCGTGCCGCAGGCGGTCATCAGGAGTACGCCTCCCAGCGCCACACTACCCCGGATGAGCGCCCGGCGAGAGAGACACGGTCCGTCGCGGCGAGAGTCGTTCCAACTCGTGGACATGGATTATTCTCCTCATACCGACATCGATCAGGACATTGCCCGCCCAACGATGCCCCGCCTGACCGCTCAGGCGCAGGCCATTGCAACTAGCGTATGCCCTTCCCCTCAACCACCTCCTCGATCCAGCCGGTCAGGCGGGCGCGTTCCGCCGCCGGAGCAGCCGCCGCCGCAACCCGCAGTTGCCCTCGCACCAGCGCCGCTTCCCCTGGCAGCGCCCGCTGGTAGTCGTTCCAGGCCCGCAGCACACCGTCGACATAGGGGCCATAGGCGCCCTTGCCGGGGTGATAGCTGCCGCCCGTGACCTTCCCGATTCCGGACCCCCGCATCGGTTGATTGGTTGCCTTGCTACGCACATAACCTGACCGAAGGAGCCAGGCGACATGCCGGCGAGCACAGCGGAGCGTGAGATCGGAAATGGCCTCTACTTTCCGCTGTTGATCGAGCGCCGCGCTCAAACGGGCCGCCAGCTCCCGGAGCTCGAGCATGGTCACAAGGTCCTGTACGTGATGCTCAGGATCAGGCACAAGAGCACGACCGACCGGTCCGGGTGGGCCCAACGTCCGCATGGCATGCTTTAGCCGCGCCGCCGCGTCAGCGCATTCCCCAGCCAGCAGCTCATCCGCTAGTCCCGGCGCCGCGGCGGCGGCCAGCTTCGCCGATACCGGAAGCGCGGGCTCGGCGGCCAGCAACCCCCACGCTTCAGCCAGCAGGGTCGCGTGAGTGGGAAACAGGCAGCGTCCGAGCTCCGCCAGCGCCACGTCAATCGGCGGAACGTCCCACGGGTTCCAAGCGGCGCTCGCCCAGAGGAAGTGGTGGGGAAGCTGCATCAGCGGCGTTTGCGTGTTGCCGAGGACTCCCCGGACACGCGGCGCACCGGCAGCAGCGCGGGCTGGGGAGAGCACCGTCGTAGGAGTAATACGGGTCAGCGGTGTGCTGGGCTCGCCCTCCAGGGCGCCGTAAGGAAAGTAGACGGTCCGCTCCTCCAGATGGAGCTCACGCACCAGCGGCCACGACACCGGTGGGTGGGCCAGCACCCCCCAGCGGTCAGGCGGGAGACTGGCCTGGAGCGCGCGCAGAATGTGCCGAACGTTTTCTTCCTGGGACTCCAGCCCCCAGCCGCGCAATAACCAGCAGTAGAGCGGTCGCGGCGTGGGCGACGGGTCGCTGCAGCGCGCGATGGCGGCGACATTCTCCTGGAACAGCGTGACGAACTCGTCGGCGGGGCTGCCGTCCCAGCCACCGGGGTCCCCATCGATGATCCAGTAGCCGTCGGCGTTGCCGACCGCGCGATAGAGCAGCGAGCGGTTCTCGATCAGGCGCGCCCGAACCCGCGGATCACCGGGGTTGACGGTGCGGCTGGCGCAGTAGGTGAAGTACTCCCGCTCCTCGATCGGCTCCGCCGGGCGCTCTTCCAGCAGGTTGTTGGCGCACTCGCCCACCCAGACAGTCATCCCATGCTCCTGGTGGGCATAGTCCACCACCTCGCGGAAGCGAGCAAGCCAGCGGGCGTCGTCGTCGCTGATGGGCAGCGGCAGCATGCCCACCGGGATCCAGATCGTCAGGAGGTTCAGGTTCAACGCCGCGAGCAGGTCGGCGTAGCGTTGCCAGTCGGCGACGCTCCATGTGCGCAAAGCGTAGGGGTAGTGGTACAGCCAGGCAGTGTGCGCGTACATCCCGCGGAGATCAAAGAAGGGGACCCGCACACCACTGAGTGCAGCGGGGAACGGCGCATCGGCGCTGACGTTGAGTTGCCGGAGGAGATAGCGCACGCCCGCGACCGTGCCCGTCTCGGTCTGTCCGACGACCTGGGTTACGGAGCGCCAGCCGCCGATCGGGACCTGCGTCGAAAGGGTGAAACCCTCGCGATGCGCCGGCGGGAAGGCCGGCGCGATGGGCAAATGACGTGCTGCCTCCTGGACAGCCGTGGCGCCAAGCAACACCAAATGCTGCTCGGGCGTCGGCGCCACTGGCGGGATCGTTGCTTCCAACCGCGGCGCCGGCCACCCGGCGGCGGCCCACATGGCGGCGAGATCCTCCGCGGCTCGCCGCAAGGGCCGATCGGCCTGGGAGTCGATAGCGAACCACCATGCGTTGCGACCGTGCAGCATCTCCACCGCTGATGTGTCCTCCTCCGCTCTTCGTCCCCGCCCGTCGTCGCGTCGCGGTAGCCGCGAGGCGGATCCATGGCGTGGGGACAATCGGACTGTGGCTGCGCCAGCGTTCCGCAGCGTCGGCGCCCTCGCTCTTCCCCCTCAGACCTCCCTGGTGATGGGCGACTGTGGCGGTCGGCCGGTTTCCCACACATTGCCTTCACCACTCTCGGTGGAGACCAACTCAGCCGCTTGCAGGAGCTCGATCAGGCTGCGAATCGCCGGTGGCGCGCCGTTCTGCGCGACGTGGGGTGGCAGTGCGCCGTAAATGTGCCGCACGATCGTGGGGCCGATGATCTCGGGTGGACCGCTGCGCAGCGCCGCGAGCAGCTCCTCGTGGAGATGCACCAGTTGCTCGGGATCACTGGCCGCCGTATCGATCAGAAATCGCCCCCGGATGCGGGCATTGATCCCCGCCCAGATGCTCTGGATGGTGGGAATGCCGGCAAAGGTCAAGAGCCGGCGGTGGAAGTCGATGTCTAGTTGGGTCAGTGTCAGCCGGTCCCCGCCGGCCGCCGCCATCCGCATCTCGTCGATCAGTTGCTCGAGCAGCAGCAGGTGCGACGGCTCCAGCCGCCCCGCGAGCTTGCGGGCGGCGAACACCTCGATGACGACTCGCACGGGCAGGAGGACGTCGATGACCTCCTCCTCCGAGGTGCTGGCGACGTGGGTCTCGCGGTAGGGAGAGGAGACGATGAGACCCTCGTGTTCCAAGCCGCGCAGCGCCTCCCGCACGCAGCCACGGGAAACGCCGAAGCCGGCGGCTAGATCGGCCTCGACCAGTCGCTCTCCCGGCTGGATGCGCCCCTGGACGACCGCGGTGCGCAACTCCTCCATCACCTGCTGGCGCAGCGACCGCAGAGCCGGCCTTGCGAACTTTACGCCCGCCATTGCCCGCTGCCTCCGGCTTGACTCCGTCGTCGCTGTTCAGTAGTATATGCTGATGTCTTCCGATTGTCAACAATCGGAGATTGGTCAGCCGGATCAGCCGCCGTCCTGCGAAGAATGGCAGACAAGGCAGCGGAGCGCCAGATGAGAGTGATCGATATTCGGGTGACGCCCGTCACCGTGCCAATGGAGGCGCCGCTGCGGTGGAGCATGGGCGTCGAGACCGGCACCACTCGAGCGATCATCGAGTTGTTCACCGACGAAGGCATCATCGGCCTCGGCGAGACCTACGGCGGCAATGCCGTGGTTCACGCGCTGGACGTCGCCAAACCGCTCCTGCTCGGGCTCGATCCGCTCGAGGTTGGTGTCTTGCAGCGTCGCCTTGGCGTCTTCTCCATCAGCTACGAAACGAGCGTTCCCCCCGTGGTGCGGGCAGGTCTGGAGATGGCCTGTCTCGACGCCGCGGGGAAGGCTCTGGGGCGGTCGGTGAGCGCCTTGCTTGGTGGACAAGCCCGCGACCGGGTAGAGACCGCGGCCTATCTCTTCTACCGGTATCGCAGCGCCGACGGCCGCCGAGGCGGTGAAGACAACTCGGAGGGGCTGGTCACGCGGGCGCACGAGCTCATCGAGCGCTGCGGGTGCCGCGTCCTCAAACTGAAGGGAGGCGTCTTGCCCCCGGAGGAGGAGCTCCGAACCCTGCTCTTGCTCCGCGCGCGATTCCCTGCACTGGCCCTCCGCTGGGATCCCAATGCCGCCTGGTCTGTCGAGACCGCTGCGCTGGTGGCCCTTCGTCTGGAGCAGGAACGATTGGGACTCGAGTACTTGGAGGATCCAACTGCTGGCCTCGATGGGATGCGGCGTGTACGACAGCGTGCCCGGGTCCCGCTGGCCACCAACATGTGCGTCGTCTCCTTCGACCAACTCGCGCCCGGCATTCGTCTAGAGGCAATCGACGTGCTCCTCGCTGATGTGCACTACTGGGGCGGCTTGCGGGCCAACCAAAAAATGCTGGCGGTGTGCGAGGCGTTCCAACTCGGCGTAGGCATGCACAGCGATCGCGAGCTTGGCATCTCGACCGCCGCGATGCTCCATCTTGCCGCGGCGTATCCCCAGATCAGCTACGCCATCGACAGCCACTACCATGACCAGGTGGACGACGTCATCGCCGAGCCATTCCAGTACCGCGAGGGCTACTTTTCAGTGCCGGAAGGTCCGGGACTGGGCATCGAGCTGGACCCTGACAAGGTAGCGAAGTACCATCGGCTCTATTGCGAGCAAGGCGCCGTAAACGAGTTCTATGATGCGCGTCGCCCAACGTGGGTTCCGGCACTGCCACTTTTTTGATTCCGGGTTGAGGATTTGCGGATCAGGCGCTGCTGGGAGCCGCGTTTCCCCTGTCAGCCAGTGGCGGAGCTCCTGCTGGCCGTTGACGCTGGAACCATTCGCCGCCCGGCTGGCGCTCTTCGCGGTTTCCGGCGCGCTGAAGGCGCTCGCCTTTCACCTCAGCCCGGTCGCGGCAGTGCTGCTCGGTCTGCTGACGGGAATTGGCGGCGGCATGGTGCGCGACGTGCTGGTGACAGAAGTCCCCACGGTCCTGCGCGCCGAGCTGTACGCGGTTGCCGCCCTGGCCGGCGCGGCCGTGGTAGTGATCGGCGATCTGCTGCAGCTCCCGTCCGCCCCGCCCCCGTGGGCGCCTGGGGCGGCACGATCCGTGCCACGTGCTGGCACGAAGAGTTCAGGCCTAATGGGCGAGCCCGTGGAAGCCGTACTTGCAGGTTCTCACCAGAGGGGGGGGTACTGCGACGTTTTGCACGCTCGCTTGCTTCCCTCCTGGAGACACGAACGACGGCCAGAGAGCACAGGTGCGTCTCCGACGGACCGCGTGGAGCGCGCGACTGCCCCGATCAATCGCGGCGCACCACCTTGGCGATGGCGCCCAGTGAGATCGTCACCTCGGATTTATCGGGTGTTGTAGGTCAGGCCGCCGTGGGTGAAGTAATTCAACGCCGTAAACAGCACCAGGCCCGCTCCCGGCAGGCCCCAGGAGACGGCGATGGTCCACATCATCCATCGGTCAGGCATATGAATCGCCCAGGAGAACGGGGCTACCTCGCCGCTCCGGACGGGACGTTGGCAAACAGGAAGACGAGCCCTTCGGCCATCGTCGGGTGGGTGAAGATGGCGTCGCGCAGGCCGGTATGGGGCATGCCTGCCAGCATCGCCGCCTGAACAACTGCCATGACCTCACCGGCCTCCGGGCCGAGCATGGTGAAACCGAGGATGCGGTCGCTCTCGGTGGCGATGAGGGCCTTCATGAAGCCGGTCGTCTCGGAGATGGTCCGCGTCCGCAGCACGGCGCTCATCGGGAGCCTGGCCACGCGCACCGCGAGACCGACGCGGCCGGCGTCGCCTTCGCTCAGGCCCACCCGCGCCAGCGGCGGATCGGTGAACATACAGAAAGGGATCAGTCGATCGCGCCTGGTCCGGTTCCCCCCGGCCAGATTATCGCGGATGATCCGGAAATCGTCGTAGGCGACGTGGGTGAACTGGGCGCTGCCGGCGCACTCCCCGATGGCCCAGACCCCGGGCGCGGTCGTCTCCAGCCGGTCGTTGACCGTGACGTAGCCACGAGCATCCAACGCGACGCCGGCGGCTTCGAGGCCAATCCCAGCGGTGTTGGGGGTGCGTCCCACCGCCAGCAGGAGATCGCTGCCGTCGATGGTTTGCTCGCCTTGCGGCGTGCGCACGCGGAGGCTGACGCGCTCGCCGGAACGACCTTCCACCCGGAGTGGCTCGGCGGCCAGCACGACCGCGATGCCTTCGCTCCTGAAGACATCCAGTATGGCGTCGCCGACATCGGGATCCTCGCGACCGGCCAGCCGCGGGCCATGTTCGACGACGGTGATGCGGCTGCCGAAGCGGCGGTACGCCTGGGCGAACTCGAGGCCGACGTAGCCGCCGCCGAGTACGATGAGGTGCTCCGGGAGCCGATCGAGCTCGAGCGCCTCGACATTCGTGAGCGGCTGGGTCGCGGTGACGAGGCCCGGCAGCTCGGGGATGGTCGCCTGCGTCCCCAGATCGAGGAACAGGCGATCGCCCGACAGCAGGCGCGTGCCGCCGGCATTCAAGCGCACTTCGATGGTTTTGGCAGCGACGAACTGCCCGGCGCCCATGATGAGCTCGGCGCCGCTCGCCTTGAAGCGGTCCAGGTGCATGCTGATGAGCCCCTCGACCATCTCGCGCTTGCGCCGCCGCACCGCGGCCATATCGACCGACCCGGGACCGGTCTCCACCCCGAACGTCGCGGCACGGCGAACCAGATCGGCGACCTTCGCGCTCCAGATCTCGTTCTTGCTGGGGAGGCAATTGGTGTTCGGGCAGGAGCCGCCGATCAGTTGGCGCTCCACGACGGCCACCCGCTGCCCCGCCTGCGCCATGTCCCAGGCCAGGTATTTGCCGCCCTCACCACAGCCCAGGACCAGACTGTCAACCCGTTCCGCTTGTGGCATGGTCGCCTCCTCGATTTCTCGCCTTCCGCCGCCCGGGTCCGTGGCGCTTCACCGGCCGCTCATCGACGGCTGGCGCGAGAGGATGGCAGATGACGCCGGACCGTCGCTTCCCTCACTGTCCCGTCAGCAAACTGGCCGCGGTGGGTAGGCCGCCCTTCTCGCCGTGTTTCCAGGCCGAATGATAGCCGCCAGTGACCGGCGCCGCCAGGCCTTCCGCCGCCGCGCTCAGATCGTGTCGAAGCCGCCGCCGGCCGCGAGGAGGCCGCCGGCCACGTGGAAAGTCTCGACCGCGCCATGCAGCTCCAAGGGCGACACGGCCGAACCGTGCGTGATAACGCCGCCACCGATCGTGATCTCGCGCGCCGAGCCGCCGGGCTTGATGCTCAACCCGATCGCGGATAGCGGCACCACCACGCCCTTGACCAACGACGGACCGGTACCGCCGAACGTCTCGATGCCGCGACGCACATGCAACCGGCCGATCGGCTGGCTGAGCTGGATGCCAACGGACCCGTCGGCGTGCGTCGTGACCCGGTCGAACTCGGCGAGATGCACAGTCCCCGTGTAGACGTTGAAGCCGCGCGCGCCCTGGCCGAAGGTTTCGATCGGCGCCATGACCTGAAGCTCGTTCACGGTCCCGAAGTTGACAAAACCGATACCGCTCGGGCCAAAGGTGGTGACCTTCTCCTCCGCGATCCAGCGATCGACGGCGCCCCAGTTGTCCAGCGCCATGTCGTTCACGCCGTAGGTGAAGACGCCGCCGGTGATCTGATCCGGCGTGCCCGGCGGGATCTTGCCGTCCACATAGACCGCGCCGGTTTCAAGGCGTCGCACGATGAGGCGGCCGCCCTTGTCGCCAGCGCCGCTCACGAAGATGCCGCTGCCAAGAACGGGTGCGCCGTCGCGGCCGGCCGACAGTCGGAGCAAGTCCGCGCTGATGATGACGCTGTCATCGGTCTGCATGTTCCACAGCGTGAAAGCGCCCTGGAGGACATCGACGCCGTACCCGTTCGGCCGCTCGTGCGGGCCACGCGCGTCCGCGGCGACAATGTCGAGACCGTCCACCCGGACATGCCCACCGCGCACCTTGTCTCGGGCGAGGAGCTACACCTGGCCAATCGCGGTCACGTCCCGCAGCTCAATCCCGCCGAGGTGGGTGACGCCGGTGTCATTGAACAGGGCGCGTTTATCCGGCGAAGCTGCAAGACGCATGCCTTGCAGGCGATTGTCGGAGGAAAGCTGGACGCCGTCGTTCCCGCTTGCGAAGGTGACGGCGGCGTGCTCCTCCGCTCCGATCAGCGCCTGTCCGGGCAAGAGGCGCAACGTGGGCGCGCCGGTGACGTGGCCCCGAACGAGGATGTGCGAAATGCGGGGATCGCTCGTCGCGGCAATGAGCTCGTCAACGGTTGCGACGCGCTCTTCATGCGTTTCCACAATTCGTTCTCCCTGCGTTGATCGACGATTCCGTGGCGACCAGGGCCGTTTGAGCCCTCGCCACCTATAACCTGAGGGCAGACAGCCCGCGTAGTGTTCGGGCTGCTGCAGGCAACGACTTGGCTACAGCGCGCGGCACCTGTCGACGGATGTAGCGGCCGGCGCTTGCACTGTACCACGCCGCGGTCGAGCTAGAGCGTGGCGTGGGCGTCCTCCAGCGCTGGGAGCAACGTATCCAGGTCGTACGAGGCGTCGTGGCGACGACTGTTCACCTTTGTTCCGCCGACCGGTGCGCCTCCACCATCCAGAGATACTTCTCGATTCCCGCCAACACATCGTTCACCAGGTCCTGCGAAACTTGATCGAGCTCACCGAGCCGGCCAAGCCGGCTCCGGCCGACCTCGGAGACGGTCTGTAGGCGCGCCACCAGCAGCTCGACGACCCGGTGATCCTCGACCCGCCCCTCCGGGAAGGCCTCCAGATGGGTGCCGGCGGCGACCGTGGCGAGCCGGCCGTCGGCGGCAACGCCGAGAGCAAGGCAGCGTTCGGCCAGCCGGTCGGCATCGTCGCGCGCCGCGTCCACCACCTCGTCGAGCAAGAGGTGCAGGTCTCGGAACATCCGACCCCGCAGGTTCCAGTGCGCCTGCTTACCCTGGAGCGAGAGGTCAACTAGATCGATCAGCAACTCCTGCAGGAAGCCGGCCGCATTGAGCCGCCGGTCCACATCGAGGGCCGCCGCTCGGCCGATCACGGGTTGCTGTGCCATTGTTCTCTCCTGCTCACTATCTTCTCCCTCGAGCGATGCCCAAGGGGTCTCGCTCGCACTATACCGAACCGGTACGTCCAGCGCCGAGGTCGCCCGATACCGGGCGGGGTTCACTAGCACCCTGTGATGATCATTGGCGCCGGCGACCAACGTGAGCTCTTGCTCGAGCGCCTCCAGCATGCGCCAGAGGTCGCTCTGCAGCGCGTCAGCCTGGCGACGCCTAGCCTATGTCACGCCGACGTGTCGACGACGCGACCTGCGCTGATAAGACCGGGCTACCGCGACGAACAGGATCCCGCCCAGCAACCACCAGGGGTCCCACAGCGCGAGATGCCAGCGGATCCCTGTCCAGTCCACGGGTCCGGGGATGCTGAGCAGGCCGGTCACCCTGAGCACGGTGACGGACCCGGTCACGGCGAGCTGGAGGGCCCCGTAGGCGGCCATCACTACTCCTGCGCTCCAGGCGCCGGTGAGCAGCAGCCAGCGGGGAATGAGCCGGCTCCAAGGCCGGACTAGCGCGAGCGCGAGCAGCGCCTCGGCCAGGAAGACGGCGACCGTCCCCCACAGGAGCGCCACGAACCCCGGATCGCGCGCCAGGGCGAGCTCCTCGATGCCGCCCCCGATCGTTCCGGCGCCCACCGTGCCCCCGGCGGCCCAATAGCCATGCAGCGCGGCGAACAGAAGCGCCCAGGCGCCGGCCGCGTATGCAGACCAGGCTGCCGGCCGAGACGCAACAGGACTGCCGGCCAATTGCTGCGTTACCGTGGCGCGAAGAGCGTGTCGACGGCCAGGCCGAGCTCGGGGAACAAAGGGCACCGCAGGGTGTCGCCGGGCCGGAGCGTCGCCGTCTCCACCAGCCGCTCCCCCCGGCGCTCATAGGCAGCGAGCGCCCGGCGATCGGTATCGGCGAGCCAGTAGTGCCGCACGCCCGCCTCCTCGTAGGCGCGGAACTTCTTGCCCTTCGGCGGGCGATCGTGGCGCTCGGTGCTGGGGGAGAGCACCTCGACGACGATGTCGGGGGCGCCGACGACCGACGGCGTCTCGGGATGCTCGAGGATGGCCAGCCCGTCCGTCGCCACGAAGAAGGCGTCGGGCTTGTAGACGTGCGCGACCGGCAGGCCGGGGCCGCGATAGTCCAGGACCACCGTGCGATCATTACCCACCCGGCCATACCCGGCACGCTGGGCGTCGCCCAGGAACAGCAGGCAAGCAATCGCCGCCCGCATGTGTGGGTCCACGGGCGAGGCGTGCGCCACGAGCTCTCCTCCGATGATCTCGAACCGGTCCTGGCTGCCCGCCAGCTCCAGCTCGTCGAGTAGCGCCAGGAACTCGGGCAGGGTGTAGTGTCGCCGCTCGGTCGCGATCGCCGCCATGGGACCTCCTCTCCCGTCATTATCGCCGGTCGAGGGCGCATGGTCCACGGCGGGGATGCCGACTGTCATTGGTGGTGCTCCTCTCCTATTTGGGGTCACCAGCGCCAGCCGCTGCTCAGGCAGGGCCTATTCGTAGCGCGCCCAGCCACGGCTTGGCGACCAGGCGTACAGTTCGTTTATCAACAGCAGACCGGACCGGATGAAGCGATCCAGTCGCGCTGCCGTTTCTGCTGCTGCCCATCGTTGCTGTGGCACGATCAAGATACCTGCATGGGCAAACGGTCCCGGCCAGAGTCGCCGCGCCTTCTGGAGCAACCGGAAGTCCTTACCATTGTGCGTGACCAGTGTCCAGGAAGATCGAGCAGCGATGAGGAGCTGCTCGGCATCACTGACGCGCTGGAAATGCAACTCCCTCGTGGTGGTGGCGCCATACCCCAACGCCCGGAGCGTCTCCTCAGTTCCGTTGGCGACGTCGTGATCGAGGTAGAACGCGGCCACCCCGATCAGGACAACGCATTGGCGGCGATGCGCGCGTCGATAATCGCCTGGTGACGCCGGTAGTAGGCGAGCGCGGCATCGACGGCTTCCCGCGGCACCCGATAGTCGATAGCCACTTGGTCTGCATCGCCATTGACCGCGGTGAGGTAGCCGACCAGTGCCCAGACCGGCGTTGCGAAATCGACCAACCAGGCCTCGTCTGCTTGCCGCTTATGCGGATTCGGCTCGATCCAGCGGTCAATCAGCGCCTGCTCGGACCTGTCGTCCAGGAGCACTGCCCGTGTCGGGCCATGTGTCATGGTTGAATGCGCGCCTCCCGGTAATGGACGAATTGGTTGCCGTTCGAGCTCGGCGACCTGCCCTCGTGCTGATTTCATTGTAGCGCAGACGGAGGCGGCGCAGGCCGAGGGCGCCTGAGCACGACTTCACCCGCATCCAGCTCGGGCAACACCTACCTCGAGTGCTGCAGGAACTCGGCTAACGTCCGTGCCGGCATCCTCGATGTCCTCCGGGCGCCAGCGTAGCTCAACGCCGGCTATGACATCACGGAGCGCTCGTGAGGTGCAATCGACCTCGGACCCCACGGATCTGGGGACCGGCCGGTTGGCGTTAGGCGGGCGGCACGGCGCCCTTGACCAGCTCCACCGGCGTGCGCAGCGTGCGCTCCTCGGCGGTGGTCTCGCGGCAGACCTTGGCGCCGATCCGCTTCAGCTCCTCGATCAGGTCCAGGCGCGCCTGCCAGGGCAGCAGCTCCAGCTCACGCTGGAAGAAGCTGATGCCCTGGACCAGGAAGCTGACCGACACGTCGGGCTCCAGCAGTATCCAGGCCGGCCATCGCGTCTCCACCTGCACGTCCTGCAGGCCCGCCTCGGCGAAGAGGCGCGGCACCTCGCCCCGCTCGTGCAGGTGTAGCACCACCTCCCGGCCGTGGCGGCGCGCCAGGTCGAAGATTGGCGCGAACCACTCGCGGAACCAGGGCATGTCCAGCGGGAAGCGGCAGCCGGCGGCGATGGTGACGGCGCCGCCGGGGCGGGTCACGCGGCAGAGCTCGCGCACGGCCCGCGGCGCGTCGGCGAAGTGCAGGAAGGCTGTCCCGACCGTCGCGTCGAACTCGCCGTCCTCGAACATCGGCAGGCGCTCGGCACGGGCGCGGACGAACGTGACATTCTTGGCGCGGAGCCGGCGGGCCTTGGCGGCGGCGCGCTTGAGCATCCCCGGCGCCGGGTCGATGCCGACGATGGAGCCGGACGGCCCGACCGCCTCCCACAGCCCGCCCTCGAAGGTCTGGGTCGCCATGCCGCAGCCGGCCTCCAGCACCCTGGCTCCCGCGGCCAGGCCGGCGAAGGCGGTGAACTCCCGCCGCTGCTCGAGGGCGTTGGGCACCATCCTGGCGACGTTGGCGTCCCAATCCTGGAACAGGTTGAACTGGGAGAGGTAGATGAGCTGGAGGCGGCGCTCCAGGTAGCCGGCGGCGGCCAGGATGTCGCGGACCTCGCCGTAGTGCTCCTCCCCGGCCGCGGTCTGCACCACCCAACGGCGATCGTCGCGCACCTCCAGGGCATAGAGGCCGTTGGCGAGGCCCGCCAGCAGCTCGTCGTCCAGGTCGTAGCGGACCCAGGGGCGGTGCAGCGTGCCGTGGACGAAGTCCTCCTCGCTGATCCCTGCCGGGTAGTGACGCACCGCCCCGTGGTTCTCGGCGAAGGTCACGACCGCGTAGACACGGACCAGACCGCCGAAGCCGCGTCCGGCAATGTAGCGACGGAAGCGGGCGATCGCCTCCGCGGCCACGTCGGGGGTGACGTAGATGCGGCCCGACCACTCGTGGGCGACGACGGCGGCGGTGGAGGTGAGGATCTCCTGGGCGGCGGTACGCCCGAGCCAGACGGCCTGGCTGTCGTTGCGGCGACTGGCCGCGCTGGCAGGGGTAACGGAGCACTCCGCGCGCAACCACGTCCAGCATCTTCGGGAGAAGCTCGCGGCGCTCCTGGGCGACGTGGAGGTGCTCCAGCGCCGGCCGGGCGGCGGCTACCGCCTGGAGCTCGGCCTCCTCGGTAACTCCGGGGACAGCGGCGACACCACCTCGCGCTGACGGCGGCACAACGTCACGACGCCATGACGCAAAACGGCCATTCGTGTCATCGCATCGTGACGTTGATTCCGGGAATACTGCCGGCAGAGGCTACGGATTCCCGGCAGACATGGTGCGGGTCACCGGAGCTATCGCCGATCCATCCGCGCAGGAACGGAGGCGGGGCGCATGGATGCCGTCGCGCAGGTCCAGTTGGTGGTCCGGCTCACGCTGGGGCTGATCTTCGCGGTGTCAGCCGTGGCCAAGCTGCGCGCCCCGGCCGCGTTCGTGCGCGGAGTGGTGGCGTACGCGATAATCCCTCCTCCGCTTGCTCGGCTCTACGGTTGGACGTTGCCGTTTGTCGAACTGGCGACGGCGCTGCTCCTCCTGAGCGGGTTTGCCCTCATATTCGGCAGCGGCCTCGCGACGGTCATGCTCACGAGCTTCGCCGCGGCCATCGCGGTGTTCAGCATCCAGGGCCGGCAGCTTAATTGCAACTGTTTCGGCGCCGGCAGCCATGCTGGCGGAGGCTGGCCGGCGCTGGTCCGTGACCTATTCTTACTGGCTGCCGCCGGCTGGTTGCTGACGGTGCTAGTCGTGGGGCGCGGGCCTGTTGCGCGCTGGCCGCAGGCCGATCCCGAACTGGCTACCGCCACGGTCATCGTCGCTGTGGTGTTGGCACTGACGTTTGTGCTCCTCGACCAGGGGCTCGATGTACTCCTGACTTGGGCTGGCTCGCCTGGCGGTACGAGCGAGCGTCGTTACTAGTGAGGAGAAGGCAATGGACGCGGAGGGCTGGTGGCATGTCGCAACGCTGATCGGGTTGTGCCTCCTGGTGGTGGAGGGCGTTCTGATCCTCGGCATGGCTCGGGTGCTGGCCCGGATCGCCGGTCGGCGTCCGCCGACGCCGGGGGTTCCCATTGGGGCATCCGTTCCCGCAATTCTGCTGCCGAGCTTGGGGGACGAGATCCCACAGCTCATTGTTGGAGACGGCGTCGCTCGCGTGGTGCTATTCGTGAGCACCGCATGCCCGGGGTGCGCCGAACTAGTGCCGAGCGTGCAGCCAACCGTAGATCATGGGAGCAGTCGGTGGGCAGTGACGGTCGTCGTTGCCGGGCCAGCGCAACGGGCGAGGACATACGCTGAAACAATGATCAATCGCAGAGTTCGGATCGTTCTCGACCCGGACGGCATTGCCGATACGGCCTTCGCACTCCGGCGATCCTATCCCTTTGGCTTTGCGGTCGGTGGCGACGGCATTGTACGAGCGCGTGGGTTCGTTGGAAGCTGGGGCTTTGTGCATAAGATGGCGGCGGAGGCCGCGCTGGCCGACACACTAGCGGTTCAAGCAACTTCGGGTGACGGAGTCGCGGCCGACCGGTCGGTCGCAACAGGGACATGAAACACCGCTCCTGCAGTGGAAGGAGGTCGTCCCGATGCGCTTCTGTGCGTGACATCCACCCTTCCAGCTCAAGTTGCGTGGCGTGGTGCTTGGAGGCGGCGACACAAACCGTTGCCGCGGCTACCGTGGAAAGGAGCGTGATCTCATGGCAGATCTGGGTTCGGGCATGGGCCTTTGGGTAGGAGAACGATTCAATCGACGAGGATTCCTCGGGCGAGTGGGGCAGGCGGCGACCGCGTTCACGCTCGCCACTAGACTGGCGCTGCATTTCGGTGAGCGTGCATTCGCGGCCCCATGTGGTGGTTCGTACTGTTGTGTCGACCCATTCACCACCTTTAGCTCATGCTGTTGCTGCGCGGCCGGTGTGTCATGCCCGGGTGATCCGTCGTGCTACACTAGTTGGCAGGCTGACATGTGCTGCAACCACGACTCGGACTGCGCTAACTTTAGCTAGTGTAGCGGACGCTGGTAACGCCACTTGAGGGCGTCGATGGGTTCCGATAGTGCTGTATCGAACCGGCTCGAAGAACCCTAACGGAAACGGCTGAAGGCTCCATGCACACTGGTCAGGGAGGTTGGAGGAGGCTGGGCAATGCGCCGTATTCCTCGCGCGCTCACGCGCCGGACACTTCTCGCCCAGCTTAGTGTCGGCGCCACCTGCCTGCTCAGTAGTTGTGCGAGGGGGCCGCTCCGTCTCGGCCGGCCGAGTGCGCCCCCTACGATCCGTGTAGGGCTGTTCACGAGTGACTATGCGAATAGCATGGCAACAACGCGGCTGCTCCAGCCGCTTCTGAGCCTCGCCAAGTCTCCCCCGCCGGGTGCGGACTTCACGATCGAGCTCGGCACGATACCACCGCTCCCTACCCCAACGCCACCGCCCGGCCTCGCCGGGACCCGCCCCGAACTCAACGAGCTGGCAAGGGTGTTGGCCGCCGGCCCCTCCAGCGCTGCCCCGCCCCCGGACGTAGTGCTCATGATCACGGTCGACGACGCGGTCTACGCAGGCGCCAAGGGGCTAGTGCGTCCGCTCGATCCCTACTTCCAATCCTCCGCCACGGCCAAGCGGGAGGACTTCTACCCCGCGGCGCTCGCCGCCGTCACCGCCCAGGGTCATACGTGGGGCATGCCGCTGGCCTTGTCACCGCTCGTGCTGGTCTACGACCCTGATGTCTTCGCTGATGCCGGTGTGATACCTCCGACGACGAGCTGGAGTTGGGAGGAGTTCGTTGACGCCTGCTCGAAGCTTACCAAGCCCGCGGCCAAACGCTATGCGCTCTTTCCGGTAGATTACCTGGCCAGCTATGTTTACTTGGGCGGTGGTAGTGTGCTCACGGGCGACGGTCGGCGAAGCGCGCTCACCGAGCCCGGAGCGCTTGCGGGCGTCGGCTACTATCAGGAACTCGCCCAGCAGCTCAAGGTCGTGGTGCCCCAAGGGCCGTGTAGCCAAGGACCGCCCCTCACCTGCGGCGGCAATCGCGTGGCCTGCCTGCTCGGCACCATCTCCTCGAACGGGCCCGAGATGGGTTCCAGGACCCTACGCTACGCGCCGCCGGTGCATGGGGATGGTGGGCCACGGCCCGCGGCAACGGTGACCTATGTGCTGACCGTGACGAGCGCGGCGCGGGACCCGGAGCGCGCGTTCGCCGCCGCCGCCGCGATCGCCGATGCGGCGCAACCAGCTCTCGTGATGCCTACGCGGCGGCGTCTAGCCCAGCAGCAGCCGGCGGAGCGCATGCAGGTCGGTGAGGATGCGCGGCAGGTACTATTGGCCGCGGCGGAGACCGCTCGCGCCGAGCCTCTGGACCTCGATATGCTCAGCGCGCTGCGGGATCAGCAGCGCGCCCTCCTTCAGGGGACCAAGGTTGCCCTGCAGGCGTGTAAAGACGGCGCCGCAGCCATCGACCGCATTCTTAGCGAACGTTACACCTAAATAGCTTCGGCCGTCGTCGGTCGATGACGTGGTCCTCGGGGCCACCTTCATCTTGGGTCGTGCAGGGAGGAGACAGCCGATTCGAGAGTGGCTGCGCTCCCGCCTGATTGAGCAGCCGCGCTGGCACATGCCCGTGGATCACCGTGCCTGCAGCGAGCACCCGGCGACCCGTGCCCAGGACCGTTGCGACCGCTGCGACCGGCCCTTCTGCGCGGCATGCTTGCGTGACGTCGGGCGCTGGCGGGCCTGCGACGCCTGCCTCGCCT
Organism: uncultured Chloroflexota bacterium; assembly: GCA_937967325.1. Lineage (GTDB taxonomy): Bacteria > Chloroflexota > UBA4733 > UBA4733 > UBA4733 > UBA4733. The sequence goes on from CALBSQ010000412.1 coordinate 60,087, forward strand.
GGCTGGAACGGGAGCGCCGGGGCAGGCCGCTTGGCGAGCGCCTGCGCGCGCTCCTGCCGTCCCTGCTCGCCGCCGGCGCCCTCGGGGCGCTCATGGTGGGCGGGATGCTGGCGATCGGCCGAGGTACGGGCGGCGCGACCTCCGCGGCCAGCCTGGTCGGGACCGCCGGGCAGGTCGGCTGCCTGGAGCGGCAGCCCGACCGATCGAAGCTGTACGTCGTGGGCGGCCTCCCGCTCCATGGCTACCCGCCGGCGCACCTGATCCTGGAGAATTGCGCCTTCCGGCCGCGCCAGGCCGTGCTGCTGGAAGGCAGCGTGTTCGGTTACGACGATCACGGCCAGCCGTTCTCGGAGCAGCTCGGGCCGGTGACAACCCAGGCGGCGACTAGCGGCGTGCTGACGGCGACGGTGGACATCCCCGATCACACCCGGTTCGAGGGATCCTACCAGTTGCGCATCACCGCCATCGGACACGAGGGGAGCAACGCCACGGCCAGCCTGAGCGCGGAGGGGAACACCGTCCCGCCAACGCACACCGCCTCGAGCTAAGTGGTGCATCCACGAAGTCGACCTGACTCTTCACTGTCATCCTGAGCGGAGCGAAGGACCCCTGGCGGGCCAAGCCAGCCGCCGTGCCGACCCGCGCCGCGTCGACGGTGGGGCCAGGGGTCCTTCGCTCCGCTCAGGATGACAACGGGAGGCCGGCGCATGGCGCTGGGAACCTCCGTGAACCTGGTGGACGAACCACTTAGACAAGGTTCAATGCGACATGCCAGTTTGGACCGCGTCGCCTCCGCTAGCGACAGGGAAACTGCCATGGGTGAGCCCACCGGAACTGAACCAGGTCTAAGTGCGTTGAACGAGGTTGCTCCTCAGGGGATTAGGCGGCACGGCAGCAATGCCGTCACCCGGCGCTGCTCCGGCGGACGCGACGGATGATCCCCGCTCTGCGCGCCGGCCTGGGAGACGAGGCCGCGGGTCGCGGCTCGGGCGGCATATCGGCCGGCGCTGTCACCGGCGGCGCCGACGGGTTGGCTACCGCCGCGGACGGAACCAGGTTCAGCTCGACGGCATTTCCGGTGATAGCCTGCAGCTCGGCGCGGATTGCATCGGCGAGGTGGCGACCGATCCAACGCTGCGCCAGCACATGCGGCACTTCCAGTGTGGCGGTCGCTGCATCGATGGCCAGCAACCGCGTCGGAGCCAACCAAGTGCGAAACGTCACTTCACCGACGCGCTCCGACAAACGCGTCAGGGCGACGGCCCACAGATCGGCCGGGGCTGGGGGGATCAGCGTCGGAGCGACGGTTGATGGCGTGGGACGCTTCTCGCCGGCCTGCGCGTTCTTCCCTTGTTGTGCTGTTGGTTGTACGACTGTTGATTGTGGGTGTCGCGCGGTATCCAGGGCTGGGCCGGGAAGGTTACCAGGCTGGTAACGCCCTTCCTCTCCCCCCGGTGTCGTTTCGCCACTACCCTGGTGTGAATTATTCCCCAGGGTGCTGGGCGGTTGACCTTTGAAGCGCAGGGCGAAGCTGGTGGGCAGGTTGCCCCGCTCGGGACTGCTGCGGCGCTGGCAGAGCACCACGCCCTTGGCCTCCAGGCCGTGGATGGCGGCGACGGCGGTCTTCCGCGCCAGCCCGGTGCCCTCGTCGAGGACGGAGCCGTCGCGCCTGGTGATGCCGCGACAGATCTGGTCGAGGCTGATAGTGTCGCTGTCTTTCTTGAAGCCGAAGGTGCGGCGGACGATGTAGGCCAGCACCTTGAACTCGGCGCCGGTGAGGTGAGCCATCACGCGGTCGAGCAACACGTCGGGGAAGATGGTGCCGTTGGGGCTTTCCACGCCTTCGAAGACGAAGCGCTGCTGGCGACCAGCCGGCTCGATGTCCGCGGCCGCCTCGTCAAAGGCGGCCTCCGCTTCCACACGCTGGCGACCAACGTGTGGCGGCGGGGCGACAGCGGATAGGGCGGCAGGCTGAAGGCGTGCGGGGTCAAGACGGCGGGCGGTCATGGCAGGGGGACCTGCCGCCAGCGGCGGGCCGCCAGCGCGATCTGCAGCCGGAAGTCGTGCCGCTCCTCCGCTGGGATGCTCGGATCGGCCAGGATGTCTAGCGCTGTCTGGATCGTGGCGTCCACCGGACCGGCCATGACCAGCGCGAGCAGCCGGAGCACGGCTTGCCGCTCCGCCGGCGGGCGGTTGGGAGCGCCGAGGAACTCGGCGATGCGGATCAGGGTCGGATCGGCCAGCCCGACGGCGTCGTAGGCCGTCGGTGCATACCCGGCCGCGGCGACGAGCCGGTCGGTCTGCTCGCGGTCCAGCCCGATGCCCGTGGCGAGGGCCAGCACCTGATCGCGCCCGGTCGGCTCGCGCTCACCGGCCTCCAGCCGGTTGATGGTGCCGGGGTTGATGTCGACGCGCCGCGCCAGCGCATTCTGCGAGAGCCCCGCCGCCTCGCGGCATTCGCGCAGGAGCTGAGGAAACGCCGTCACACCTACTGCCCTTTCGCAATGGGACCACGCAATCATACAGCGGTGCATTGCAATTTGTCAATGCCATATTGCCCAACGCGAATAGCCATTGCGTAATGGCAGAGAACGGTGAGATGACCGCCACGTATCATTGCGCTATTGCAGTGGAACGAGGCGAAGGTCGGTTGGGTCGCGGGACGGGGATACTATAGTCTGGGCGGACGCGCCTCACCGCGGCGGCCCAGGCGCGTCGCCGGATGGATCCTGAAGGGAGAGGGAATGAACCGACCGCCCCAACTGTTGCCCACGAACCTTGAAGACGGCCAGGCCCCCGGCATCCGCTATCGCATCCAGGGTGAGCTGGCGCCGGTGCTCCATACCTGGCTGGATGGCAGCGTGGCCGTCTTCTTCGAGCATCATATCGTCTTATGGAAAGACCCAGGGCTGGAGGTCGGCATCCACGCCGTGAAGGGCGCGCTCAAGCGGATGATCGCCGGTATGCAGGTGTTCATGACCGAAGCACGCGGTCCGGGCGAGGTCGCCTTCTCCCGTGACGGCGCCGGCCACGTCTTCCCCCTCCATTTGCTGCCGGGCCAGTCCATCCTGGTGCGAGAGCACCAGTTTTTGGCCGCCACCGCCAACCTGGAGTACACCTTCTCGCGCCTCAAGGGCATCACGAACATGCTCTACGGCTCCAGCGGCTTCTTCCTGGACCGTTTTAGCAGTACCCACCAGGAGGGTGTGGTCTGGCTCCACGGCTACGGGAACGTCTTTGAGAAGACGCTCGAGAAAGGCGAGCAGATCGACATCGAGCCCGGCGGTTGGATCTACTACGACCAGAGCGTGCAGATGAATCAGACCATCTACGGACTGCGCACGGGCATCTTCGGCGGGGCCGGCCGGCTGATCTGGAATCGCTTCACCGGCCCAGGCCGCGTCGGCATCCAATCCATGTATCTGCACCTGCCCACCGACGAGTAATGCCGCGCCGGCTCGTGGCTGAGGTAGCTCTACAGCCAAGCTACGATGACAAATGCTTTGCACCAAGAGGACGGCTCCGCGGGTTTCCTCGCGGCTTGAGTTTTGGGCTCAGGCCCGCTCCACCGCGCCATGGGCGGCTTCCCAGGCCGGCAGCCCGCCGTCGAGCGCGTGCGCCTCGTAGCCGTGCTCGCGCAAGAGCGCGGCGGCCCGCTCGCTGCGCGAACTGCCGCGATGGCGCATGCTGCAGTAGGTGACGACGGGACTCTCGGACGGCAGCTCGCCCAGCCGCTGCTCCAGCTCGTCGGCGGGGACGTGTCGCGCGCCGGGCAGGTGGCCGGCCGCGTATTCTTCCGCGCCGCGCACATCCAGCACCAACGGCGGACGGCTGCTCTCTTGCTGCTGCCGCAGTGCCGGCGGACTGATCAACTCTTCCATGCGGTACGTCCTTTCTGTACTTGACTCGTCCGGCCCCAGCAGCCTGTGGGGACCGTGTCCTTCCAGCACCTCATCCACAAGCTCACGGATGCGCCCGCGCGCCTCGTCGAGGGCTGCCTGGCCCGCGGCGGTCACGGCGTAGTATCTGCGCACCTTGCCGCCGATCACCCGATCCTCCCGGGCGAGGTACCCGGCGGCGTGCAAACCGTGCAAGATGGGGTACAGGGTGCCGGGGCTGAGGTCGTAGCCATGGCGACGCAGTTCCGCGATCAGCGCGAGGCCGTAGACCGGCGCCTGCGCGGCGTGGTGCAGGATGTGGACCTTGATGAAGCCCAGCAGGAACTCCCGCGGCAGCCGGCCGCTGCGCTCACCCCCGGCGGAAGGCGGCGCTGATTCGTCGCTGAGGAGTATCATGCGCGAGCTCTTCCATCTCTACCGGTAGGCGATATTGCTCTTCGATACCAATGATAGCAGGTACGGCGAGCGTCCGACGATGCGGGGGCGCAGGACATACCGGCGAAGTCTGCTACCTCGATGATGACCGCCCTCCCCCGACGGCGGCGCCACCATCACGTCCGCCGGGGCTCGACGAGTTCGAGAGCGTTCCCGGCGGCATGGGCGGGACAGAAGAAGAGGATTGAATGTCGCTTCATCTGGTACGGTAAGCGCGTTACGAGTGTGAGATTGGTCGGCCTATGCCCTGGCTCATCCTCATCTACACCGTGCCGAGCGAGCCGTCGCGGAAGCGGGCCGCGGTCTGGCGCGAGCTGAAGCGGGTCGGGGCGGTCTACCTGCGCGATGGCGTCTGCGCGTTGCCGGAGCGCGCGGAGACGGCGGTGGCGCTGCAGGCCATCGCGGCCACGATCGAGGGATTCGACGGCCGGGCCATTCTCGTGGAGGGGGCGCAGCTCGAGGACCGGCACGCGCAGCCCATAATCGACCAGTCGCGCGCCGCGCGGGCCCAGGAGTACGCGGAGGTAGCGCGGGATGCCGAGGGACTGCTGGGGCACGTGCGCCGAGAGACTCAGCACCGGGCGTTCACCTACGCCGAGCTGGAGGAGCTGGAAGCGGATCTCGGCAAGCTGAAGCGCTGGTACGAACAGGTCCGCGCTCGCGACTATTTCGCGGCCTCGACGGCCGGCCAGTTGGAGGAGCTGCTGGCGCGGTGCGAGGTGGCGTTGGGGGCGTTCCTGGAGGAAGCAGCCGGCCGGGAGGAGGCGACCTGATGCGATGGGTGACCCGCCGCAACCTGCACGTGGACCGCACCGCCTGTCCGTGGCTGATCCGCCGGTTCATCGACCCGGAAGCAGAGTTCGTGTTCGTGTCCACTGGCGCCGAGCCCGCCACAGTGGACGGACTTACCTTCGACATGCGTGGGGGCGAGTACAGCCACGTGGATGGCCGCTGCACCTTCGAGGCCATGGTGGAGCGCCACCGGCTGGAAGGGGATGCGGCGCTGGTGGAGATGGGGCGGATCATCCGCGACGCCGACGTGCCGCCGGGCCGAACCCGCCGTCCGGAGGCGGCGGGACTGGACGCGCTCATCCGGGGCTTCCAGCGCTCGACGCCGGACGATGGGGAGAAGCTGCGGCTGACCTCCCCGTTGTACGAGGCGCTCTATACCTATTGTCGGATGAAGGTAGCGGATCGTGCGCCGGGGCGTCCCGCCGCGCGCCCTCGCCTGAGCTATCGCCGGCGGGTGACGGACCACCTGAACGAGGAAGCCTAGGGCAGGGCTGCCGGCAGCGCGGCGGGAGTGGCGCGGCCCGCCGTGCCGATAACAACTGTTCATGATAGGATAGCGTGTGACGACGGTTAGCGCCGGTACCTGCGACGGACATGGGGGTGGCAAGTCCGGTGCGCGGCAGCAACCGAGCGCGGTCAGCGTATCAGGGTGACCGCTCACGGAGGTCGGAGAAAGGGGCCTGGGATGAAATGGGTGACGCGGGCGCGGCCGAAGGTGGATCGGATCGCCTGCCCCTGGCTGATCAAGCGGTTTGTGGACCCGCAGGCGGCGTTTCTGTACGTGCCGGCCGAGCAAGTGCCGGCCGTGGCGGAGCGGGAGAAGGCCACGCCGTTCGACGTGCCGAATGTCGAGCTGGGCCACCACGGGGCCGAGTGCAGTTTCGACGCCATCCTCAAGAAGTATCAACTGACGGACCCGGCGTTGCAGCGGCTGGCGCTGATCGTGCGCGGGGCGGACACGCCGGCCAAGGATCTGACGCCGGAATCGCGCGGCCTGGAAGCTATCGCCGATGGGTTCCGTCGCTTGTATGATGACGATCACCAGCAGTTGGCCGCGGAGTCTGTGGTCTACGACGCGCTCTACGCCTTCTGTCAGGCGGCTGGGTAGGCTAGCGTGGGACTGACGCTACGCGGGTACGTCGCGTTGCCGCCGCACGCGGCGGACGGCTTCGACCACGGCGATGTCGACCGGGCGAGCGGGCAGGTGTTCGTCGCCCACACGGCGACCGGCAGCGTGGAGGTGCTCGACGGCGAGCGGCTCGCGCACCTCGCCACCATCCCAGGCTGCCCGGAGGCGAGCGGAGTCCTGTGCGCCCAGGGTGACGGTCTGGTGTTCGCCGCCGCGCGCGGCGGCGGCGTGGTGCTGGTGCTGGACGTGGCGTCCCGGGCCGTGCGGCGCACCGTTGCCGTCGGGCCGAAGCCGAACGGCCTGGCCTGGGACGCGGGCCGCGGGCGACTGCTGGTGGCGGACGTCGAGGATTTCCGGGCACGGCTAGTGGATCCGACAACGGGCGATTTGCTGGCGAGCGCCGAGTTGCCCGGGCGACCGCGCTGGTGTGTGTACGACCGTCGAGGTGACCGCTTCCTGGTGAACATCCGCGAGCCGGCCTGCGTGGCCGTCCTGGACGCGGCGACACTGGCTCCGGCGACGCAGTGGGACAGCCCGGTGGCCGGGCCGCACGGGCTGGACCTGGACGACGCGGGCGGGCGGGCCTTCGTGGCCTGCGACGGGGGCGCCACGGTCGTGCTCGACCTCCGGACGGGCCGAGCAGTGGCGTCGGTACCGATCGCGGGCGAGCCGGATGCGATCTGGTACGACCCCGTTCGGGAGCGGCTCTACGTTGCCGTGGGCCGGCCGGGGGTCATCCAGGTCGTGGACTGCCGGGCGCTGCGCGTAGTGGAGCAGGTGATCACCGAGGTAGGGGCCCATACTACGGCGTTCGATCCGGGCCGGCAGCGGCTGTACGTGTTCCTGCCGGGCAGCGGTCGCGCCGCCGTCTACGACGCCACCTAGCGCGGGGAAGCGCCGAATGGGGCAGGTGCCGGCGAAGCAAGCGCGTCCGGAGAGCCGGCGCAGTCGCTTCTTGCCGCCGGAGACGACTCCTGACGCGGTCGTGCTGCTCTGGACGCGCGGCATCCGCGCCGTCGGCGACGGCTTCGTGAGCGTGCTGCTGCCGCTCTATTTGCTCGCCCTGGGCTTCGGCGGCCTGGGCGTTGGGGTCATCACCACGGCGACGCTGCTCGGCTCGGCGGCGCTGACCCTGCTGGTGGGGCTGGCAGCCCACCGGTTTCGCCGCCGCCGGCTGCTGGTCGCCGCCTCGCTTCTCATGGCGGCGACCGGCGTCGGCTTCGCGGTGCTGCACGGCTTCTGGCCGCTGGTGATCGTCGCCGTCGTCGGGACGCTCAACCCGTCCAGCGGCGACGTGAGCGTGTTCCTGCCGCTGGAGCAGGCGCTGGTAGCACAGACTGTCGTGGATCGCTGGCGTACCGCGCTGTTCGCCCGCTACGCCCTGGTGGGCTCGCTGGCCGGGGCCGTCGGCGCGCTCCTGAGCGGCCTGCCGTCATTCGTCGCGGCGCGCACGGGGCTGGACCTGCGACAGGCCCTGTCCGCGATGTTCCTCCTCTACGCGCTGCTGGGGCTGGTCGCGCTGGTGCTCTACCGGCGGCTCTCGCCAGGCGTCGAGCCGGACACGGCCGTCTCCGGAGCCCCGCTGCGCGAGTCGCGGCGCATCGTCGCCACGCTGGCCGGGCTGTTCAGCCTGGACGCGTTTGGCGGCGGCTTCGTGGTGCAGTCGCTGCTGGCGCTCTGGCTGTTCCAACGCTTCACGCTGCCGGCGGCGACGGCGGGGACGATCTTCTTCTGGGCGGGCGTGCTCTCGGCCGGCTCCTTCCTGGTGGCCGTGCCACTGGCGAGGCGGTTCGGCCTGGTCAATACGATGGTGTTCACGCACCTGCCCTCCAACCTCTTCCTGATGCTCGTCCCGTTCATGCCGAATCTGCCCCTGGCGATCCTGCTCCTCCTGGCGCGGAGCGCGCTCTCGCAGATGGACGTGCCGACGCGCAACTCGTATGTTATGGCGGTCGTGTCGCCTGCGGAGCGCTCGGCGGCGGTCAGCGTGACCTCGGTCCCGCGCAGCCTGGCCGCCGCGGCCAGCCCGGTGCTCGCGGGCTACCTGCTCGCGCTCTCGCCGTTCGGCTGGCCGCTGGTGATCGGTGGGGCCGTCAAGGGCGTCTACGACCTGTTGCTGCTGGCGCTGTTCGCCAAGGTGCGGCCACCGGAGGAGGCGGAGCGGGCCGAGCGGCGATGATGGCCCCGCTCTGCCCCTTACTAGCGCTGGCCGCGCAGCCGGTCCAACTCTGCCTCCAGCGCCCGCCGCGCCGCCGCTTCCCGCTCCGCCCGGCCCTGCGCCTGGAGCGCTTCCGCCCGCGCCAGCTGCTCCCGCTCCACCGATTGGCGTTCGCGCGCTGCCGCTTCCTGCGCTTCCCGCCGCGCCAGGTGTTCACGCTCCTCAGCCGCCCGCGCTTCCTGGCGCGCCGCCTGCTCCCGCTCCGCCATCAGGCGCGCTTGCTCTCTGGCCAGGCGCGCTTGCTCCTGCGCTTGCCGTGCCTGCTCCTCCGCCAGGCGCGCCTGGCCCTGCGCCTCCTGGCGCAATGCGACTTCCCGGCGCAACCGCGGCTCCACGTCCCCGATCAGCGGGAACACCTCCCCGCTCGCCCGGTCCACCGCCCGCACCCAGTCGTCCACCACCCGCCAGCCAAAGGGGATCAGCCCACTCCACAGCGTCTCTCCCGCCGCCAGCCGGTAGCGATCGGCACTGCCGTCGGGGCGGTCGCCCAAGAGCCAGGCTTGCAGCCGGGGTTCTGGCGCGAAGTCCCCGCTCGGATCGAGCACCACATACTCGCGCACGCCCTCGCGGCGGTACCAGTCCCGCTTCTCCGTCAGGTCGCCATTCTCAAGAGAGCTCGGGGAGAGCACTTCAATCACCAGATCGGGGGCTTTGCCTTCGACCCAGAGTTCGTAGCGCGGGCGCACGGCGTCCGCCACGCCCAGCGCCACCAGGATGTCCGGTTCCTTATAGTCCCGCAGGTTTGTGGGATCGCGATGGACGCGGAGCTCGGCCGCCACATAGCACTGGGGACCGGCGAGCCGGCCGCGCAGGGGGTAGTGCAGGCTGTCGACGGTGTCGCGGTGGTCCTGCCCGGCCAACGGCTCGTCCTGTTCCTCGCTCTCGAGCAGGGCCCAGAGGGCACCCCGCGGCCAGTCTAGAGCGGCGATTTCTGCGCGCATGCTGCCTCGCTTCCTGGTCCAGCAAGCCTAGCATGCCCGACGCGAACTCGTCTGAACGGCGGGCCGGTAGCTGATGGGCAAGAGCCGGCGTGGCGTACCGCCATTTGGCGCGTACCCTGTGGCAACGACGCCGCGTCCGTCGGAGCAGCGGATGGTCCTCCACAACATCCGTGGGGAGACATGGGAGCGCCTCCTCCGAGGTCATGAGCAGAGCAGCGCGCTACGCTGTCTATCTACGCTCAGGACTGCCCGGCCGCGCCAACTCCGCGCACCGGCAGCCCCTCGTCAGTGTCGGTGGGCGGATGGACGAACTGCTCAGGCCGGAACAGGCGACGGGAGACGGCTGGTGGAACTGCGACGTTTCCGGCGTGTCGAAGCCTTCTATCGCCGGGCGGAGCGCTTTTTGCTGGCGCGCGAGGTGGAGCACAGCCTGATCCTTGGCCTGATGGATGCCGAGCAGGCGCGGAGGCGGGCGCGGGAAGCGGATGAGGCGCTGGCCCGCGGCGAGGTGTGGGGGCCGCTGCATGGCGTGCCCTTCACGCTGAAAGACGCCCACGCGACGGCGGGCATGCGCACCACCACCGGGTTCCCGCCGTTGGCCAACTATGTGCCGAAGGTCGATAGCACCGTTACCGCGCGCCTCAAGGCCGCGGGCGGCATTCTCATGGGCAAAACGAACGTGCATGTGATGCTGGCCGATCCTGCACAAACCAATAATCCAATCTTTGGCCGCACCAGGAACCCCTGGAATACGGAGCGCACGCCGGGCGGCTCCGGCGGCGGGGCGGCAGCGGCGCTGGCTGCCGGGATGACCCCGTTTGAGATCGGCACCGACCTTTCCGGCTCGATCCGCATTCCCGCGCATTTTTGCGGCCTGTTTGGTCTGAAGCCAACCGAACAGCGCGTCCCGCTCACCGGGCTGATCCCCGGTCTCTCCACACCCAGATCCGTCCGCATCATGTCCTGTATTGGACCAATGGCACGCAGCGTCGAGGATCTGGCGCTGCTGTACTCGATCATCGCCGGGCCGGATGGACGCGACACCGAAGTAGCGCCGGCGCCGGTTGACGAGATGTCCAACCTCGAGCTCAAGCAGCTGCGGATCGCCGTTGCTCCCACCTTTCCGGGCTTCCCCGTGGCGGCGGAGATTCGCGCTGCCGTGGAAGAGCTCGCCAGGCAGCTCCACCCCTTGTGTGCAGCCGTGGGAGCAGCGACGCTGCCGGCGGTGGATTTCCACCAGGAGCTCGTGAGCGCCGGGGCATTAACTGGCATGACAACCGGAGCATTCCAACCGGAAGAGCAGGAACGACCAGCCACCCTCGCCCGCTATCTGGAAGCCCTTCACAATCGCGACCAGTCCATTGTCGCCTGGGAGCAATTCTTCGCCGAGTGGGATATGCTCCTGTGCCCGCCCTCCATGGTGGCGGCATTTCCGCACTGCGAACCGGGATCGCCCCTGCGAGTCGACGGTCAGGAAGTCGTCTACTGGATGGTCAGCGCCCACAGCACGGTGTTCAATTACACTGGGCACCCGGCAGTCGTGCTCCCGTATAGCGTGGACCGCGACGGCCTACCGATTGGGATACAGGTGGTAGGGAAACGCTGGGATGAGTCGCATCTGCTGGGGATTGCCAAGGCGCTATCGACGGTCACTGGCGCATTTCGGCGACCACCGGGCTATTAGTTGCAGCCGCCGGAGCAGTGGTCGGTCAGCAGGGCGTACGCTCACTCGCCGCGCATCCAGTCGGCTGCCCGCTTCGCCTTGAGGCTCTCGGCCATCTCGTGCAGAACCTGATGGGTCCATGCCGGGCGGAACAGGTTGTGTTCGGCCGCAAGGAGGAGGGTGTCGCGCACGGCCGCAGACCACAAAGCATTGGCGTCGAGTAATGCAATGAGGGACACCCCTGCCATGCTATTCGTACAAGCCCATGTCCTGCGCTTCCCGCGCCATTGCTTGCAGCGCGGCCCGACGCGCCTGGCCGCGGGTACGTCGATAGGTCATGACGTCAGTCAGGCGTACGCGACGGTGGCTGCCTGTCCGGTGGAAAGGAATCGTGCCGGATTCAAGCAACTGCACCAAGAATGGTCGGGAGACGTTCAACAGGTCCGCTGCCTGTTGGGTGGTGAGATCGGTATGCACCGGTACAATGGTGACGGCATTCCCACCAGCAAGCGCATGGACGATCTCCCTGACCATTCGGTTGATGGATTCCGGCAAGGGGATGGTCGCTCCATCTGGCGCGACGAGTCGGGTCGCACCGGCGTCTACCTGAGACAACCAGTGCTCGAGGGCGTGGATCGTCTGGACATCCGCCTCCGGAGCGAGCATCGGCTCATCGTGCGTCGTGATTGCCATGAGGGTTCCTCACAGCGACAACCGTACCAGGAATTCGAAATAGTCGCAACGCACGCAATTATCGATGTAGCGAGGCCGCCAAGGGGTCGACGTGGCTGACGGCGCCGCCGATTGTCACGACTGGCGAATGTGGCCTGCTGCCGCGAGGGAGCGCGGTGGGGCGATCGTGGAGCTACCACTCGATCTATGCCCCTCTCATGGCGACGACCGGCGGCGTCTACCGTTCAGTGGCGCGGGCAGGACACACGGCGAGCGGACATCGTAGTCGGTGGTGCTGAAGAAAGAAGTGCGTCGCGGGTGGCGACACGGCGTGAAGCAACCTCACCTGCATGTCGTCGTGCATGGCAGACCCTGGGGCGGTGTAGCGGAGGAAGCTCCCCCCCATCTTCTACACCGTGCTGGGCATCAGCATGGCCTGCCTGGCGATCGGCTTCCCGCAGCCGACGACCCAGCTCGCCGAGTTGATCGACGGCTGCTCGACCGTCTGGCGCATGGGTTTCGGCGCGATCATCGGCCTGATCAGCGGCACAATCCGTGGATGGGTGCGTTAGCTCAGGTTTCCGCATCCACCTCATCAGGCAGGTTTCGTTCTGCCACGGACGTTGGCGAAGCGTGGATTCGCAAGCAACGTCTGTGGTCGGAGGCATTGCTGACTCTTGACATGGGCTCCTTTGCTCGGTATAGTACCAATACGGCTATAACCATAGTGAGCATAGATGGCGACACGGGTCGTCGCTCGCGGTAGCGCCGGTTGGCAGGGTGGTTTGCATGCCGCTGCCCTCGGACGTACTGGAAGGAAAGGCGATGTTGCGATGGCGCGTTCGCAAGGGCTTGGTTTGACGTCCGCGGAGTTCCAGATCCTGCTCGCGCTGGCCGATAGTGAGCGGCACGGCTACGAGATCATGCAGGTGATCGCGCGAGAGAGCCGGGGCGCACTAGCGCTGGGGCCAACCACCCTGTACCGGTCCATCCGCACCCTCCTGCAGCGGGGGCTGATCGAGGAGTCTGCCCAGCGACCGGATCCGGAACACGACGACGAGCGGCGCCGCTACTACCGGCTCACGAGCGGTGGCTGGGAGACGGCCGGCACGGAGGTGGAGCGGCTACGGCGGCTGGTGCTCGTAGCGGACAGCAAGTCCCTCACCGGGCCGGCTTGGCGTCGAAAGGTGGGGGAGTCGTGAAGGAGTCGTCACAGGCAGTCGCCTGGTCGGTCCGCCTCTATGCGCTGCTGCTCGCTGTCCTGCCGGCCGATTTCCGGCGGGAATACCACGAGCTCCTGCTGCAGACCTTTCGCGACCTCTGCCGGGACAGCTTTGCTGCGCACGGCGCGGCAGGTCTGGCGGCGGTCTGGCTGCACGCCCTGGCGGATTTGCTTGGCGGCGCCGCCGGCGAATGGGGACGAACGTTGCGTTCAGGAGGGCATGCCATGCGTCGATCAACACTGGGCGGCATCGTGGCGGGCGGCGCCACCGTCGCGCTGATCCTGCTACTCGGCGTGCTGGGGAGGGGCGCCGGGCCGCGGCTCCCGCTGATACTGGTGCTCGCCACTGTTGCGCTGGTCACCTTGCTCGCTCCGCTCCGGCGACCGCGCGCCGGACTCGTGGGAGCAAACGACAGCACGTCCCCGGCCGCGGTCGGGAGCAGCGCTCCCATACCAGTAGAGCCCCAGCCGGCGGCGACATCGGCGCGGAGGGTCCTGGTGGGCGCCGTCAGTGCGCTCGCCCTGCTCTTGTTCTTACTGCTGGCGTACCTTCGACTGACCCTTCCCGACGCCCTCGCGGCAGGCAACGTCCAGCCGGGTCCGCGCTTCCAGGTCTGGCTCGGCCTGCAAGGTGAGCGCGACGCGGTCCTGGCTATCCTGGCGGCCGTCCTCGGCGCCTACGTCGCCGTGGCCGTCCTCAGCAGCCGCCGCCCTACGGTGGACGTCCGTCCCTGGCTGACCGGTGTGGTAGCCGGAGCCGTCGCGGGCCTCCTGGCAGGGGCGGTTGGCCTGACGACGGATCTTATCGCGCGCAACCCGCGGCCGACGCTGGGGAGCGCCGACGTCCTGCCGTTCCTCCTGTATGGTGCGCCGATCGTCGCCGGTCTCCTGGCCGGCAGGGCCACCGGGCAGGCGGTGTACGGCCTCCTCGCCGGCTTCTGGAGCGCAGCCGTCTTCGCGATGGTGCTGGCGACCGGCGGGCTGGCGACGGATCTCGCGCTGGCCAACCGGCTCGTCCAGACCGTCTGGGACGGCAATCAGGACTGTCGGGCGGTAGCCGGCTCGGCCCTGGCGGCGTGCTCCATCGGCGACGATCTGGACGGTTTCTTCCTTGGCCTTCTGCTCCTGCCCCCGCTCGGCCTCGCCCTCGGTAGTGTCGGCGGCCTCCTGGGCCGCGCCCTGGCAGTGGCGGGGTCACCGGCCGACCGCGCCGCCGCCCCAACCGTTATCGCGCCCCTGCTGTTCTCCGGCCTGCTGCTGCTCGTGCTGCTCGCTCAGGTCGGCGGCAACTTCTGGTGACGGCCGCGCCCCGCCGCCGGCGAGGGCGGCCTCAGCTCACGATCTCCACGGTATCGTCGTCTTGCAGGCGGTGCTCGCGCCCGACAAGCTGCCCGTCGAAGCGGGCGGGCGGGCCCCAGAGGCGCGCGACATGGCAGGCCGTCCCAAGCGCCTTATGGAGTGCCGCGGCGGCATCGGCAACGGTCGCCCCAGAATGAACGGCGAGCGGCACGGCGTCGGCGGCAACTCGTCCGTCGCCAGCACCCACGCCGTGGGTACCCGCCACCCGCACCCCGTTCTCTTGCACCGTCAAGCCGAACGGGATCAGCCGACTGCGCAACACGCCGTCCGCGTCCGCCGGCGCCGCCATGACGTCGGGCTCCTTGTAGTCGCGCAGCTTCCTCGGATTGCGATGCAACCGCAACTCCGCCGCGACGAAGCAGGGCCCAGAGGGCACCGGGCCGGACAGGCGGGTGGTGAGGGCGTGGTAGATGGCGTCGATGGTGAGCCGGTGGTCCTGCCCTGGGGGCGTGCCTCGCCAGTGCTGCGAATCGACGTTCCCCGCGCCTATCCATTCGGGATCCTCCGCCCGTGACGGAACGTGCTCCGGCGGCGGACCTTTCCGGAGGTGGCGCCGCAACGCCTGCTCCCCGATGTCCTCGCGCTCCATGCCGGCTGGGCGCCAGACGACCAAGACGACGAATCATCGGAGATCTCAGGTAGAATGCAATCTAGCGACGAGGAGCGCGAGATGGCTGACACGAACCTGACCCTCTCCATTCCGGAGAAGGTGTATGACGAGCTTCGGCAACGCGCCTATCTCCATCGGCGCCGGCTCGAGGACGAGGCGACGGTGACACTCGTGGCGGCCGTCGGCGCCGATGACGGACTGCCGGCTGATCTCGCCGCCGCCGTCGCCGCACTCAGCACGCTCGATGTGGACAGCCTGTGGCGTGTCAGCCGATGCCAGCCAACCGTGGAAGACCGCGTGCTGCTGGACGCATTCGCCGACAAGCGACGACGGCAGGGAACGACACCCGATGAGGACCGGCGCTTGGCCGAGCTGCTTGACCGGCACGACCGGGTGATGGTTCTGCGTGCCGAGGCCATCGCGCTGCTCCACCAGCGCGGGATCGACGTGACCGAGCGGGTCGCCAGCGCGTGAGCACGGCCCGTGTCGGCCGCCGGTTGCGCCCCCAGGTGCTGGCCGATGCTGGCGGTCGGTGCGGCTATTGTCGCTCCAGCGAGGAAATCACCGGCACGCCACTGGAGATCGAGCACATGCTGCCGGAGGCCCTCGGTGGGCTGACGCACCGTGCCAACCTCTGGGCCGCCTGTCGTCACTGCAACGTCCTCAAGAGCGACCGCGTCGAAGCGCCCGACCCGGTGACGGGGGTTCCGGCAAGACTTTTCAATCCGCGCGAGCAACGGTGGGTGGAGCATTTCGCCTGGGTTGAGGGTGGAGCACGGATCGCCGGTCAGACGCCGGTTGGTCGCGCAACGGTGGCAGCATTGCACCTGAATCGGCCCCTCCTGGTCCAGGCACGACGGCGATGGCCTGTTCCGGCGTGAGCGCGGCGCCAACGCCCTCCGCCGCGGCCGCGTCGGCGCCCAGCGCCACCCGCGCCTGCTCGATCCAGGGCGCCACGTGCTCCACCCCCGCGGTCTCTCGACCGACTCCCCCCTGGGCCCGCAACGCCCTGGCCGCGCCATAGAGCTGGAGCGCCCTTTCGAACCGGCCTGCCGTGACGGCCAGCGCCGCCCAGCCGGCCAGCGCCGACGCTAGCACCTGGGCATCGCCAATCGCCCGCCCCAAGGACAGCGCCTCGCGGAGTCGCTCCTCTGCTTCCTCGGGCTGCCTTTGTGCCAGAGCTGTCACCGCTAGCTCCGCTTGGGCCTCGGCGAGGCCTGGCTGGCTGCCCAGCTCCCGATGGGCGGTGACCGCGGCTTCGTAGTGCGTGCGCGCCTCAGCCCAGTCGGCAGTCCGCACCGCCAGTCGGCCCAGCGCCAGTTGCGCCCGCGCCACGGTCCACGGATCCCGACGCGCTCGGTGCAGTCGCAGGGCCTCCGCGTAATGGCGGGCCGCCGCCGCCACGTCGCCGTCCGCCAGCGCACGCTCGGCAACCATGGTGGTGTAGGCCGCGATGCCCCACGGGTTGTCCAGCGCGCGGAACAGCCGGCCGCTTTCCGCTAACCGCTGCTCACCTGCCGTGCTATCGCCCAGGCGGAAGGCCATCGCCGAAGCAAACAGGAGCGATACAGCGAGGCCAAACGAGTGGCCAAGCTCCCGCGCCCGTGCCACGGCCTCGTCATACCAGTCCCGGGCCGCACGGGGCCCGTCGCTGGTATAGCCGCGATAGAACGCTGCCCAGAACAGGGCGTCCCGATCGTCCGCCGCCTGCGCGAGCGCGTAGCCTTCCTCGACGTGGCGACGTCCCGCCAGGCGGTCGCCACGGATCCAGAGATGCTGCCCCAGCGCGGTTAGGGCGAGGGACCGAACCCCCGGCGCGCCCCCCGGCAGTGCCAGAGCCCGCTCGAACTGCTCAATCCCTTCCTGGAACCGACTACGGAAGAACCAGTAGGACCAGGCCGCCCCGACCAGGCGGAGGAGGAGCGTCGCTTCGCCCTGCCCGACGCCCCAGTCGAGGGCTTGTTGGAGGTTGGAAACCTCCTCGTCCAGCCGCGCCAGCGTGGCGATGTGGTCGGCGACCTGCACGGCCCGGAACCCGTGCTGAAACAGAGCCAGGACCTGGGCAAAGTGCGCCTGGTGGACAGCGACCGCTTCCCCGGCGATCTCGAGCTGCTCCAGCCCGAACTCGCGGATCGTCTCCAGCAGCACGAAGCGTGCCTCGCCCGCCCGCTCCTCGAGGCGGAGCAGGCTCTGGGCGGCCAGGGTCTCCAGTCCGTCCAGCAGGCCCAGCGCAAGCGGCCCGGCCGCCGTCGTCACCGCGCCCGCCGCGGCGATCGTGCAGCCCCCGGAGAAGACCGCCAGCCGGCGAAAGAGCGCTTGCTCAGCGGGCTGGAGCAGCGCGTAGCTCCAGGCGATCGTCGCCCGCAGCGTCTGCTGGCGCTCGGGGAGCGTACGCGCCCCGCCGGTGAGGAGCGGGAGCCGATGTTCCAGCCGGGCGAGCAGCTCCCGCGGCGAGAGCAGGCGCAAGCGAGCCGCCGCCAGCTCCAGTGCCAGCGGCAGGCCGTCCAGGCGGCGGCAGATCGCCAGCAGCGCCGCGGCGTTGTCGGCGTCAAGCGCGAAGCCCAGGCGGACCGCCTGGCCGCGCTCGACGAACAAGCGGATGGCCTCGCTGGCGCCGAGGGCCTCCATCGAGGGCGTTGCTCGGGAGTCGGGCAGCGCCAAGGGGGGGACGGGGAACTCCCACTCCCCGTAGGCGCGCAGGACCGCCCGGCTGGTGGCCAGGATGACTAGATCAGGGGCGTGCTGCAGCAAATCTGCTGCGAGATCAGCGGCATCGGGGACCTGCTCCAAGTTGTCCAGCACGAGCAGCAGGGCCCGCGGGCGCAGGTAATCGAAGAGCGTCTGCTCGGCGGAGCGCTCGGGACCGGGGTGCAGTCCGAGGGCGTGGACGACGGCCGCGGCGGCCTGGCCGCGCCGGGTGACCGCCGCCAGGGAGGCGAAGGCGGCGCCGCCGGCGAAGCGGTCGGCCAGCGCCGCGGCGACGTGGAGGGCGAGGCGGGTCTTGCCCACCCCGCCCGGCCCGCAC
>CALBSQ010000413.1 GCA_937967325.1 uncultured Chloroflexota bacterium
CTCCGTCTGTTGACGGTCGCCAACACCGTCTCGCTTGCGGGAAGCCAGATGACGCTCGTGGCAGTGCCATGGTTTGTGCTCCAGGCGACTGGACGCCCCGCTCTGGCGGGGACGGTAGGCGCTGCGATGTTCGTCTCGCGGTTTATGGTTGGGCTCCTGGCGGGACCCCTCGTCGATCGGCTGGGTCACCGACGGGCGAGCGTCCTTGGCGACCTCCTGAGCGCGCTTGGTACGGCCGCGGTGCCATTGCTCTAACACTGGCTCGGGTTCTCGCTCGGGCCCATCGTCGCGGCGCTCATGCTTACCGCGGGGCCCGAGATTGCCGTCATGAGCGCCCGTCGGTCGATGCTCCCCGAGTTGGCGCGTTCAGGTGGAGCGTCGCTGGAGCGAGTCAACGGCGCCTATGAAGCCGCGCAGCAGGTCGCGCTCCTGACGGGGGCGCCGATTGGCGGCGGGCTGGTCGCATCGATAGGGGCGCAACATGTGTTCTGGGTCGACGCGCTCTCGTTCGTCTTGTGTGCCTTATCCGTGGCTTGTCTCCGCATCTCTGTCCTGCCCCGACCGGGTCGCCCCACTCCGCAGCGTGAGTACCTTCAGGAGCTGGTAGCCGGCTGGAGGTTTCTCCGCGCCGATTCCACGCTCCTGGCCCTTGCCTTGTCAGTAGCCCTTGTGAATGTTCTTGGGGGAGGGAGCGCGATGGTGTTGTGGCCGTTGTACGCGAGGACAACGTTTGGCAGCGCACTAGGCTTCGGTGTGATGGTGGGCGCCATTGGTGCTGGCTCGCTGCTTGGCGCGGTGCTGTTTGCACTGGTCGGGCGCCGACTGCCGCGACGATGGGTCTTGGTGGGGGCGATGGCGTTGCTGCCTGCCCAATACTGGATGATATGGGCGGGAGTAAGCCTGCTGGTATTCACGATGATATTGCTCGTTGTGGGCATAGTAGTTGGCGCTCTGAACCCGTTAGGGGTGACCATCAGGCAAGAAAGGACCCCGTTCCAGCTACGGGGACGGGTGTTCAGTAGCTTTAGTGCGATCACCGGATCGACACCGGCGATCGGCTCTCTGCTCGCGGGGGCCACGGTGACGCGGCTCGGTCTAGCAAGTGCGGCGGCAGCGTTTGGACTCGCGGGTGCGGCGATCACGGTAGGAGTCGCCACGGTCCCGGCACTTCGCCGGCTTGATCTCGGATCCTCGGATTCGACGCTCGTATCCAGACCGCCTAGGAACGAGCCTGGGTAGGGGGGAGCGTCGGGGAAGCAGACGCCACATACCGCGCTCAGACCGATTACTTCCGGTACTCGGGCATTTGAGACGCGAACCTGCAGGGACGCCACCGCTCGTTTGGTCGGCTGCGGTTTCCAGGCAGGACTCGCGTCGGATCTCCTCGAACAACTCCACCGTCGCTCTCCTCCTGCGCATGCCGCCCCTCCCGCTGAGCCCGTTTGCTCCGCAGGGCAGGTGGCAACTGGACGGCAGGTGTGCCATTCCGGATCAACAGGCTGGGCCACACCGGACTAGGGAACGCACACTCGAGCCATGCCACAATAGCGATCAATAGTAGAAGGGAGAGCCGCCTGTGGATACCGCCCACGTGTCCGACCAGATCGACTACGCCCGCTTCCTGCACGTTCGTAGCGCCTATGGACCGGCGTTCTCGCCGGATGGCCGGCGTGTCGCCTTCGTCTCCGACCTGATCGGCATCGCACAGGGCTGGTCCGTCCCCATTGACGGCGGCTGGCCCGAGCGCCTGACCTTCACCGACGATCGGGTGGGCCTGATCAGCTACCAGCCGAACGGCGAACACCTGCTCTTTGCCTGGGATACCGGCGGCGATGAGCGCCACCGGCTAGTGCTCGTGTCGCCGGACGGGAGTAGCAAGCCGCTCACCCGCGCGACGGAGGCGATGCACCCGTTTGGGGGCTGGTCGCCCGATGGTCGCTTCATCGCCTACGCAGCAAACGAGCGCCACCCGCGCGATCTGGACCTCTTGCTGCAGGACGTAACCACCGGCGAGGCGCGAACCGTGCTGCAGGCGGAAGGTCTGCGCCACGCCGGCCCGATCTCACCCGACGGGAATAGCCTGCTGTCCATCGAATCTCACGGGTCGTTCGACGAGGATGTGCGGCTCGTCGATGTCGCCTCCGGAGAAACGCGGCTGCTCACACCGCACCAGGGCCCGGCGCGCTTCGGTGGGCCAGAGTGGTCGCCGGACGGGCGGACGCTCTACGTCTCGACCGACCTTGACGACGACTTCGTGCGGCTCTGTGCGCTCGACGTCCAGACGCTGAGCTGGCGCCACCTGGACGAAGGCGGCGCCGATGTCACTAACCATGCCCTCTCTCCCGATGGCCGGCGGCTGGCCTATGTGCTGAACATCGGGGGATATTCGCAACTAGTGCTGCTCGATCTCCCCTCTGGCAAGCGCCTTCCTGTGCCCTCGCTGCCGCGCGGCGTGATCTGTCGCGGCTCCGTCTCCGCCTGGCGCGACGAGCTGGTCTGGTCTCCGGATGGCCGGCTGCTCGCCTTCAGTCTAGTCAGCCCGAGCTCTACGCAGAATATCTGGTTAGTCGATTCCGCGCGGGGCTCCGCGCTCCAGCTCACCTTTGCCACGCAGGCGGGCATTGCCGAAGGGCGGCTAGTCGAGCCCGAGACCGTCCACTACCCGACCTTCGACGGCCGGCAGATCCCGGCATTCTTGTACGCACCAGCGGGGGCGCGCCCGGATGGGCAGCACGCCGCAGTCGTCGTGATCCACGGCGGCCCGGAGGGCCAGCTCGACCGGTTACGGCAAGGCCTACAGCCACCTGGACGACGTGGAGAAGCGACTGGACAGCGTTGCCGACGCCGACGCAGCCGCCGAGTGGCTGGCCAGAACCGGCTGGGCCGATGGGCGGCGCATCGCCTGCATGGGCGGCAGCTACGGTGGCTTTATGGTGCTCTCCTGCCTGACCGAGTACCCGGCGCGGTGGGCGGCAGGTGTCGATCTGTACGGGGTTGCCAACTTCCTCACCTTCTTCGAGCACACGGCGCCCTGGCGGCGGGCGCATCGTGCCGCCGAGTACGGCAGCCCGGAGCGGGATCGCGCGCTGCTGGAGCGCATCTCGCCGATCCATCGCGTCGACCGCATTCGCGCGCCGCTCTACGTCTTCCACGGCGCCAACGATCCCCGCGTGCCGATCGAAGAGACCGAACAGATCGTCGGCGCACTCCACACTCGCGGTGTGCCGGTGGAATACTTCCGATCCGAGGACGAGGGACATGGGATTACGCGCTTGACCAACCGGCTTGCCGTGTACCCAGCGATCGCAGCGTTCCTGGACAAGCATCTGGGTCGCTAGCGAGAGCCGCTCCCGAGGATGTGAGCACGTGGGCTACTATCCTCGGGAGCGCTGGCGCTTCAGGGTCGGGGAGACAGACCAGATGACACTGGTGCTGAAGGAGATCCGGGTGACCTGTCAGTGTGGAAGAGAGTGCCGGGCACAGGAGGACATGCGATGAACGAGGAGAAGCAAATCGTTGAGGCGCCGGGTCTCTTCGACTCACGGCCCCGTGGCTACGCGCAGTGCGTGACCGCGGGCAACCTTGTTTTCGTGGCGGGTCAGGTGGGGCTGGATGAGCGAGCACAGGTGGTCTCGCCCGAGTTCGGCCCCCAGGCGCGGCTGGCACTGGAGAATGTCCGCACCGCCCTCGAAGCGGCCGGCACGGACCTGGCGCACATCACCGCCATGACGGTCCATTTGACCGATATGCGCAACCTCCCGGCGTTCGCGGCGGCCAAGCGGGAGGTCATGGGGGATGTCCTGGCGACGAGCACGGCCGTCGAGGTATCGAGGCTCGCGCTACCCGAATTGCTGGTCGAGGTCACGGCGATCGCGGTGCGACCAGGGCGCTAGAAGGAATCCCCGGATCTTCATTGCTAGCGACGATGATGCCTGTCCTGAGCTTTCGTGGCCGGCCGATTCCATGGGCGTGGGATCATTCGTCCTCAGACTCCAGCTCGTCCAGCAGATCCTGCAGCCGGAGCTGCAGCCCCGGCAGCACGTCGCTTCCATCGAGGAGGTCCTTGGCGGCGACACGCCGGATGCTGTCTTGGGTATAGACCGTGGTGGCGCCCGTTTCCGGGTTGACGTACCACAGCAACTGGACTCCCGCTCGCAGCCAGTCGGCCACCTTCGCATCTACCATGCTGACCCGATCTGATGGCGAAATGACTTCGACCACGAAGTCCGGAGCCGTTATGGTCGCCGCGGCGTCGATGTCCTTCGGGAAGCGGCCACGACGGTAGAAGGCCAGGTCCGCGCCCCGCGCGTGGTACTCACTTCCTTGAATCCGCACCATGCCTTCGCCGCAGACCACGTTCCCGAGGCGGCGCTCCCGTACAAAGCGTCGGAGGTACTCCACCAGCGCCGCTTCCAGGAACCCGTGTCGAAGCGTTGTCACGTCCCACTCCACAATCTGCCCGTCCACCAGTTCGCGCAGCTTGCCATCGTCAGGGAACTGGTCCAGATCGTGGATCGTGTAGCGCCTCGTCGGCGCAGCGGGCGTGACCACGGCGTGCATCCTCTCTACTCCGGTGGCTAACAGTGGTTGACGGATGGTACCATCGGTCGCTCAGCGGCTCGCCGCCAGCCGAGTGATAGCGGTAGCAAAAGCGATCCCGATGTCATCAACTTGAGCAACCGCCTGGTCGCAGATCCAGCTATCGCCGCGCTCCCGACAGGCATGTGAGCAGGTGGTGCAGCGGACAGACATGCTACCATTGCCCGCATGCGTTTGCATCAACTGCCTCGCTAGGCCCGTGGCGTTCTCGCGCCAGGGGCCGGCGCCTCGCAATAATTGATCGAGGGCTCCGTCTGACTGGCTGAGCCCTGGCGATTGCGCCGGGCGCTTGTTGCTGCCCGGTCCCCGCGAGATCGCTTTCTGTCGCCCTCGCGGCGTCGGCTCACCGGTTTGGGCATTCTCCCTAGCGTCGTCAACGGCGTTCGCTCGTCCCGCCCGGCGCGCGGTGCGGCCAGCCGAGCCCATCGTGACCACTCTTCCTCGCTCCTACGATTGCTTGCTTCTGGAAAGGAATGCCTCATGAATCGACCGGAAATCAGCGTACACGGGCTAACGAAGAGCTACCGCGTGCCTGAGCGCGGCGCCGGGCTGAAGGCCACGCTCGGCAGCCTGGTGCAACGGACCTACCGCCAGGTCGAGGCGGTGCAGGACGTCACCTTCTCTATCGAGGCTGGCGAGATCGTCGGCTTCCTCGGCCCGAATGGCGCCGGCAAGACGACCACGCTCAAGCTGCTGGCCGGGCTGCTGCATCCAACTTCGGGGTGCGCCAGCGTCGCCGGCTTCGTTCCTTGGCGTCGCGAGCCGGCCTTCCTTCGGCGCATCAGCATGGTCCTGGGCAACAAGAGTCAAATGCTCTGGGCGATCCCACCACTGGATACCTTCCGCGTGCTCGGCGAGATCTACGGCGTGCCGCCCGCCCAGTTACGAACGACGCTGGATGAGCTGATCACCCTGCTGGACCTGACCGCGCTCGTGACCAAACCCGTGAGAACGCTCTCGCTGGGTGAGCGCATGAAGTGTGAGCTGGTTTGCGCTCTGCTCTACCGCCCGAGTGTGCTGTTCCTCGACGAGCCGACGCTCGGGCTAGACGTCACCATGCAGGCGCGACTACGCGTATTCATCGCCGACTACAATCGACGCGCCAGCGCCACCATCCTCCTCACCAGCCACACCCTGGCCGACATCATGGCGCTGTGCTCACGGGTCCTGTTCATCCACGACGGGCGTCTTCGCTATGACGGGGACCTGCGGACGCTGGCACGGCGACTCGCTCCTTTCAAGTTTATCGACCTCATGTTGTACGGTGACGATCCCGCGACCGGCGACGACGCTGTGCTCCCGCCGGGCGCATCCGTTGTCGCCTCGTCGCACGGACACCTGCGAGTTCGCGCCGAGCGCGCCGCGGCGCCCGCGATTGCCGCTCACTTGTTACAGACCCTCCCCGTCGAGGATCTGACGGTGGAGGACCCGCCGATCGAGACGATCGTCGATCAGCTCTATCGCGGAGGCCCGAGATGAATCTGCGAGCGGGTTGGGCGCTGATCGGGACGACCTGGACGATGCGGCTGCAAACACGCGGCCTCTTCTTCATCGAGGCCCTGAGCTGGATGGTCGCGCCCCTGGCTTTCCTGTTCGTCTGGGTAACGGCGGCAGGTAGCGGCACGGTCGGCGGGTTCAGTCGCGGTGAATTCGTCGCCTATTATCTGTTGCTGATCGTCATCGCCCAGGTCACCAACGTCCAGCACGAGTGGACGGTCGGTGATGCGATCGCCTCGGGTGACCTCAACCGGTTGCTCCTCCGACCGATGGCGCCGGTGCTGGATGTGCTTGCCCAGGACGTGGCAGCCGTCACCGTGACGTTACTCTTCGCCTTCCCGGTCGGAGCCGTGCTGGCGCTCCTGCTGCGCCCTGAGCTGCACCCGACGCCATCGGACGTCATCCTCTTCTTCCCTGCCTTGACGCTGGCCTGGGCGCTGCGCTTCTGCTGGAGCTACGCGCTGGCGTCGCTGGCCTTCTGGACCAGCCGGGCCGGCGGCCTGTTCAGTCTGCATGCCGCGCTGCTCTTCCTCCTGGCCGGCCAGGTCGCGCCGGTGGCGCTCCTGCCAAAACCGCTGCGCGCGGTGGCCATCTTGCTGCCCTTCCGCTATATGCTGGGCTTCCCCGTGGAGGTTCTGTCCGGCCACCTGGACGCGACGGGGATTGCGCGCGGCCTCGCCTGGCAGCTCGGCTGGCTGATCGTCTGTCTCGCGCTGGCGCGCCTGCTGTGGCGCCTGGGCGTGCGCCGCTACACGGCGTGGGGAGGATAAGGCGTGCGATACGTACGGTTGGTCGCCGCGCTCTTCCGCGCGGCGGCGCAGCAACAGCTCGCCGACCGTGCCGACTTCGCGTTCGGCCTGCTTCAGTCGATACTGAACCTGGGCGCCGGCATCATCGGGCTGGCGGTGCTCTTCGGGCAGGTGCGGACGCTTCGCGGCTGGGACTTCCCGGCAACGCTGGCCTTGCTGGGAACGTACTTGCTGCTTCGGGCACTCTACGGACTGGCGATCGGGCCGAGCCTGGACGGGTTGGCCGGCGTGCGTGGCGACGTGTACACCGGGCGCTTCGACTTCACCCTACTGCGGCCCGTCAACGTCCAGTTCCTGTCCAGCGCGGAGCGCTGGCATCCGCTGGCCCTGCTGGACGCGGCTCTCGGCGCCGCCGTGCTGGTCGTTGCTACTGGGCAGCTCGGCCGGGCGCTTGACGCGGCCCGCCTCGCGACATTCCTGGTCGCACTGATGGCCGGGGCAGCGTTGCTCTACGCGCTCGCGCTCGCCTGCGCGACGCTCGTCTTTTGGCTGCCTGGCCTGTTCTTCACCTGGCTGTTCGACATCGTCTTCGAGCTGGCCCGGTTCCCGGCGCAGCTCTATCCGCCGTGGACGCGGCTGGTGCTGACCTCGATCATACCAATCGCGGTGATCACCACCGTCCCGGCGCAGGCGTTGACCGGTACACTCCACGTCACGAGCCTGGCAGGCGCAGTCGCTCTGGCCGGAGCCGCGCTGGTGGCTGCTACGATGTTGTTCCGGCGTGGCCTGCGCCGCTACGCAAGTGCGTCGAGTTGAACGACATGCAAATGTGGAGGAGACCAAGCGGCGGGGGGCGCATGCCGCGGGCACGCGGGCGCGTCGTAAACTGGCAATGTGAGTTTTCCACATTTCCGACGGTCGGACGCAGCTTGTGGTGTCGGAACAACGAGCACGACTTACGCTGGATGTCGACCCTGAGTTGCGCAGGCGGCTGGAGATTGCAGCTGCTGCGCACGATCAGACTATCACCACCTACGTCGAGTGGGCGATCCGCAGCGCTCTTGCTGAGGAGGAGCACGACGCGGAGTGGACGCGGCTTTCCTCGGCCGTCTTCATGCGTGATTGGGACTCGGAGGAAGACGCGATCTACGCCTAACTAGCGTAGAGGCGACGCCATCTGGTGCGAGATAGCAGAGGCGGCCAAACCACTCCCCGAAAAGGCAAGCACTACATGGCAGCCCATCGAATAGGGGACGATCCGAATAACGGATACCTCCGGACGCGAGTGTCCTCGGCGGCGCAAACCGTGCCGCCGGCATCATCGCGACCGGACCGGGCACCGTATCCTGACACGTGTGATGCAAGAGGAGAAAAGCCCGTGACTGCAAACGCAAGATCGGTCACCAAGTCTGTCCGGCTGCGTCGTGAGGAGAGCGACCTGATTGCCGAGGCGAGCGCCCGCGAGCACCTGGCGGAAGGCACGCTACTGCGCAAGTGGGTGCTCGACGCCTTGGATCATGTCCGCCTGGAGTACGCCATCGCCGATTACTCGGCCGGGGAGTTGAATCTGGGAGAGGCTGCCGCCCGGGCTGGCGTGAGCGTGGCACGCCTGATTACTGAGCTCGACATTCGGGGTGTGGACACGATCAGCCCGGAGCACTTCCGGGCCAGCTTGGAGCACCTCACCGACCTGTTTGGCGGCAGCGAGAAGCTGGGAGCTGCCGGGCAGGCGCGAACCGAACGGACGTGATGAAGTGGGGCGAATTCTGGCCATTCGCTCCGGACCGCGACAGCCATGCTCGCTTTCCGGCAGGTAGACCACGCCTTCCGGGTGGCGCCGCTTAGTCGCCGATAAATCCCCGCTGGTCGGCGGGGATCGAGTCCAGCAGCGCGTTGATCTGCGGCTCTACTTTGGCGGCGAAGTCCTGCGCCGTCTCTTTGTTGGCGAGCAGCACGTCGTGCTCTTTCCTGAGCAGCGTGTCCATCTCCGTCCACTTGATCGTCACGTCCTGGGCCTGGACGTGCCCCTGTGCTTCGGCGTCGACCGCCACCTGCCAGTTGAGGTTGGCAACCTTGGGGTCCTGCGGGTGGACGTAGTTGGGGAGAGCGGCCTTGAGGGCCGGCACCAGGCCAACGCTGGCCACCATGGTCTTGATACCGTCCAGTGACGTCAGGTACTGCGCGACGGTGAAGGCGTCGTCGCGATGCTTGGTCTGGCTGTTGATGGTGATGCAGTCGGACGGGGCGCGGGTGAAGGCGCCGGCCTTCCCCCTGGGGGTGGGCGCCATCTCGAAGTTCAAGTTCGGCACGTCTTTGATGTAGTAGGCCCATTCGCACCAGGTCATGTTCATGGCGATCCGGCCGGCGCCGAACATCTTGACGAGTCCCTCCTTGAGATCGGCGGCGAGCGGGTGAACCCGGTACCGGTTCAGCAGATCGGCGCGGAATTGGAGGGCGTCCAGCGTTGCCGGAGTAGAGAGCGTCGACTTGCTGTGGTCGGCGTTCAGTACCGTGCCGCCATAGCCCCAGATCATCGGGTAGTCGTAAACCCACCAGGTTGACACGTTGAATCCCCAGGTCTTGGCCGCGTCGGCGCCCTGTGTGAGCTTCGTGGCGGCTTCGAGCAGCGCGTCCCAGGTCCAGTTCGGATCGTCCCACTTCGTGGGCGGCGGCGTCACGCCGTATTTCTGGAAGAGATCCTTGTTGTAGAAGACGACGACCTCCTCGGACTCGATAGGGATGCCCCACATCTTGCCGTTGAGCTCGTGCTTCTTCCATTGCAGCGGCCAGAAGTCGTCCTGTTTGATGCCCGCGGTGTTCATCATGGCCGTGAGCTCCATGATCATCTTCTGGTAGACGTGGCCAGGTAGATATTTGGTTTCCTGGTTGAGCACGTCGGGCATGACTCCGGCAGCGAATAGTACTTTCAGCTTCTCATAGAAATCCGGGGCATCCGGGAACGTCTGCACGTCGACCTTGATGGTGGGATGTTTCTGCATGAACTCATCGATGGCCTGCTTCTCGTGGGCCAGCAACGGGTCGACATCCGGTGTTGTGTAGGTGACAGCCTGCGGGTTGGCGGCGGGAGCCGCCGCCTGGGCCTTGGGGGCGGAGGTCGCCGTTGGCTGTGGCGCGCTCGACGTCGCGGCCTGTGACGTCGTCTGGCTGGAGCTAGCCACGCTGGTGGCGGCGGAACTCGCCGCCGGCGCCGCGCTGGAGGACGACAGCGTCGCCGAGCCGGCAACGGAAGACGTCGACGCCGCCGGGGCTCCTGATCCGCCGCAGGCGGCGAGCAACGCCGCGCCGGCTAGTCCGGCGGACGAGGCGATGCTAGATCGCAACAGGTGTCGACGGGTCAATGCGTGGTTCATCAAGCCCTCTCCCTATGCAGCCTCGCGAGCGGAGCCTTCGCCGCTTATACGGTACACAGTATATAGTCGAGCAAACAGATGAGCAACCGCGACAGCATGGCGCTGATTCTGTGCTACCGGAAGGGTGTGGAGATCTCTGTGAGGAGCGACGAAATGGCTGGTGGACGCCGGACGGTCTACGAGGAGACCTTCGACGATGGGCCGGGGGGCTGGTGCGGCTGGAAGCAGCACGGCGACAACGTCTTGCTGGAGCTTCACAACGGCGTGCTGACATCACGCAGCCCCTGGGGCGTGGACTCGCACCACGCGCCGCCCGGCGGGGGCTACCTCTCCCTGATTGCCTTCCTCTACACCGCCTCGCCCGGTCCCGCCTTCGCCGGGCCGAACCGCTTCTTCGACGATGGCTACAGCCGCGACCTGACCAATGCCAAGCTCACCGTGCGCATGCGTGGGGACGTGCGCCAGCGCGGAGCCGAGGTCGTCTTGCTGGTCCAGGCCGGCGCGGGCGACATCCTGGCCAACTTTATCCTCACCGGCCAGTCGTTTCTTGTGACGCCGGATTGGAGCCAGCAGTCCGTCGTGCTCGCTCCGGATCCAGGCCAATGGATCTGCATCCGCGCGCGGCACGATATGAAAGCGCGATATGGCTATGGCGACATTGTGGAGGCGCTGAAGGACGTCGATAACGACATCATCCTGGTCTGGTATCCGTTGACCGTTGTGCCGCTCGAGCCAACCGACGACATCCATCGGCGACGGCCGGTCCACGACTATGCGATCGATCGGCGCTACCTCCCCGAGGGCGAGCTCCAGATCGATACCATCCGCATCGAGTATCCGTCGGCATCGAGCTGCCCGTGGTTGCGCAAGTCGATGCCGGCCGAGGGGTGATGCCGAGGATGCGGCAGGCCAATGCCTAACAACAGCCTACGGCGCCGGAATGAGCGGTCGATAGCGGTCGCGAAACATCTGGTCGCCTCGCTCGCGCAACGCGGCGTTACGAACGGCGGGCGGCAGGACCCAGGCCTGCGCTGCCGCGCGACTCTGCTCCTGGACCCAATCGGCGCGGGGCCGGCGCCTGCGGACGTACGGCTCAAGCGCGCTCTCGACGCTGTCGGTCGCGCGGAGGACCTCCGCCAACACCAGGGCGTCCTCCATGGCCATACAGCCGCCCTCGCCCATGTTCGGCGGGCCGGCATGCGCGGCGTCCCCGATCAGGACCACCCGGCCGCGATACCACTCGTCGAGCTCGACCCATTCGAGCGGTCCAACGTGGAGTTGCTCATCACCTTGCAGGGCGGCGAGATACGCCGGAACCGGCCCGCCGAATCCGGCGAAGCGGCGTCGAAAACGTTCGAGGCGTCCCGCGAGCGGATCCTTGAAGGCCCCATCCACGGCTCCGAAACCATACGTGTAGCCCTCGCCCATCGGGACCAGCCCGAAAAAGCATCCCTCGCCCATGAGCACCATCATGTCGACGATCCCTCCTGGGCGCGTCGCTACGAGGCTCCGCCAGACCATCTGCCCGGCGGAGCTGGGCGGGGAAGCGTTCACCGCGAGCTCGCGCACGGTCGAATAGATGCCGTCCGCCCCCACCACAAGGTCGTAGTCGCCGGACGTGCCGTCACTGAAGCCGGCGCGGACCCGGTTCTCAGCCTGGGTCAAGGCCGTAAGCGAGACACCCAATCGATGCGGCACAGCAGCAGCGCCAGTGAGCAGCGCCTCGTGCAGCCTGACACGCGTGATGCCCAGACACGGGCCGACGTCGCGCCAGAGCTCTGCGAGATCGGTCTCGCAGAGCAGCTCCCCGTGCTGATCGAAGAATCCCCAGCGCCGGAGCGCCGCGGCGGCCCGCTCGACCGCCTCCCCGACGCCGAGCGCTCGCAGGACCCGCACGCCATTCGCGGGCAGATTGATCCCCGCCCCGACCGCCGGCCACGCCGTGTTGCGCTCGACGAGCTCCGGGGTGTAGCCCTGGCGGTGCAGGGCGGTCGCCAGGGAGAGGCCCGCGATGCCACCCCCAACGATCAGGATCCGATCGACGTCAGCCATGCCGTCCTCCTATCGCCGCTCCGCCGGGTGAAATCGCCGTTCGGTACGCCAATCAGGCCGGAGTCCTTGTGTCGGTTCGAGTTCCTGTCGGGACGAACACATCCGAGCACGGCGCAGCACGCCCTAGCGGCGAGCCAACTCCCGTTCCTGGGACGCGCGATACAGGTCTGTCGCGGCCTGCAGATTCATCCAGAATTGGGGAGTGGTGCCGAGCAAGTTAGATAGGCGGATGGCGCTGTCCGCGCTGATGCCGCGCTTGCCATGAACGATCTCGTTCAGCCGGTCAAGCGGCATCGCCATCCACCGTGCCGCTTCCACCTGGGTCAAACCCATTGGCTTCAGAAACTCTTCCAGCAGCATTTCCCCGGCCGGCGTCGGGGGACGATGAGTTGGAATCACTCCGGTTCTCCTTTGCTGGTACATCAACCATACTCGGCGTCGGTCGTGGTCCATGGCCGGCGGTTGAAACCGCGCCTGATGCCGTGC